>CAZONJ010000013.1:0-49947 GCA_964581225.1 uncultured Terriglobales bacterium | reverse complement strand
GGTCGTACCGGCCCAGCACGGGCAACACCCGCCAACATATCATTTCTTCTGGACTGAGGAGGCCTGGCCATGGAGTTCAGTAAGGACCACGAAATGCAAAAAGTTTCTGAAGAAGCCAAAGAGTTCTTTAAGAACATTTTATATGACGAAGAGCCCCTATTTGTCAGTGACGAAGCGACGATTTGGGATGTTTCAATGTCAACCGCAGATGAGTTGCTGGAGCGATGCTCAAAGTATTACGGGAGGAGCCTTTCTATAGAGGACCTGGAGCAGCCATTGTGGAGCTTGCTTCGTAAACTAAATACAGGCAGGAAAAAGCAGCGATTATGAGAGGAGGATTGAGCCAAGACTCTCCTGCGACGATCAACTCATCCCGAAGCCGATTCAATATTCCTACAATAAAGACGTTCGCTTTTGGCAGATGGGAATATTGTCGACCAGCCGCCGCGTTCCAGACCACGCGCTCGACAGAATAGGCGTTGTGCAGATGGACCGGTTGTGCCAGTCTCTTATCCTGATACCCACTCATCGAACACCACGATGAGTGGGGCGCCTGGCTGGAACTCCTCGCCAATCCCAAAAAAAGTTCTTTGCATTTAGTATTCACTTCGATTAACATCCCGACGCCTCGAACGCTTTTGGCAGCGGCTCGCCCTCAGCTTCCAAGGTCATCTCCGGCCATTGCACAACAAATAATGCAAAAAGGTGAACGTGGTGAACATTGGTGAACATCGGTTGTTACAATGTTCACCCCTGCATAGTACTGAAAGCAAAAGGTGTTGCACGCAAAAGGTGAACGTGGTGAACATTGTGGCGGGAAGTTGGGGTTTTGAGAATCGGGCTACGCCGCCGGCGGGTGACTCGGGATCGGGGATGCAGTGGCAGCGCCTCTTACGTCTACGAGATGAGTTGATGGCAGCGATACGAAGAAGGGCGAAGTGGAGGACCTTCGCCCTTGATTTGTAATGACCGTGATTTTTAGTGGCCGCGGTGGTCGCGACGTTTGTCGCGACGGTCATGGCGGATGTCGCGCTTGTCCTTGCGCAGATCGTGGCGGTCCTTCGCCAGATCTTTGTTGTCTGCGCGCAGGTCCTTGTTGTCCTTCTTGAGATCGGCGCGATCTTTGGCAAGCTCGGCCCGGTCTTTGCGTACATCGTCTTTGTCGCCCTCTTTCTGGGCCTGATCGAGCTTCTGTTCGTCCTTGCGCAGGTCACGGCGGTCTTTATTGCGGTCTTGGCGATCTTCGTTGCGGTCCTTCACATCGCTGCGAACGTCCTTAAGGTCCTGGCGCTTGTCGGCCCGGTCAGCCTTCAGATCGGCCTTGTCTTTATCCACATCCGACGGGGTTGCTGGGGTGGAGGTGGTGGCTGTGGTAGTTGTGTCCGCGCCAGCGCTAGTGCTGCTCTGGGCTACGGCGCCGGTTGCCGCCAGCATGGCGATGAAAAGCGGTGAGGCTAAGTAGATGGGTCGCATATTGTTCATTTCCTCCAAATTGAGTGAATTAAAACTGCTGCTGGATGGAACCCATAAGCTACCGGGAAGTTCTGCCGGTCGGCAATTCCCGGAGGTACATGTACGGAAGTCACCAAATGGGACCGCCATCCGCGCTTCGATTCTTACTGCGCCTTGTGTTTGGACTGGCTCTTGCGGATGCGGAATCCCAGGGTGACAGATACTGTGTCCAGTTTCTGCCGGAAGCTGCGGTCGTAGGTGGCGGAGAGATCCATGAAAGGCCCCAGAGGAGTGCTGAGCGTGCCCTCGCAGCCATTGTCTTCGGTTAATCCCGGATACCCGATTCTGACGCGCCTCAGGCGGACCGCGCCGGTAGCGGTTCGATAGCGCACATATTCCGTGCGGTAAACCTTCTGGTTGCCGATTGGCAGGTTCTCGTAAGCGTCGGCTTGGAAGTTGAAATCTTTGAATAAATCGAAGCCGGCGCCGGCCATGAAATGCGAAAGCGCGCCGAGGGTGGTGAACGGACGTCTTACTCTCTTGTTGATCAGAGTGCTGGAATCGCCAACGCCCAATTCAAGCAACGGGCTTACAGGACCAAAGCTATGGTCGAAATGGTTGTTGAAATCGACGGTCGGCCGGCCTGTGCTGATGCCCGACGAGGTGTCTCCGGTAGGAGCGGTCCCCATGATGGTGCTTCTATACCCTACGGCGGATTTTGGGACGGCAAAGTTTAACGTGACCGCCACGTCTCCCAAAGAATTGTAACTGGTGACGATGGGCGGGTTTTTCTTGCCTCTGACCGGGACCGCGCTGTCGTAGCCGTTGTGCATCAGGTAGAGTGGCACTCCCACCTCCATCCCAAAGATCGGATTGAAGTCATACCGCAGGCTGGAATTGAGCACTGTTGACCAGCCGGTGGAAGAATCATGTTGTCCGCTCACGCTGGTGTAGGAGCTGAATCCCGTCGGGGGCAAAGAATCGTTCGGGGAGGCCGGATTAGAAGCGGCGACCGAGGCTTGTGGCTTGACGGCCGGCTGGGCAGAGTCGGGAACGGGTATGTTGTCGTATCCCGGAGTCGCCGGCGGGCTGGTCTGGACGTTGTTAACCGCACTGCCATTGGTCGATTGCCCATCGCTGCCGGAAGCCGGAGCAGGCGAGGCCTGCGTCGCAGAAGAGGAAGTCTGCGCTGCATTGTTGCCCGAAGCGGGTTGCGTCGATTGCTGCGCAAGGCAAAGGCCAGATGCAAAAACCAAAGTTAGCAGGATCTGGGTGCGGGGACGCCACATAGCTTAAATTTTCCTCATGAATTCAATTGCGGAATTTGGAAGCTCTGTGATTATGTAGACTTCATCGCCGAAGATGGGCACACAACTTTCCTGCGCTCATTACCGCAGTAATTTGTGCCCGATTACCGGCGTTTTTGAATCTGAGGTGTGATGAGGGCGAGTGTAATGCGAACTGCAGATCCTTCGATTCGTGCGTGGAACATTCAGGTGCGTACTCGCTCAGGAAGACAGTATTGTTCGTATCAGTCGAAGCGCGCCGGCTTCTTCAATGCAGGTTTGGGATAGCTCATCTTCAGCTCTTCCAGGGTCTTGACCAGGATCTGAGAGATGGTCACATTGCGGAACCATTTCTTATTGGCCGGCACCACATACCAGGGCGCGACCTCGGTGCTGCAATGGCGGAAGACGTCTTCATAGGCCCGCTGGTAATTGTCCCAGTAGCGGCGCTCCTTGAAGTCGCTCTCGCTGACCTTCCACTTGCGCTGCGGGTCCTGCAAACGCTTCATGAAACGGCGGTGTTGCTCCTCCTTGCTGATATGCAGGAAGAACTTGACGATGGTGGTCCCGCGATGCGCCAGCATCTGCTCGAAGTCGTTGATCTCCTGAAAGCGGCGCTTCAGTTCTTGCTGAGAGAGCTTTTGATGCACCCGGACCACCAGCAAATCTTCGTAATGCGAGCGGTTGAAGATGCCGATCATCCCCATCGGAGGTACTGCTTTATGGACGCGCCACAGAAAATCGTGCTTGAGCTCGAGCTCGGTGGGGACCTTGAACGATGTGACCGAACATCCCTGAGGATTCACTCCCGAGAAGATGTGGCTGATGGTACCGTCTTTTCCTCCAGCATCCATCGCCTGCAGCACGACCAGCAGCGCATGTTTCCCCTCAGCGTAGAGCAGGTTTTGCAGATCGATCAATTTTTTGCGATGGGTCTTCAGCTCGGCCAGGGCCTCCTGCTTATCGGCAAAGGCGCCGGTATCGTCCGGATCGTATTGCGACAGATCCACCTGCAAGTCTGGCTTTACCAAATACCGCTGCCCAGGATGCATTATTTATTGTCCCTCTCCGGTTGAAGCGCGCGCCGATTCGCAGGACGGAATGTATTCACGCGCATCTTTACAGCTATTGATTGCCGCTGGCCGCGTATACCAGCTTCAGAACGGAAGGGACCACCATATTCAAAAGCGCTGCCTGGGTCGGCTTTCTTGCGTTTTGCAAAAGCGCCTGCTGCTGGTTTCTCCATTCGGCAGGGGCGTGCTTCCCGGAGCTCAAATAATCCAGCGCTTGCAGCCCCGCGCTTGCAACCCCCTCCATGTGTTGCGATAAGGGAACAATTTCCTGCAACAGCATAGACTTCTGAAGGATCGGTTGAAGCTGCTTATTGTTGTCGCGCCAGGCGGTCAGCCAAGTGCGGGCGGTATTGATTTCATCGGATGACGCCTGTTTTGCGATGATCCGGTCCACCAGTTTCGAGAATTCCCTGGCGGTCTGGCTCTCCGGCGGGACGGCATCGACCAGGCGGTTCAGCGGAGTGAAGCTGGTATAGTCAATGCCCAATTGTCCGCGGGTATATTGTTTTACCGGCTCCAAAACGTCTCCCAATACTTTCAAAGTTTGAATATCGTTTTTCCCGCTCATACGCTGCAACATGAATGGATATGACGACTCATTCTTCATTCCTCGCCATGCCAGGCCCTGGCTGACGACTGCGAGCCTGCGATACATGGAGTCCACATCGCGAACATCTTGCGGCGACCATAGACGCTCGGCAACCGCAGCCGCCCGGGGCCAGATACGCTGATCTACATTTTCAGGCGTAATGTATTCGGCCCACATGCATGCCTCGCCGCCCAGGATGCGCTGCCTTTGCTCCGGAGTCAGGTTGGCGGCGCCATCGTCAAAGGGATCGACCAGATAATGCTGGGCGGCAGGCTGCATCAGGTCGAGATAGTATCCGGCGGAGAGCAGCCCGCGATATCCCATCCGCGCCGCATCGCCCAGCGACTTTTGTCCCCGCCAGGACTGGATCACGATCTCTTTCGGTATGTCCGGTCTCAGCACTTCGTCCCAGCCTTCCATGATTTTTCCGTGGTTCTGCACGATCGCCTGGACACGGGTGTTGAAGTAGGCCTGAAGATCGTCGTTTTTCTTCAAGCCATGGGCGCGCATGAACTGCTGGATCTGGGGATTGCTGTCCCACTGCTTGCCGTTGACCTCGTCGCCGCCTACATGGAAGTACTGGTCGGGGAAGAGGGCCGTCATCTCTCCGATCAATGCATCGAGGAACTGATAAGTGGAGTCGCGCGTGGGATCGATGGCGGGATTGAAGATGCCCCAGTGGCGCTCAATCTGGTACGGGCCGGGGCCGCTGGCCAATTCAGGATAGGCGACGAACCAGCTGGTGGTGTGTCCCGGCATATCGAACTCGGGTACGACGCGTATGCCGCGATCATGGGCGTATTCGATGATCTCCTGGACCTCGGCCTGGGTATAGTACAAGCCATCGGAAGAGAGTTGCTGGAATTTGGGAAACCTCTTGCTCTCCACCCGGAAGCCCTGATCGTCGGAGAGGTGCCAGTGAAAGACGTTCAGCTTTAGCGCTTCCATGGCATCGAGGTTGCGCTTCACCACGTCCAGCGGCGAGAAGTGGCGGGAGACATCGAGCATCAATCCACGCCAGGGAAAACGTGGCTTGTCTTCGATCACCACGGCGGGCGCGGCAAATCCCTGCGGCGTGACCTGGACGAGTTGCAGAAATGTCTGGAGTCCATGCATCAGTCCCAGCGGTGTGGGCGCGTCAAGCTGGATCCCGCTGGAGGTCACCTCCAGACGGTAGGACTCATCTTCCCCCAATGTCTGCACTTTCTCGCCTGGCCCCTTGCAGTTGAGGACGAAATTGGCGCGCGCCGCATCGGCGTCGGTATGGAAGCGTATCCCGGTTTCCAGCGACAGATTTTTCAGAAACCTTTCGCCCGCCCGTTGCAGCCTGGGCTCGGTGTAGCCGTGGAAGGCAATCGCAAAAGAGTCATTGATTACGAATTGGCCGCTGCCCGGGCGCGCGCTCGCCGGGGCCGGCATTAATGACAGATTATTGTTTTCCTGGGCGGAAACCACAGCAGAGGTCATACCGAACAGGATAATCATCAGCAGGGAAGAAAGTTGCAGGAAGTGAGCTCTCATAAGCGCCCCGTAATCATACGGCAAAACAGCCACGGCTGGCGTTGCAGGTTTAATTTTTTTGACAAAAGCAGCCGCCTGAGCGAAGTCATCCTGAGCGCCGCGCGAGGCGAGCTTGCGAACAAGCGCAAGTCGAAGGATCCGCGGTTTGCCCCGGAACGCGTACTTGCCCGCAGGCCTCAAGACGCGGATGATAATATCTTCCTCATGCGACACACTGGTCATCGCTTCGTATTCGCTATTGGTGTCTGGCTGCTGCTGGTTGCGGCGGCCTCGGCGCAGCCGTCTAAATCGCTGCAGATTTATTCCATCGATGTAGAGGGCGGGCAGGCAACGCTCATCATCAATCCGGCCGGGCAATCTCTGCTGATCGACACCGGCTGGCCCGGATTCAATGGCAGGGACGCCGACCGCATCGTAAGCCTGGCCAAAGCCGCCCACCTGAAACAAATCGATTACGTCCTGATCACGCATTACCATCGCGACCATGTGGGCGGAGTGCCGCAACTCGCCGATCGCATCAAGATCGGGACCTTCGTCGATCATGGACCGAACCTCGAAGATTCTGACGTCACGCGCGAAGACTTCGCCGCCTATGAGAAGGTGCTGCCTCGCGCCAAGCGGCTCATCGTAAAACCTGGCGACCACATTCCATTCAAAGGAATGGATGTCCAGGTGCTGACCGCTGCCGGCGAGCATATCAACACGCCTCTAGCGGGAGCAGGACAGGCGAACCCACTCTGCGCCTCAAATCCCGAGCCTCCGGTGGACAATACCGAAAACGCGCGCTCAGTCGGCGTGCTGCTTACCTATGGCAAATTTCGCTTCATCGATCTTGGCGACCTGACGAAGAAAAAAGAGCTGGAACTGGTTTGCCCTGACAATCGTGTCGGTACCGTGGACCTGTATCTAACCACCCATCACGGCTTCGAGCAGTCGAATTCCAAAGCCATTGTCGACGCGCTGCAACCGCGCGTGGCGATCATGAATAACGGGGCCCGTAAGGGAGGAAGTCCGTCCGCGTGGCAGACCATCCATGATTCTCCCGGCCTGCAAGATTTATGGCAGCTTCACTACTCCGTCGAGGGCGGCAAGGAGCATAACGTTGCCGACGATAAGCTGATCGCCAATCTGGACGAGAAGTCCGAAGGCCATTACATCAAGGTCTCCGCCCAGCCGGACGGCAATTTTACAGTCTGGAATTCCAGGAACAACTTTCAGAAGACTTACAAAAAATAAATTGTTCTGAGCGAGAGTGCGCGTTTAGCGCGCAGTGTGGTTACGACTTGCCTCGCTTTACGAAGAGGTAGGCCTCTTTAGCGAGTTCAATCCAGTTGGCGGCACCGGCAGCAACCGCGACCCACTCCTTCATAAGACGTCCATGGCCGGGATCGAAGCGCTCCCCTTTGCCGGAGTCCACGAGTTCGTCAACGCGCTGCCGGGGGAGCTTCGCAACGAACTTTCCCCGCGTCAGCATGGCGAAGATCTTCCCGTTCACATTCAGGACGGAGTTGGAGCTGAACATCTTTCCGCATTTCACGTCCCGTTTATCGGCAAACGCGGCCACTACCGGAGCAAAACTCGGATCAACTGTAGCCGCCTTCGGTCCTTTCGTCGTCTTTTTTGCTGTCATAGCTTCATGGTCAGAGAGTTTTGTCTACCTTAAACGCAACCGCCATTCCCGGCAAACACAATCAAAGCTCCGAGTGTGAGCCTCCGCAAGAGGGCGGGCCCGGTTTCGCTGATCCTCTTTCAATCTGTGATACGGTTTCATGGTTGCCCTAGCGGGCAGCACAGGCAACCTCAATCATTGTCGGTTGGCACAGGAGCAAAAGATGTGGACTAGAAATGCTGCGTTCGTACTCTCAACGATTCTTTCTTTCTCGAGCGCCGTTCTTTCTCAAACCATCCCTGCCCAAGAGCATCCGCCTACTTTGCTGGTGAGCGTGGACCATCGCAAAAACATCAGCCTGGATGGCGACTGGCACTCAATGTACGATCCGTACGCGACCGGCCTTTACGATTTCCATGGCGGGCTGCGCTCGAACGGCTACTTCAAAAACCAACAGCCACGGTCGTCCAATGATCTGGTTGAGTACGACTTCCAGAAGTCTCCAACCCTGCGCGTGCCGGGGGATTGGAACACCCAGCGCGAGTCGCTGTTCCTCTATGAAGGCCCCATGTGGTACGAGAAGGACTTTACCTATCAAAAACAACCGGGAACACGGGTGTTCTTTCACGTAGGCGCGGCGAATTACCGGTCTTATGTATGGGTGAATGGCTCCAAGGTCTGCGAGCATGAAGGCGGTTTCACCCCCTATGATTGCGAGATCACGGACATTGTCCATGACGGCGCAAATTTCGCCGTGATTGCCGTAGACAGCACGCGTATGGCGGACGGCCTGCCCACCCTGCAGACGGACTGGTGGAATTATGGCGGCCTTACTCGCGATGTCTCGCTGGTGGAAGTGCCGGCGCAGTTCGTGGACGATTATGCGCTCTCGTTAAAGCGCGGCAGCAAGACGGAGCTGGAAGGATGGGCGCACCTCGACGGAGCAGCGCCGGGAACCTCTGTGACCGTTACGATTCCGGAGCAGGGAATCAAGCAGACGGCCGCCGTGCAGGCAGATGGACGCGCGCAGTTTCATCTCAACGCGCCAAAGCTGGAATTGTGGTCGCCGGACAATCCCAAGCTCTATCGCGTGCAGATTGAAGCCGGAGGCGACCGGCTGGAAGATGAAGTCGGCTTTCGCACCATTGAAGCGCGAGGGACGGAGATTCTGCTGAATGGCTCGCCCATATTTCTGCGCGGAATCTGCATCCATGCGGAAGCGCCTTACCGCACGGGCCGGGCATACAGCCAGCAGGACGCCGCAACCCTGCTTGGCTGGGCGCATGAACTCGGCGCAAATTTCGTACGGTTGGCGCACTATCCCCACGATGAACGGATGACCCGCCTGGCCGACCGGATGGGGTTACTCGTCTGGTCGGAGGTCCCGGTTTACTGGGCAGTCCAGTTCGATAATCCCGCCGTGCTTGCCAAGGGGTTGCAACAGCTGCACGAGATGATTCGCCGCGACCGCAATAAGGCCTCGGTGATCCTATGGTCGGTCGCCAATGAGACCCCGGCCACGCCGGCGCGCACCGAATTCCTGAAAAAAATGGTTGCCAGCGCCCATGAACAGGACCCGACGCGGCTGGTCACCGCCGCCCTGCTGGTGCGGACGGAGGGGATGAAGAAGATCGTGGACGACGCCCTTGGAGAGTCCCTCGATGTGATTGGAGTGAACGAGTACATCGGGTGGTACGAGCATAAACCCGAGGACGCGGACCAGACGGTTTGGCAGATCGCTTATGAAAAACCGATGATCGTGAGCGAATTCGGCGGAGATGCGAAGGCCGGACTTCACGGCGATGCGGGGACGCGCTGGACGGAAGAATATCAGGCGAATCTCTACCGGCATCAATTCGTAATGCTGAATCGAATTCCGCAAATGCGAGGCATGACTCCATGGATCCTGATGGATTTCCGCTCGCCGCGGCGTCCGCTGCCCGGAATCGAGGATTATTTCAATCGCAAGGGGCTGATATCGGACCAGGGGGTAAAGAAGCAGGCCTTTTACGTCCTGCAGCAAGCATATAAGCAAGGCAGCGTCGGCAAGGCCCATTGAAATTTCACGCAGACTGGAGAATGTGAGCGCTCTCGTAGCCAATCATCGAATGGAGGATGTACATTGTTAAGTTTCAGGAGGAAGCTTTCCAGCATGTATTTCTATCGGGTTCTTGCCATTGTTGTTCTCATCAGCGGCGCCGGTTGGGCGCAGACATCCCCTGCATCATGGGCGAACGACGCGACGATCGAATCGAGGGCAAACGCCCTGCTCCAGCAGATGACGCAGGAAGAGAAGATCGGGCAACTGGTGCAATATTCCTACGGCATGGCTACCGGGCCGGGTACCGGGCGCGAGGATTATCGTGAGCTCGCGGCCAAAGGCGCGCTCGGGTCGGTGTTGAACCTTACCGGCGCAGCGGAAACCAATGCGCTGCAGAAGATCGCGGTTGAGAAGTCCCGTTTGCATATCCCGCTGCTATTTGGGTTGGATGTAATCCACGGATATCGCACAGAGTTTCCTGTCCCACTCGCCCTGGCAGCAACCTGGGACCCTGCGCTGGTGGAGCGCATCTCGCGCATCGCGGCAAGGGAAGCGTCGCATGAAGGCGTGCGCTGGACCTTCTCCCCCATGGTGGACATCGCCCGGGACGCCCGCTGGGGCAGGATCGTTGAGGGAGCGGGTGAAGACCCTTATCTCGGCTCCGCCATGGCTGCGGCCTATGTGCGCGGTTACCAGGGCGCGCGGCTGGACGATCCGGAATCGATCGCTGCCTGCACCAAGCACTTTGTCGGGTATGGGGCCGCGGAGGGTGGGCGCGATTACAACACCGCGGAGATCCCGGAGCGTTTGCTGCGCCAGGTCTATCTGCCGCCTTTTCAGGCAACGGTCGATGCCGGGGCCGCAACCTTTATGAGCGCCTTCAATTCGCTGAACGAGATGCCGGCCTCCGCTAATCCCTTTACCCTGACCGATGTATTGCGAAAAGAATGGAATTTTAGGGGGATGGTGGTAAGCGACTGGCAGGCAATTAACGAGCTGATGGCGCACGGCATTGCCGACGATCCCGCGATTGCCGCGCAAAAGGCGATCAATGCCGGCGTGGACATGGACATGGAAGGCGGACTCTACGCCAAATACCTTGCCGGGCTGGTGCAGAGCGGGAAGGTGTCCCAGGCTACACTCGACGAGGCGGTGCGGCGCGTGCTTCGTGTAAAGCTGGCGCTTGGCCTGTTTGAGCATCCTTACGCGGCCACTTCTGGTGCGCAGCCCCAGGGAATCGATCCCGCGCATGTAGCGGCTGCTCGAACGGCGGCTGAAGAATCTTTTGTCCTGCTCAAGAACGCGGCAGCACAAGCGAGCGCGCCTGTGCTGCCGATCAATGCTTCGGTAAAGCGAATTGCGCTCGTCGGGCCGCTCGCGGACAGCGCACAGAATATGCTTGGATCCTGGCCGGGCAAAGGAGATCCCAAGGACGTCATTACGCTTCGGGCAGCGCTCCAGCAGCATTTGGCCCGTATCGGCGGACAATTACT
The DNA here is from genome assembly GCA_964581225.1 of uncultured Terriglobales bacterium. Classification (GTDB taxonomy): domain Bacteria; phylum Acidobacteriota; class Terriglobia; order Terriglobales; family Acidobacteriaceae; genus CAYTQA01. The sequence goes on along the minus strand of CAZONJ010000013.1, from coordinate 38,883 downwards.
ATATGCTCCGGGCACGGAGATTGTGGGTTCATCCGAGCAGGGCTTTGCGGAGGCAATCAATGCTGCTCGCAAGGCCGATCTGGTCGTGCTTGCGCTGGGAGAAGACGCCGGTCTCATGACCGGGGAGGCGGCCTCGCGCACACGCCTTGACCTGCCCGGCAATCAAGAGGCATTGCTGGAAAAAGTCGCCGCCGCGGGTAAGCCCGTAGTCCTGATCGTCTTCAGCGGACGTCCGCTGGTGCTCAACTGGGCGGCTGAGCATGTGCCCGCCATTCTGGAGGCGTGGTTTCCCGGGGTGCAGGCCGGACCGGCACTCGACCGCATACTTTTCGGCGAGGCAAGCCCCAGCGGCAAGCTCACCGTAAGCTTTCCCCGCGCGGTAGGCCAGGAGCCGCTCTACTATAACGTCCTCAACACTGGACGTCCTGCCGAGAAGGTCGACTTGGGCCATCCGCCCGCGAACAGCGAAGAGAAATACCACTCGCGCTATCTCGATGAGCAGAACTCCGCGCTCTTTCCTTTCGGATATGGCCTCTCCTATTCGACGTTCACCTACTCTTCAACTGCGATTGATACGCAGTCGGTCAGCGCGAAGGCCCTGAACGCCGATAGCGGCGCCGCCATTCACGTTTCAGCGGAGGTGCGGAACACCGGCACGCGCAACGCCGCCGAAGTGGTGCAGTTGTATATACGCGAGACCGGCGCCAGCGTGGCGCGTCCTGTACGCGAGCTAAAAGGATTCCAGCGTATTGTCCTAGCTCCAGGGGCGGCGCAGCGGGTGAACTTTACCCTGAGCGCCAAAGAGCTGAGGTTTTGGAACATCCGCATGGACAACGTGGTCGAACCGGCGCAGGTGACGGTCTGGGTGGCGGCAAGTTCCACCATGGGAGAACCGGCGCAGTTCAACATCACCGAATAGGAATAGCCGCAGCGAAAATTACAGATTACGCGAAGCACAAAAAGGCCGGAGAATGCGATGTCCGCGATCTTCTCCGGCCGTCCTGTCAGTTATTGCACCGCAAACGATGCGGATTCGATGCCAACATTGTTGTGGTTGTCAAAGGCGTAAACATAGATTTTCCATACGCCACTGGTACTGGGCGCAGTCACGGTAAACACCTGTGGGCCGGTTTGCGTGAACGTAGCATTCGACAACGTCGTGCTGCCGTTGATGTACTTTTCGCAAATCATGATGTTAAACGTCATGGGATCTGCGTCGGGATCGACGAAGTTGGTGGTTACCGTAAATTTACTGCCTTTTACGATTCCCGAGGTTTGGCTCAAGGTCATGCCCTGATTCACCGGCGGTTGATTGGCGGTTGAGGCAACCCCGGTATACATCTGATATTGCGCAAAGTAAGAGAGGCGCTTGGTCATTGACGTCGAGTATTCATCATTGAACCAGACCCCGCCGAAATCATTCTTGTTGCCGTAGATGAATGCCGTGGCCCCCAGCGAAACTCCAGCGGCTCCATTGCCATTCGAGCCGGTAATGCAGGCCCAGGCGTCCTTATAGGCTTGCGCCTTCTGCGGGTCGGTTGGTTCCAGAGGCACGCCGTTCGAATCATTGGGGACCTCCCATTCGCCCTTGTTTCCAAACTCGGTGACGATGTAGGGCTTGGTATAGCTCTGTCCGCTGCCTGAAGGCCCGGCTGCCCATGAGCTCTGCACGGTGCAGATCCCGCCATAGGAATTTACCGCGAGGAGATCGAGATCCGGAGAGTAGGAGGCGTAATAAGGCCATGCCCCGGTCCAGGCGTCCGTCGATGTGGTGGGATGATTGGGATCGGCGGCGTGTATCGCCTGCGAGACCTGGTTCACAAACTTCGCATAGCAAATGCGGTCGTTTTCCAGGGTCGTGCCCGAAAAGTATTTACTTGCCTGAAGGATCACCTCATTGCCGATGTCCCAGATCAGCACGCCAGGGTCGCTCTTATAGCTGTTTACCCAATTGACGATCTGGTTCTGCGTGGTGCTCAGATTGGTTGCAGTGCAGTAATTCACGTTCTGATTAAGCCAGAAGCCCATCACCACATGCGCGTTTTTAAGATCGACGGCGGTGAGAAGGTTTGCCGTCGTTGTCCCGGTCCCCCAGGTGCGGGTTGTATTCGCGCCGGTGGCGACGAGATCGGCCACATATCCATTGGTCGTGCTTTGCGTGGTCTTGAGGTCCGGCCCGTAATCCAGGCCCTTGATGTAGTAGGGCTGGCCATTGAGGGTGAGCTGCCAGCTTCCCTGTGTGCCCGTCACTTTGACCACGCTCTGCCCATGGACCAGGGCGCAGAAAGTCCCGACCAGGAATAGCTGCATGGAGACCGTCCAGAACGCACGAAGTGTAACCATCCTTGCCAAGAGGTTAGTGATGTTGGAGCTTCGTATTCTCATGTACTTGCCTTCCTCCTCAGGAGACGCCGCCCATTGTCTCATGGAAGTCAAGTATTTTGTCCTGGATTTGCCTTAGCTATTTGCCGCCGACCAGGGGAAGTTCATGGGAATTCTGGGCTATTCAGCGCACGCTGGTAGCCAATCGCTGTAGTCGCGAAGGGGAGCCTGGTCGATGCTCAAGAAGTCGAGGCTCAAGAAAAGATTCCAATCCCAGGCAGCATTGGCAAATCTTAATTCTTTGGAACATTGGTTCGGGTGGACCAGCCTGAGCTCGGCACGCGGTCCCAGAACATCCTCTTCGAGGGCACATACTTCGCCGTTTTTCCGCTGGAAGCGGTCGGGACAAAAACCTGAAAACGCCAATTCAGCACATCGGCGACGTAGATTTTTCCGTCCTTTCCCACGGCCAGGAAGTGTCCCCACGCAAACTGCCCCGGCGCGTGTCCCGGCTCACCGAGCGCTCCGAGAATGTTGCCATTCTGATCAAGCTCAATAATCCGGTCATAGCCGCCATCAATCATCCAAACGTGCTGGTCGGTGGTGATGAAAAGACCATACGGATACCCAATGCCCTTCCATTCTTTCTGGAAATTCCCCTCCGCATCGAAGATCTGGATTCGCTGGTTCTCGCGGTCTCCCACATATACGTTGCCCTGGCTGTCTACCGCAACGCTGTGCGGCAGATTGAACTCACCAGGCCCGGTCCCATATTTCCCCCAGGACTTCAGGAATTTCCCTTCGCGATCAAACTTCACCACGCGCGAGTTGCCGTAGCCGTCCGAAACATAGACCTCCCCGTTCTTCCCAAAAGCCACGTCCGTGGGCTGATTGAAGAGCCAGTCCGATTCTGCCCCTACGTCCTTGCGTCCCAGCACCAGAAGAACACGACCCGCTGGACTCAGCCTCAGCACCAGATGACTGCCATCGTCCGTTGTCCACAAGTTGTCATCATCATCGATTCGCAGACCATGGGGATGCGTAAACAGCCCTTCCCCAATGCTGCGGAGGAAGGTCCCATGTTCGTCGTATTCGGCCAGCATGGGCTTTGCCCGCTGAAAGAGAAAAATATGCCCCTTGGAATTCAGCGCCACGCCCGAAGCCTCTCCCACGTTCATTCCATCCTGGGGATGAAAAAAATCGGGGACCACGCGGTAACCCAGTTCGGGGACGGGACGAAATGCAGCCGCCTTTGCATCCTGGGCTTCAGCTCTTCCGATGACGAACAGCAAGGCAATTACCGCCCATCGGAGCAGGTTTTTCATGGAATCCTCCGGTATCGAGTTCCTTATCTGCGGCAGATTATAAGATATGAGAAGTCAGGGAGGCGACTTTCGTTCGTTGACGTAATCAGCGGGTTGGTGGAGGCGGCGGGAGTTGAACCCGCGTCCGAAAAAGTTACTGGCGAAGAGACTACATGCTTAGTCCGGTTCATGCTCCCAGCCTTCACTGGGAACGTTCGCGACGGGCGCTCAGAACGGACAAGAAACGCCAATCGCTAGCCCGTATATCTCGCCGGCGGTCCCCGGACGTAGGGCCACCAGCCAGCCTGCTGTACGACGTCCTTCCGCAGCCCACAGGCGAAGCCGCGGAGAACGGCTACTTATTTAATTAAGCAGCGTATGCCATTTGTGTATTGGCAATTGTGTTTTCGCACTCGATTACGGGTGTGTGCACCCCGGCATGCCTCTCAGCCGCAAGCATTTCCGTCGAAGCCGTGACGCCCCCATTTTGGGAAGAAACTGCGCGCGAATGGAAATTCGCCATTTCGCGCAAGCGGTGAGACTTTTCTCAAAGAACTATGACATATTCGATGATATGAACGTCTATTAAGATTATATCTTTAATATGCATAGAGTTATATGGGACATACGTATTCAACCCACGAGAGTAACTTCTTGAATCAGCGGCATTTTTGTTGCATCCAAATGGTTTGTTTGTAACACCTTCCTCCAAGGAGAGCCATCCAGTGCAAGCGGACTGTTTCGCGTTCGAGGCCATACCCGGCACAAGCAGGCTCTTTCTTGATTACCTTCGCTCCTTTCCGCAGCTCCGCAGATTTTACGGCGCATCGCCGCTGGCGATCCCCGACATCATCGCCAATTTCCCGCTGCCGCAACAGTCGCCCGAGCTCCGGGCACAGGTCGCGGACGTGCTCATGGAGCAAAACCGCCGCTGGGGAGCTTCGGCCCAGACGCTCTCGAATATCGAGCTTTTGCGCAACGGCGCGGCCGCAATCACGACGGGACAGCAGGTTGCCCTCTTTGGCGGCCCGGCTTATGTGCTCTACAAGGCGCTCACCGCTATCCGGTTAGCGGATATGGCCCGCGAACAGGGACGGGAATGTGTCCCCATATTCTGGATGGCGACGGAGGACCACGATCTTGCGGAGGTAAACCACCTTATCCTTCCGGGCAAGAGCGGCGCTCTGCAGCGGCTCACGACCTCTTCCCGCAGTGGCGACGATGCTCCCGTAGGCGCTATCCCTCTGGCCGAGGATGTTGAGGAGCTTCTCCGGACTGTGAAAGAGAATTTTGGCGAGAACCCCGAAATTTATCACCTCCTGGAATCCAGCTACCGGCCAGGGACTACGTTTGCGGATGCCTTCGCGCAACTGCTTGCCCGGTTATTCGGCGACTTCGGGCTGGTGGTGGTGGACCCCTCACACCCCAGCCTTCATCAGGCTTGCGCCGTCCTTTATAAGGAAGTGGTAGATCAATCGGCATGGCTCAATCAGGCCCTGCTGGAGCGCAACCGCGAGCTGGAATCCGCCGGGTATCACGCGCAGGTAAAGGTCACAGAGCATTCCAGCCTATTATTCATATTGAGAAATGGAGCGCGCATTCCGGTCCATCGCGATGGAGAGGGCTTCAGGATCGCCGGCCAGTCGCTCTCCGCCGGCGAGTTGCAGAGCCAGATCACCGCCCATCCCGAGAGCTTCAGCCCGAACGCGCTGCTGCGGCCGGTGGTGCAGGACCATCTTTTTCCCACTCTGGCCTATGTTGGCGGTCCGGCAGAGATCGCCTATTTTGCCCAGTCCGAGGTGCTGTATCGCCGGGTGCTGGGGCATGTGACTCCGATTCTGCCGCGCCTTTCCACAACTTTGATCGAGCCGCGCATCCAGCAGTGGCTGGCAAAATACCGGTTGGAATTTTCCGATGTGATGCGCTCTGCCCACGATCTGCAAATCGACATGGCAAAGATCAGCATGCCTCCTGAGCTTCAGCAGCGCTTCACGGAATCGCAGGAGAAGCTCGAAGCCACGCTGACGCCTTTGCGGCAGGCGCTACGCCAACTGGATGCCTCCATCGCCGACGCAGCGGAGACCGCCTCTCGCAAGATGCATTACCAGCTTGAGCACCTGAAGTCCCTCGCCTCCCGCTCCGAAATCCGCCGCAATGCCGAGATCCAGCGACATGCCCAGGCGCTGTGGGCTGCGCTGTATCCGGAAGACGATCTGCAGGAGCGCGCCCTCGGTGGAGTTTACTTCCTGGCCAGGTATGGGACCGGGCTGCTCCAGCAGCTATATGGCCAGGTACGTCCGGAATGTATCAATCACCAATTACTCGCGCTATAAGGTATGCTATCCAAGTCCTTCGTTTCGGACTCTTTGCGGAGTAAAAGTGAATCTTTACCGTGCCGGGTTATTGCTGCTTTATGCGTCGCTGGTTGTCGCCGTCACCGGCTGTATGAGCGGCAGCCCGATCATGCAGATGGGGCAGAGCAACTCATTCAATCTTGCTCCCGGAAATTGGCAGGTCACCGCAAGCTCCGCCCTCACTAACAATGCCACCACCTTGATGGGCGGCTACCTGAATCAGAGCGGCAATAACATTGCGGGCGCCTTCCACGTATTCGACCTGCAATGCTTCGATCCCACTACCGATGTTGTCCTGAACGGGAGTGTCGCCGGAGAGAAGGCCACTATCGTCTCGTCGGCGGCAGGCGGACAGACCATCTCATTTACAGTCTCCGCCGCATCGCCGTCTGCACTGACCGGAAGCTACGCGATTACCGGCGGCTGTGCCGCGGGCGAAAAGGGAAGTCTCACGGCCGTCCTGGTCCCATCCATTACCGGAAGCTGGAAAGGGACGCTGGCCTCGACCAGCGGAGCTGCAGTCCGGGTTTCCGCCGTACTGACTCAGACTGCGGCCGATGCCCACGGACTCTTCCACGTCAGCGGCAATCTGACTTTCACCGGCTCGCCATGCTTCACCAGCGCCTCTGTCGATAGCGGCTTCCTGGCCGGAGAGGTCGCTGGAATCTCCGCCACTGCGGATGATGGCAGCACCTTGAACTTCACCGCCAACCTGGGCGATCCCTCATCTGCCAACAGCTTTGCCGGACAATACACCATCGCAGGCGGAAGCTGCGCCGGCGATCATGGAAGCGGAAGCCTGGTAAAACAGTAAGCAAATATCGCTATGAAGAGCCCAATCAAAGAACCCCAGACCAAGAAAACTCACGCTAAAGAAACGCCCGCAAAAAATAAGACCGGCAATTCATCCAAGCAGCTCGAACTGGAACTTTCGCTGGAACTGGTGCGGGTGGTTGAAGAGGCCGCGATTGCCTCGGCCAAGAGCATGGGCATGGCCGATGCCAAGTATTCCGACCAGGTCGCGGTGGAGGCGATGCGCCGCACTATGGATACGGTCCCCATGCGTGGTCGCATCGTGATCGGCGAAGGCGAGCGTGACGAAGCTCCGATGCTTTATATCGGGGAAGAGGTAGGAGCGAAGCCGTCCGGCGAAGTCGAATATGCCGAGGTGGATATCGCCGTCGATCCCCTGGAGGGAACAAACCTGTGCGCAACTGGCGCGGCCAACGCGATTACCGTCCTCGCTGCCTCGGAGCGCGGCGGGCTTCTTCATGCTCCCGATTGCTACATGGAAAAACTGGTGGTGCCTCCGCCGGCCAAAGACGTTGTGAGCCTGGATGCTCCAGTCGAAGACAATCTGAAAGCTGTTGCCAAGAGCCTGGGACGAAGCGTGACCGACCTGGTGATCGTCGTTCTGGACCGCCCCCGCCATACCAAGCTGATCAACGACATTCGGGCCGCCGGGGCGCGCATCCGGCTGATTACCGATGGCGACCTCTCGGCAGGGATTGCGGCTGCGGTGCTCGGCACCGGTGTCCATGCGGTAATGGGCATCGGAGGCGCTCCGGAGGGTGTAATTACCGCCGCCGCCATGCGCTGCCTCAACGGCGACATCTATGCCCGGCTGGTGATTAATACGCCGGAGATGGAAGAGCGAATCGCCAATATGGGGATTAAAGACAAGAAGAAGGTCTACCGGGCCCAGGACCTCGCGCCAGGGAAGAACATCGTATTCGCCGCTACCGGCGTGACCGACGGCTCACTGCTCAAGGGCGTGCGCTTCTTCGGAGAGGGGATACGCACGCAATCCCTGGTGATGACCCACAGCACCGGGAAGGTGCGCTTCATCGATACCACTCACGTCCATCAGGTCCCGGATTTCAAGGTCAGGTTCTAGGTGGGATTTGCGTGGAATGACAGCATCCACTAGCATCGGAATTTGAACAGAAGAGCAGCGCGCATATATTCCAGCATCTCTGGACCATTCACTTGTATATGAAAACAGAAAAAAACAAAGCTGGCTTTGCGACCCGCGCGATCCATGACGGGCAGGAGCCCGATCCTGCCACCGGCGCGGTCACCGTCCCGATTTTTGCCACCTCTACTTACGTGCAGGAGGAGATTGGGAAGCATAAGGGATATGAATACTCCCGCGTCTCCAACCCGACCCGGACGCGGCTCGAAGAGAATCTGGCCTCGCTCGAAGGAGGAAGTTCGGCGCACGTCTTTGCCAGCGGCATGGCGGCGGTGACCGCCCTCTTTACCATGATGAAGAGCGGGGACCACATCGTCTGCGGCAGCGATATGTATGGCGGCGTACCCCGATTGTTCAACCAGATACTGGTCAATTTTGGCCTTGAGTTCACGTATGTCGATACCTCGGATGCTAGCGCGGTGGGACGGGCGATTCGTCCGAATACCCGGCTGGTCTATATCGAGACGCCAACCAACCCGCTGATGACCATCAGCGACATCGCCGCTATTGCCAAGTTGAGCCATGCCAAGGGCGTGGAGGTCTGCGTGGACAATACCTTCATGTCGCCCTATCTGCAGCAGCCGCTTGCCCTGGGGGCAGACATCGTGATGCACTCCACCACCAAATTTCTCAACGGACACAGCGACGGACTAGGCGGCGTGCTGGTCTGCACCAAGCCCGAGCACAAGGAGAGGTTTGCCTTTATCCAGAAATGTACCGGCGCGATTATGTCCCCATTCGAGTGCTGGCTGGTGTTGCGCGGGGTAAAGACGCTGGCAGCACGCATGGTGCAGCACGACCTGAACGGGCGCGAGGTCGCCAAATTCCTCAAGGGACATAAAAAAGTCCGCAAGGTCTTTTATCCCGGATTGAGCGAGCATCCGCAACATAAGCTGGCCAAGCGGCAGATGAGCGGCTTTGGCTCCATGATCACTTTTGAGACCGGCTCCTTCGACAATGCGCAGAAGATGCTGCGCAAAGTGCGCGTCTGCTCACTGGGCGAGTCGCTGGGCGGAGTCGAGACCCTGATCTCCCATCCCGCCACCATGACCCATGCCGCGTTGGGAGTAGAAGGCCGCAAGAAGATAGGGATCACCGACGGCATGGTCCGCATTTCGGTGGGAATCGAAGACGTGCAGGACATCATCGGCGATCTGGAGGGAGCGCTGGCGGCGATTTAAAGCTCGGCAGCGGCTCTCAGCTGCGAATCCAGATTATTTGCTCACAGAGTTCGCAAGCCAATCCAGGTACTCGGCGTTGCCCCCGATGATCTCGATTTCAATCGCTTCCGGCAATTCGTAAGAATTCAATGTTTTGATGCGTTGCCGTGCCCTGGCCGAAGCGTCCGCAGTGGTTTTCACAATCAGCAGCCACTCCTCTGCGCTCTCGACGTTTTCTTTCCAGCGATAGATCGATTCCACCGGAGAAACGATATTGACGCAGGCTGCAAGCTTCTCCTCCACCAAAGCGCGGGCGATTTTGCGGGCCTCTGCAATTGATCCGGTAGTGGACAGAACGACGCGTTTATCAGTCATCTATTACAATTTCTAGTTTCTGGCTTCAGATTGCAAGCGCAGAGTGCAGCGCTGGTCGTCCACACAATCGCGGTCGAAAGGTGAAGATATGGCGACACAGATCAAATTCGGCACCTCAGGATGGCGGGCCATTGTCGCTGACGAGTTTACCGTCAGCAACGTGCGGCGGGCGGTCACCGGGATTGCGCGATATATTCGCACGAAAAATCCCAAGGACCCGCGCCTGATTGTAGGGCGCGATCCGCGCTTTATGGGCGAGAGCTTCGTCAGCATAGCGGCGGAGATATTGGCTGCACATGGAGTGCAGCCGCTGGTCATCGCGGAGCCTGCCCCGACGCCGGCCATCTCGTTTGAGATCACGCGCTCGAAGGCCGATGGCGCCATCAACTTCACTGCCTCTCACAATCCTCCGGAATATAACGGAATAAAATTTTCTACTCCCGATGGCGCCCCGGCATTGCCCGATGTAACCAAAGCGATCGAGCAAGCGATCCTGGATGCGGATAAGTCGCCCGACGACGGCCAGAACCGGGAGCAGGCGGCGGCCCAATCCATCGATGTGCGCGCCAGCTATCTCAAGCGCCTGGGCGAGATCGTGGAGATGAAGGCGATCAAAAAGGCGGGGCTGAAGATCGTCTTCGATCCTTTCTGGGGAGCGGCGCGAGGATATTCCGATAGCCTGCTGCGGGAGGCTGGAATCCAGGTCGCCACCGTGCATGACACCCGCGATGTCCTGTTTGGGGGCCATGCCCCCGAGCCAGACGACCACCTGCTGGGCGAGTGTAAGGCAAAAATGCGCGAGACCGGCGCGCAGATCGGCATCGCAACCGATGGAGATGCGGACCGCTTCGGCATCGTGGACCGCGACGGCACTTTCCTCCAGCCCAACTACATCATCGCCCTGCTCTTCGATTACCTGGTGGAGAGCCGGGGATGGAAGAATGGCGTCGCCAAATCGGTGGCGACCACCAACCTCATCAACGCGCTGGCGGAGCGGCACCACGTCCCACTGCACGAGACGCCGGTGGGCTTTAAATATATTGGAGAGCTGATCAAGCAGGACAAGATTGCCATCGGCGGAGAAGAGAGCGCCGGGCTCTCGATTCGGCATCACGTTCCGGAGAAGGACGGCCTTATCGCCGGGCTCCTCTGCTGCGAGATGGTCGCGGTCCGCGGCATGAGCATCGGCGAACAGCTTAAAGATTTATTTAACAAAGTTGGTTCCTTTTACCCCGTTCGCGAGAATTTTCGCTTGACCTCGGAGATGAAAGAGAAGTTCACTAAGAAGATAGCGGCAGATCCGGCCGACTTCTTCGGACGCAAGGTGACGCAAGTGGTGCGCACCGACGGCCTGAAGCTGCTGCTCGATGACGGCTCATGGGTCTGTTATCGCATGTCCGGAACTGAGCCGGTGGTGCGCGTTTATACCGAGGCGCGTACCAGCTCCGACTCCGGCAAGCTGACCGACTCGGCCAAGAAATGGGTGTTAAGTTGAATTTGTTGACGCAGTATTTGGGTCCTTCACGGGAAATTTTGTATCGCTGGCGCCGCAGGCTGGCCACGGCTGCGGTCCTGCTGCTTATTTTCGATCTTGGCTATCACGTTGTCTTTGGCGCCAATGGGCTGATGGTTTACAGCGGAAAGCGCGCGCAGTACAAGTTCCTGCAAAGCGAGGTGGATCGCCTGCAACACGAGAATGACCAGCTCTCAAAAAATATCAAGTCGCTGAAGACCGATCCACAGACGATCGAAAAAGAAGCGCGCGAGCAGTTGCGCTATGCGCGTCCGGGAGAGGTCATCTATACAATGCCCGCAGCCACTGCCGCCCCCAGCGCTGCTACAGCCCAGAATCGGTAATGCAGGAAGCAGAAAAAGCAATGCGCTGACTTGAGTTGACCGAGTTTTCTCGAAGCGCAGCAGTTCTTGTCACTTGAAAATTACGAGTTCTGTTTTTTCGCTTTTTTGTTATTCTCATGAAAACCGAAAGGTTGCTTTCTGTAATCTAATTTTCCAGCTGTTCGCAAATTCAGCATATGCGCTACTTGCAGGATAGCTTTTTCCCTGCGCTGTCTACCTGTTCTCGTCCTCCCTTTTTAGCGGTCGCATCTTGTTCATGGGATAAAACGGCTTTTGACCTTGACAGCAAATTGGAGGAAAATACCACTAGTCCAGTTATGCTGGACCGAAAAGCATTTTTTAAATTGGTACTTCGGCGGTCCTACCGCTTAGACCTAAACGTAAGGTACAAGGAGAAAACATGAAGAGAGCAATAGTTGCAGCGCTTGCAATGTTGTTGAGCATGGGAACGTTTGCCATTGGCCAGGACATGGGAAGCGGAAGCGGCGCCACAGACTCGACGAAGTCCAGCAAGAAATCGACGAAGTCCGCCGCCAAGTCCGAAACCCTGAGTGGAGTTGTTACCGATGAGAAATGCGCCAAAGATCCTGCCAAAGCGAAGGATGCCGATTGCGCCAAGATGTGTATCCAGGGCGGCAGCGCAATGGTGCTGGTGAATGACAAGGACCAGAGCATCTGGAAGGTAAAGAACCCCGATGCGCTGAAAGGCCATGAAGGTCACCATGTGAGCGTAAAGGCGAAGGTTGACAGCTCGGACAATTCCATCCAGGTTGTCGGCAAGCCGAAGATGATCAAGGACAAGGCCAGCAGCGCCAAGGCCAGCTAAAGATCGAATCTAGACGCGAGGGGGATTCTCTTCGCAGTCAGCCTTGAGAGGAAAAAGGACGGCCCTGTGCCGTCCTTTTTATTTATGCATAAGATTGAAAACATTTATAGGTCGTCAATTTTCGACTTTTCGCTTGCAGTTGCTATGATGTTTGCAAGGAGAAAACAAGAAAAACATGAAAGTTGGGATCCTGACCGGGGGTGGCGATTGTCCTGGGTTGAATGCAGTCATTCGGGCCGCTGTTCGCAAAGGTATTTTCCATCATAAGGACCAGTTCGTAGGCTTTATGGAGGGGTGGCGGGGCGTAGTGGAAGACATTACCATGCCGCTCGATCTGAATGCGATTGCGGGAATTCTGCCCCGTGGAGGCACTATCCTGCGGACCTCGCGCACCAATCCATCCAAAAAGGAGGGTGGACTGGAGGCTTGCATACGCACCATCCAGCGTCATTCGCTGGATGCGTTGATCTCGATTGGCGGCGACGATACCCAGTCGGTCGCTTTGAAGCTGCATGACAAGAACATCCCAGTCGTGGCGGTGCCCAAAACCATCGACAACGACCTGAGCGGCACCGATTTCTGCTTTGGATTCGATACCGCAGTAAATATCGCGACCGAGGCTATTGACCGCGTCCACACCACTGCCGAGGCGCACAATCGAGTGATCGTGGTAGAGGTAATGGGGCGCGATTCCGGCTGGATCGCCATTTACAGCGGTATTGCCGGCGGCGCCGATGTCATCCTCATTCCGGAGCGTCCGTTTAACATCGACGATGTGGCGGAGACGCTGAAACGGCGTCACGCGCGGGGCCGCTATTTCAGCATTGTCGTAATAGCGGAAGGGGCGAAGATCGCCAGTGATGAGCAGTTCTCCCAGGGGGCTTCCAAGGACCAGTTTGGCCACGTGCGTTTGGGCGGGATCGGCAACCTGGTGGCGAAAGAGCTGGAAAGCCGTACCGGCTTTGAGACTCGCGCGGTCGTCCTGGGACACATCCAGCGTGGCGGATCACCGACTGCCTTTGACCGCATGCTGGCTACCCGTTACGGCGTGGCGGCCATCGATGCCGTCCATGACAAGCAGTGGGGAAAAATGGTCGCGCTGCGCGGCAATCAGATCATTCCCATACCGCTCAAAGATGCCGTAGCCCGGACCAGGGTGGTTGGGCAGGACTTGATCGATGTTGCCCTTAGCTTGATCGAACCCGTCGCCGGCGCCCATCCCGCGGGGAGAGGCTGATACATGCGAAGACCCCGGCCTTCGCATCGCTTTGTGTTCGGGATCCCGGGAAATACTCACTTCCTCGGGGTGTTGACTTTTTGGTAACGGTAAAATAATCTACCGTTAACACCGGAAAGGAGGGGGTCCAACGAATGAATAAAAGTTCAGATTGTAGCAGTAACTTTGGTGAGGTGGCTGAGGCTTAGGCGAATGCTCGCTTAAGACCCGGCGTGATCCTGTTCTGGATACGCGCAGAGGCCCAGCAGTTAGCTTCTCCCTGATTTTTTCCGGGAGCGGTTAATGTACGGAAAGAGTGCTCGCCTCAAGCCAATCCCAACAGACTACCGGCAAAACCGTCGCTCCGTCATTCCAAGGAGCGGCGGTTTTGTATTTTTGACCCTCTTTTCTGCGAAGATCCAGCTATGGATTGTAACTTTCAATGCGCCGGCTGTGGCGAGTGGAACCAGGTATTGGTCGATCCTTCGAGCGGTCGCCGTCAGATGTACGTTGAGGATTGCCAGGTCTGCTGCCGCCCTAACGTGCTCTCAATCTCCTACAATCTTTCCGAAGACGATTGGGAGATCGGCTCTGCTCTGGAAAGCTATTGACCTTTTGCCTCCGCGCAGGACCGGCCCACTGCTCTGTATATTTGTTCGGTGAACATTTCCGCGGAAGGAAAACAATGGAGGGTCCTGCCGATCGCCGCGCTCACCTGTCTGGCGCTGCTCCTGGATCTCTACTCCCTGAACTCTAAAAGCCTGTGGGGAGATGAAGGCTTCACCCTGTTCATGGCGCGGATCTCGCTGCGGGATTTCTGGCATATCGCGCATCGCGGCGAGGGCAACATGGTTTTGTACTACGCCCTGCTGCGCCTCTGGCTGCATTTCGGGCATAGCGAGTTTCTGGTCCGCGCATTTTCCGCGCTCTGGGCAGTTCTCACCGTTCCGGTAGCGATGGCGCTGGCGAGAAGGCTCTTTGGGGGAAAGGCCGCAATCCTGAGCGGCCTGCTGCTCGCGCTGCATCCGGCGGAGGTTTACTATGCGCAGGAGGCTCGCGCCTACTCCTTCGCCGTCTTTATGGCTGCTCTCTCCAGCTGGTGCTTCTTGCGCCTGCTGGAGCGCAAAAACTCCGCTTCATGGGTCTTATATGGGCTGATTTCGGTGCTGGCGGTCTATGTTCACCTGTTCACCATCTTCGTGCTTTTTGCGCAATGGATTTCTCTTCTGTTTCTGAAGGCGCAGCCTCTCTCCCGTCGTTTTCTCCTGCTTTATGCAATGGTTTTCGCGGTGCTGATTGCTCCCATGGCGCTTTTTGTATCAAGGACGTACAAAGCCCAGGTACCTTGGGTATCGAAGACCAGCCCTGATGGATTTATAGCGCTCCTGCAGCTTCTTACCTTACCCAAGGTAGGCGTGCTCCTTTATCTGGCCGGTTGGATGGCGGCCGCTTATGCCTATTACCTTCATCGCCGCGACCATGGCTGGCCTTATCTTTTTGCGGCCGGCTGGCTGGTCGTTCCCATTCTTCTCACCGTTATTGTCTCCGTACATAAACCGATGCTGGCGCCGCGATTTCTCCTGGTATGCCTTCCGGCCTCCGTGCTGCTGGCCTCGGCGGGATTCGCCAGGCTCCCACGGCCCTATGCGGTGGGGGCGGCGCTACTGGTCGCGCTGTTGTCAGCCCGCTCCCTGGCCTCCTATTACCGCAATGACAAAATTAAAGAAGACTGGCGTGGGGCCACACGGTATGTGCTCTCCCACTCCGGGCCAGACGATGTGGTAGTAGTCCTGCCCTCTTATGGAAGGTACACATTCGATTATTACCGTGATCTCAGCGCTGGCGAGGCGGCGGGATTGAGAGAGGCGGACTCAATCGACTCCGCCACCATGCTTCCGGCGCCTCGGATATGGCTGGTGAGGTTCCTCGGTTCAGATTCCATCTCCAGGGAAGCAATCCTCCACCAGTTGGACTACCAGAGTAGGGGCCGCTACCAGCTTGCGCAGGAGCAGGAATTCCATGGCATTGAAGTTCTTGAAGTCCGCTCTGGCCGCTCTCCTTAGAGTTGTCATTCCGGGCGTAGCAAGGAATCCCCTATGGCAAACCACGTACTTTTAGCCCGGACGATGTCAGAAACTTAGCCAAACACCTGCAACTTGAGGGACTGCTATTCCGTAGTAGCATCAGGTACAGATGCTTTCCTCCAACAACTCAGTCTCCATTGAAACCGTCCAGGTCTCCCGCTTCTATCGCATGGGCAATTCTGAAGTGCGGGCGGTAAACGGGATTTCGATGAAGGTCGCCACCGGAGAATTTGTCGGGCTGCTCGGTACTTCCGGCTCGGGCAAATCATCGCTCCTCAACCTGATCGCCGGACTCGACCACGCCTCTGCGGGATCGGTGCTGGTGCAGGGAAGCGATCTGGCGCGGATGTCGCGCGAGGAGCTGGCGGTGCATCGGCGGCGCACCGTCGGCATGGTCTTTCAGGCCTTTAACCTGGTTCCGTCGATGACGATCCAGGAGAATGTGGAACTGCCGATGCGCTTTGCTGAAGTAGAGCGCTCGGAGCGCCAGCAGCGGGCGCAGGCTGCGCTGGAACGCGTGGGGTTGGGAGGACGCCTGCACCATCGTCCCACAGAACTCTCCGGGGGTGAGCAGCAGCGCGCATCGCTTGCCCGGGCCCTGGTCAACCGCCCGCAAATCCTGCTGGCCGATGAGCCGACCGGAAACCTTGACAGCCGGACCGGCAGTGAAATCCTGGACCTGGTCCGCGACCTCAACCGACAAATGGGAATGACGGTGCTGATGGTCACTCACGAGCGCGCGCTGGCGGAAAGTTATTGCGAGCGCATGATATTCCTTGCCGACGGCAAGCTGGTCTCTGAGGTGAAGGTAACCTCCGGCGAGGTGCGCGCATGAAGGTCCCCGATCTGCTCGAATTAGCGGCGCGCAATCTGCGCGAGTCAGTGCTGCGCAATTCGCTTACTACAGTCGGCGTCTCTGTGGGTGTGGCTTCGCTGGTAGCTATGCTGTCGCTGGGTATCGGGCTGCAGCAGGTGGCCAACCGCCAGATCATGCGCTCGGGTTTGTTTGACACCATCTATGTCACCTCAGGAGGAAGGGGCTTCGGCGGTCCCAGCGGTGGAACTCCGCGGCAATCAAGCCAGCCAAGCGCCCCATTCCGCGTCCTCGATGAGTCGTCGCGGCAAGAGATCGCCAGGTTAAAAGATGTGAAAGAGGTCTATCCCGACATTCGCCTTATGGCGCAGATGCGGCGTGAGGACGAGCCCTGGAAGCCGCAATGGCAGGAGCCGCCGAAGTACGAGATGATAAGTGCGCTGCCTATGTCGGCCAAAGAACGCGACGCCTTTGATGGCATGAAGGGCAGCTATTTTTCGAGCGCCTCCGCTAATGAGGCGATTCTTCAGATCGATGCCGCCAAGCTGCTTCAGCCTGACGCGCCGGAGAAGCTGATCGGCAGAGAGATTGTCATCCGCTATCCCCAGCGCAAGGCGCTGGACCAGTCCTCCCAGGGCCCCGCAGCGGCGAATCTTGCCCCCGACGCCCAATCTGCCTTGGCTGGAATAGGCGGCGGGTTTTCCATTATGGTGCAAGAGCAGAAGTTGCGCGTCGTGGGTTTAATTGAGACGAAGCCGGAGGCGGGGATCCGAGGTCCTTCCAGCGGCGGTGTCTATATTCCCATAGAGTTCGCCGAGCAGCTTCATCCCATGCAGATGACCGAGATGCGCGCATCGAGCACCGCGCCGCTTACCGGCCAGAGCTACAGCGCGCTGCTGGTGAATGTGAGCAAAAGCACCCGGGTTGAGGGAGTAGAAGACGCAATCAAGAAAATGGGACTCAATGCCTTCTCGCTGCTCGACGCCGCCCGCAACATGCGCCGCTTCTTCGCTGTACTCGACCTCTTGCTGGGCATCTTCGGCAGCCTGGCTTTGGCCGTGGCCTCGCTCGGAATCATCAATACGCTGGTGATGTCGATCCTGGAGCGCCGTCGCGAGATTGGCATTATGAAGGCCATTGGCGCCAGCGATCAGGATGTCCGTCGCCTCTTCTTCTTTGAAGCCGGAGCCATGGGATTGCTCGGGGGGTCGCTGGGCGTTCTCATGGGATGGATACTGGGGCGCATCATCAATCTCGGCACGCAGCTCTACATGGCGCGGCAGCAGGATATTACCGCTCCTAACGTTTGGGCGGTGCCGTGGTGGCTGGTCGCCGGGGCTATTGGCTTTTCTATTTTTGTGAGCCTAATTTCGGGGCTTTATCCTGCAACGCGCGCCGCCCGCCTCGATCCCGTGCAGGCGCTCAGATATGAATAAACTTTGAACGCCCGCGGCTAAAACGCGAGGCTTTACACCTTGACCCGCATTTACGACAATAGACCGTGGACACTCAATCCATTGTCATCCTCGACTTCGGCTCGCAATACACCCAGCTCATTGCGCGCCGCATCCGCGAGCAGGGCGTATTTTCCGTTGTCCTGCCGTGCACCGCTTCCTTAGATGAGATTCAGGGCTATCGTCCTGCCGGCATCATCCTCTCCGGAGGGCCCTGTTCGGTCTATGACGCCGACGCTCCTCCAGCCGACGAGCGGGTACTCGCTTTAGGACATCCTATCCTCGGCATCTGCTACGGATTGCAATTCATTACCCACAAGCTGGGCGGCAAGGTGCGTTCGGCTGCGAAGCGCGAATATGGACATGCCGATGTCGAGGTGCTCGAAGGCTCGCAGCTCTTCAAGGACATGCCTTCATCCCTGAGCGTCTGGATGTCGCATGGCGATGAAGCGGTCGAGCTTCCTGCCGGCTTCCGTACCATTGCCCGCTCTCCTACGGCGCTCGCCGGAATCGAGGACCCGCAACGCCGCACCTGGGCGGTGCAGTTCCATCCTGAGGTCCATCACACGAAGTTTGGCACCAACCTGCTGCGCAACTTTATCTTCAATATATGCGGCGCGAAGCCGGACTGGACTCCAGCGCGATTTATCGACGAGAGTGTTGCCGCAGTCCGCAAAACCGTGGGGGATGGGCGCGCTATCTGCGCCCTCTCCGGTGGGGTGGATTCTTCCGTCGCCGCCACCCTGGTGCATCGCGCCATTGGCGACCGGCTGACTTGCGTCTTTGTGAATAACGGCGTGCTGCGCAAGAACGAGTTTACGAAGGTGCAGAAAAACCTGCGGGAACATCTTGGACTCAACCTGATCGCCGTGGATGCGACCGAGCGCTTTCTCTCCCGGCTGGCGGGGGTCACCGATCCGGAGAAAAAGCGCAAGATCATCGGCAATGAATTTATCGCGGTCTTCGATGAAGAGGCCCATAAGATCCTGGAAGGGGCGCGCAGCTCCAATGGCAACAAGAGCGCGACCATCATCGGCGCAGTCGAGTGGCTGGTGCAGGGAACGCTTTATCCTGACGTAATTGAATCGCGCTCGGTCCGTGGTCCGTCCCAGACCATCAAAACCCACCACAACGTAGGCGGGCTGCCGGAAACCATGAAGCTCAAGCTGATCGAGCCGCTCAAAGACCTTTTCAAAGATGAAGTGCGGCGCATCGGGCGCGATATGGGAATGCCGGAAGAGATCCTGCAGCGCCAGCCCTTCCCCGGGCCCGGATTGGCGGTGCGCATCCTGGGCGAGGTCACGGCAGAGCGGGTGCGCCTGCTGCAGGAGGCCGACGACATCGTGGTGGCGGAGATCAAAGCCGCCGGACTCTATACCCAGATCTGGCAATCGTTTGCGGTGCTGCTTCCGGTGATGTCGGTAGGGGTGATGGGGGACCAGCGCACCTATGCTTATACCTGCGCGGTCCGCGCGGTCCACTCCGAAGACGGCATGACCGCCGATTGGGCCGAGCTGCCTTACGAAGTCCTGAAGAAGATCTCCAGCCGCATAGTGAACGAGGTGCGCGGCATCAATCGTGTGGTCTACGACATTACTTCCAAGCCGCCGGGAACGATTGAGTGGGAGTAAAGGTGCCCAGGAACCAAGGCCATAAATAAAAAAGGCGAGCCTGAACAGCTCGCCTTTCCTTTGTCGATAAGAAATAGCCGGTTAGCCAGCCAGCGCTGCCGCCGAGTTTACGCCGTAGGTGGCATACCACGGAGTCGCGGTCTTCAGGCGGGCATTCACGTTCTCAATATTGGCTACGCCTTCCGAGCGCATCCATTTATCGAACGCTGTTGCGCCTTGTTTGGCGTAAACCGGAACGCCTTTGGCCCAAGTGGCGCGTCCGCAGAGGACGCCGCTGAACTTTACTCCGGACTCTGCTGCCAGCTCGAGCGTCTCGGTGAATTCTTCATTGCTCACGCCGGCAGAAAGATAAATGAACGGCTTCCTGGCTACAGCGGCCGATTCGCGGAAGAGCTCGATCGCCTCTTTGCGGCTATAGGCAGCGCCTTTCCCTCCATTGGACTTTACCCCTTCCACGAATTTCATATTGATGGGCACTTCGGCTTTCATTACATCGACGCTGTAGCGCTCCTTGGAAAATTCTTTCATGCTGCCGATCACGCTTTCCGGCTTCATTTTGGCATATTCAATGCCTTTTTCGTCGCCGCCGTTGGGATCGTAACCTACGAACTCGAGGAAGTAGGGGATATCGACCGCGCGGCACTCATCTCCGATGCGTTCGACCCATGCATGTTTATGGTCGTTGATCTCTTTGGTGTCGAATGGCGAGTAGTAGAGCAGGATCTTTACGCAATCCGCCCCGGCCTCTTTCAGGCGGCGGGCGGACCAATTATCGAGCAGGTCGGGCAGGCGTCCGGGACGGGCATTGTCGTATCCGGTCTTTTCATAGGCCAGAAGCAGGCCGGAATTTTTGTTGCGCTTTTTAGCTGCGGGAAGTCCAAATTCGGGGTCAAGCAGGATCGCGCTGGCGTGTTGCGTGAGCACCTCGGTCACAATCGACTTGAATTCTTCCAGCATGCTGGCGGGCACATCGGCAACGCCCTTCTCCTTGGCCAGGGACTTCTGCAACGAGCCTCTCTGGTCCATGGCGGCAGCAGCAATCACTCCGCGATTGTCTGAAACTGCCTTCATTCCAGCAAGCTTTCCACGGGTCAACTTCACGGTTCTCTCCTTAAATCAGGGATTCAAATTGGTTGATGGCACAGAACTTGTATTCGCTTCAGCCTGCAAGGGCGTCACTCTCCCCTGCGGCGGTTCTCCGGCAGGAACACCGTAAGCTTCTCAAACAGTTATTTTCTCACGATATGGGAACTCCGGGCATCAACATATCTTCTGGCCGGAATTAAAACTTTTTCTTATCGCAGGGATAAGAAAAACCTACAATGCGCTCCCCTGCGCCACAGCCGAGTCGATGGCTTCTCTCTGGATCCGCATCAGGTCCTCAATCCCATGGCGCGCCAGCGAAAGCAGCTGTGCGAGCTGCGCGTCGTCAAAGGGCTGGGTCTCCGCCGTAGCCTGGATTTCGATGAATTTGCCCGAGCCGGTCATGACCAGATTCATGTCCACCTCGGCGCGGGAATCCTCTTCATAGGCAAGGTCGAGGAGGACCTCGCCGTCCACAATACCCACACTGGTCGCAGCCACGGAATCGCGCAGAGGGGATCGCCGCAATGTGCCGGCGGCCACCAGTTTTTCCAGGGCAATCGCGAGCGCCACATATGCCCCGGTGATGGCAGCGGTGCGGGTGCCGCCATCGGCCTGAATCACATCGCAGTCGAGGACAATGGTGCGCTCCCCAAAGCCGCGCAGGTCGGCAATTGCTCGGAGGGAGCGCCCGATGAGCCTCTGGATCTCATGGGTGCGTCCGCCAATCCGTCCCTTGCTGGCCTCCCGCGGAGAGCGGGTCAAGGTGGAGCGGGGAAGCATGCCGTACTCGGCTGTGATCCAGCCTTTGCCGGTATTGCGCATGAATCCTGGGACGGTCTCTTCGATAGTCGCGGTGCAGATCACGCGCGTATGCCCAATTTCGATCAGCGCCGAACCTTCAGCGGTAGCAATAAACTCTGGTGTAATGCGGACCGGGCGCATCTGGTCGGAAGCCCGCTTATCCGTCCGAAAACTTTGTCGAGGAGAAGCCATAATCCAATTTTAGCTTTTCACACCAAAGTAGACCAATGCGCTCTCCCGGGAGATGGCAACTCTGATCGAGTTTTCGGATTGGCCCTTACCTTAAAGGGCGGCTGGCTCCAATGTACTACCAAGCCTGTATTACTGAATTTCATAGACACATCCCGGTAAATTCCTGGTTTTAAAAAAAGAAACCGTTGCTAAGCGATAGGACTATAATTCCAATTTATTGAAAATAACTCATTTGATTGACCCATGTTTGGGGGCCGAACCCGTCCCGGCGAAGGCTTGATGCTTCAGGCTTAAATTGCCTCATTTCCGTTGCACAAGTGGGGAATTTCTTGAATAAAAAGGAGATGGTTTGTAGGTGGGCATCCCTCCTGCATGTCACATCTTCTAAAAAGGTGTTTTAAACCCGTTTTAGACGCTGTGTACTCCGCAGAGAAGGCGAAATGGGAAGTCAAATCGAAAGCCATTTAGAAATCTCCATACCACAGATAGCCCAAGACTCCAATTCCAGCAGCACAGCCCAAATCGATCGAGACCGGCTTCGGCAGGAGATAGACGCTCTTGGAGACTGGTTCCACAACATTGATTTATTTGGCGTTCCCACCGCCCCTGACCATTTCTTAGGGGACTTTCCTTACGTGAAATGGAAGTCAATTGCCAAGGTCATTCCGCAGGAGCTGAATGGCGCGAGCGTTTTGGATATCGGGTGCAATGGCGGCTTTTATTCCATCGAGCTCAAGAAGCGGGGAGCGGGCCGGGTCCTGGGTGTCGATGTCGATGACCGCTATCTGAACCAAGCCCGTTTTGCGGCCAAAACCCTTGGACTGGAGATCGAGTTTGAGAAGCGCTCGGTTTATGACGTGGACAGCATCGCCGGGCAGTTCGATTACGTTCTATTCATGGGGGTCTTCTACCATCTGCGCTATCCGCTCTACGCGCTCGATAAGGTGGTCAAGAAGGTCAGCGGCAAACTTATTTTCCAAACCATGATTCGCGGCTCTATGCAAGAGCGCGCATGGGAGAAGAATTACGAGTTCTGGAACAAGAAGATCTTTGAAGACCTTGATTTTCCCTGCATGTACTTCATCGAGCACCGGTATGCCGATGACCCGACAAACTGGTTTGTGCCCAATCGCGGTGCGGTGGAGGCCAGCTTGCGCAGCGCCGGGCTCGAATTGCTGGAGCATCCTGAGGACGAGACTTGGGTCTGTAGCCCCGGGAATGTAATGCGGGAAGGGAAGTACATCCTGGACAGGGAATTAGAGGGAACGCTGTAGATGGATTTTTGATCGCAGGAATTGATTGCGAAAACTTGCATCTGAGGACGCGAATACATGGTGGAAGCGGTAATGCTGTGGAATGAGCCCAATAACCTGTCACATTGGGACTTCAAAATCGATCCGGATTGGAAAATGTTTGCCGAGATGACCATCCTGGCGGCTAAAGCGATTCGCAGTATGAATCCTGCGCTGCCCATCGTGCTGGGAGGAATCTCGCCGATTGATCCTAACTTCATTCAGCTCCTGGGAGGTCACGGAGTGCTGGATGCGATCGATGTTGTGGCCGTGCACGGCTTTCCGCTGGATTGGAACCACTGGAACGTGAACGATTGGCCGGCCAAGATCGATGAAATTCGCGCCGTGACCAGGCTGCCGGTCTGGATCTCCGAAGTAGGCGCCTCCTCGTTTGGCGCCGAAGAGGTCCAGCTTTTCGGATTGCAGCGCATGGCGGAGCTGCTGGCCGACAAAGTAGAGCGCATTCACTGGTACAGCCTCTTCGATCTGCCGGCAACATGGGTGGCAACCACGCGCCACAAGGAAGCTGAGGGCAGCGCCTATTACCGGCATTACTATATGGGCCTCTTAAAAGAAGATGGCACCCCCAAATTAGCGGCCCATCATTTCCCGAAAGGGGTGGGGATATGCCAGTGGTTTCACTATGAGGACCACCGTCTCGATACTGCGGTCGAGTGGCTGCGCAAATTGAATGTGCGGCATCTGCGCACCGGCCTGAGCTGGGCCGATAGTTTTCGTCCGAACGCGATCGATTGGTTTGACCGCCAGATGAAGGCCATCGACGAGTTCAACACCACGCTGACTCTTTGCTTCACTCCGGAGCATCTGGGAATTGCGCCACATTATACGAGTCCGCCTAAGGACCCGCAGGATTTCGCCAACTTTGCCGCATGGATGATTTCACGGTATGCGCCGCAGAAAGCCTCGGCCCCGGCGGCGGTGGCTTAGGAGAAGAGAAAGAAAGGAAACGCTTCAGGAACATGGCTAAAAAGATACTCATTACCGGTGGCGCTGGATTTGTAGGTTCGCACATCGCCGATGCCTTGCTGGCCCGCGGACATCGGGTGATCGCCTTCGACAGTCTCTCGCCTCAGGTGCATCCCGCGGGACGGCCAGACTATCTTTCCCCCCATGTAGAGCTGGTCACCGGTGACATGCGCGATTTAGAGGCGGTGCGGCAGGTGGTGCGCGGCGTCGATGTGATCTTCCACATGGCGGCGGCTGTAGGAGTAGGCCAGTCGATGTATGAGATCGCGAATTATGTGAGCGCCAACACTTCAGGCACAGCCAATCTGCTGCAGGCCTTGCTGGATGCAAAGTCAAATATCGAGAAGCTGGTTGTAGCCTCTTCGATGTCAATTTACGGAGAAGGCAAGTATCTATGCGTGAATTGCGGAGAGATGTCGCCTGCGCCTCGTCCCAACGAACAGTTGAAACAAAAGAGCTGGGAGGTGCGCTGTCCGCAATGCGCGGTGGACCTGACCCCGATTCCGGCGAGTGAATCCAAGGAGCTGCAATGTACCTCGATCTATGCGCTGACGAAAAAAGACCAGGAAGAGATGTGCCTGCTCTTCGGCGGGACCTACGAATTGCCGGTGGTCGCGCTCCGCTTCTTCAATATCTACGGAACACGCCAGGCGCTCTCCAATCCTTATACCGGGGTAGCGGCGATCTTCGCTTCGCGGCTGATGAATCAGCGTCCGCCGCTGATCTTCGAAGATGGCAAACAGATGCGCGATTTTGTCAGTGTGCATGACGTGGTCCAGGCCAATCTTCTGGCCATGGAGAGCTCCCAGGCCGATGGCCAGGCGTTGAATGTCGGCTCTGGCGTCCCGATTTCAATCCGCGAGGTCGCCCAGGCGCTGGGCAAAGCTTTAGGAGTAAATCTACCGGGCGAGGTTACGGGTAAATATCGCGCGGGGGACATCCGCCATTGCTTCGCCGATATCTCCAAAGCAAAGACCTTGCTGGGCTTTCAGCCCCGAGTCAGCTTTGAAAAGGGGATGGAAGAGCTGGTGGAGTGGTTGCGTTTGCAGCAGGCCGAGGACAAGGCAGCCGAGATGGTGGCGAATCTCAGCAGCTTTGGTCTGACTGCATGAAATCATCGCCCCAAGTGGAAGACGAGATGAACAATACAGAAAGCTTTCGATCGGTCGTGATATTCGGCGGGGCCGGATTTATCGGCTCGAACTGGGCCCACCATCTGCTGACAAAGACAGATGCGAAGGTCCATATCTTCGATAATCTCTCCCGCCATGGAGTTCGTCATAATGTGGAATGGCTGCGGGGGATCGCCGGTAAATCCGGACGCTTACAGATCACGATAGGAGATGTGCGGGAGGCGAAAGCAGTAGAGCACGCCGCTCGCCACGCCAATGAGATCTACCATTTTGCGGCCCAGGTCGCGGTGACCACTTCGGTCACAGACCCTCGTCATGACTTCGAGGTAAACGTCGGAGGAACTTTCAACATCCTTGAGGCGGCGAGGAAGTCCGGGAACCGTCCCTTCGTCCTCTTTACCTCAACCAACAAAGTCTACGGGGACATGGCGGAGCACGCCCTTGCCCTTGAAGGCAAACGCTACCGGTATGCAAACACTACCGGGATCTCGGAAGCGCAGCCGCTCGATTTTCATTCTCCATACGGATGTTCCAAAGGCGCGGCCGACCAGTATGTGCATGATTATGCGCGCATCTATGGCATTCCTACCGTGGTCTTGCGCATGTCCTGCATCGCGGGTGAGCGCCAATTCGGCACCGAAGACCAGGGCTGGGTGGCCCATTTCCTTTACAGCGTAATGGCGGGCGCTCCGCTGATGATTTATGGGGACGGAAAACAGGTCCGCGATGTTCTTTATGTGCAGGATCTGTTGAAGGCTTTCGAGGCTGTTCGCGGAAAAATCTCCGTCACCGCTGGCCAGGTATATAACGTGGGTGGCGGCCCGAAGCATACCACCTCATTGCTGGAGCTGATGGAAGCTATCGAGAAGCTTACCCGGCGTGAAGTCCACTTCCTGCATGAGCCGCCCCGCCCTGGCGATCAATTGGTCTACGTTACCGATTGCTCCAAGCTGGAGCGAGATACCGGTTGGCGGCCGCTCACCACCGTGCAGCAAACACTGGAGCGTATTTACCAGTTCCGTAAGCAGAATGCGGAATACTTCCCGCAGCTCCCCGACACGTCCATGGACCACGAGCTGGTGGCCAGTGTGCTCCCAATGCAAAGGACGGCATAATGAAATATGCGCTCGTCAATCCGAACTGGACGTTTCATGGTTCCACTTATTTTGGCTGCCAGGAGCCGCATTATCCGCTGGAGTTGCTCTTTGCCTGCGATGAGATCAAGAAAGCAGGACACGATGCGCTCCTGATCGATGCCCAGGTGGACAACCTGAACACCGGCGAAGTGCGGCCGAAAGTGCAGAACTTTCAACCCGACTTCCTGGTGATTCCAACTGCCCCGTCTTATCTGTTCTGGCGCTGCCCGCCGCCTGAGGTCCGGGTTCCCACCGAGTGGTTTGCGGCGCTGGGCAGAAAAGCGACTAAGGTTGCGATCGGACCGCATTCTTCGGCGACTCCGGCTGCGGCATTGCGCAAGATGAAATGCGACGTCGCCCTGCGCGGGGAGCCCGACCAGACTTTGGCACAGCTGGCCGGCAAGCCATGGACGGATGTCGCGGGCGCCTGCTGGCGTGAGCCGAATGGAGCCATGCGCTTGAGCGCGGAGTTGGGCGTCACCGACATGAAGTCTTTGGATGCGCTCGATTTCGCCAACTACAATGTTGAAGCCCATAAGCACCGTCATCACGTCTTCTGGGGTGAAGGTCATGGCGCGGAATTGGAATTTGCCCGCGGATGCCCATGGTCCTGCACGTTTTGCAATAAGACGCTTTTTCGCAACAAATTCCGCGAACGCAATGTGGACGCGGTGCTTGCCGAAATCGACAGCCTGGTGGCGCGTGGGGTGGACTACATCTACTTTATCGACGAGATCTTCGGCGTCGGTAAGAACGTCCGCCGCCTGCTTGAGGGGATTGCGGAGCGTCCGGTAAGCATCGGTTTCCAGAGCCGAATCGACCTTTGGGACGAAGAGTCGCTCGACCTTCTGGGGCGGGCCCACTGCATTTCCATGGAATGCGGCATCGAGTCCATTACCGCCGAGGGCCGGGAGGAGCTGAATAAGAACTGCCGCATCGGGACGGACCGGATCACGGAGCTGCTGATTTATGCCAAGCAGCGCATCCATTGGGTGCAGGCCAACCTGATCCTCACCGAAAAAGACGATCGCAACGAGATTCGCCGCTGGCAGGAATATCTGAAGGCCCAGGGGGTTTGGGTGAGCGAGCCGGTCCCGATGTTTCCCTTTCCCGGTAGTCCGCTGTACGTGCAGACCTTCGGCGCCCAACCCGACGATCAGGCCTGGGAACGGGCCCACCGTTATTACACCTCGATGTTCCAGAAAAAGGGCTACAGCGATATTCAGGAGCAGCAGCCTCTCCCCCTTGAGGACCTGGAATGCGCGTAGTCGTAACCGCGGACACGCTGGGAGGAGTATGGATTTACGCGCGCGAGCTGGTGACGGAGCTGCTCCGGCGCGGGAATGAGGTCGTGCTGGTCAGCTTTGGGGACATCCCCAATGCGGCCCAAATGGAATGGATGGAGGGCCTGAAAGGGCTGGATTTCCGTCCTACGGCCTTCAAGCTGGAATGGATGCAGGATTCGGAAGAGGACCTGGAAGCCTCCTCCGATTATCTGCTGAACATCATCGAAGAGGTGAAGCCAGACCTGCTTCACCTGAACCAGTTTTATTACGGATCTTTGAAATGCGATGTTCCCAGGATCGTAGTTGCACATAGCGATATCGTGAGCTGGTGGATGGCTGTCCACGGCAGCGAGCCACGCGAGAGCAAATGGACCAACTGGTACCGGGAAAGCGTTGCGCGAGGATTGTCCCATGCGAATGCTGTGGTCGCTCCTACCCAGACCATGCTGGAGAATGTGGTCCGCTATTATGGAAAACCGAGTTTGGGCGTGGTTATCTATAACGGGCGCAATCCTAATTTGTTCAGCTCACATCTGAGTAAAGAGGTTGCGGTACTCTCGGTGGGGCGGCTGTGGGACGCCGGCAAGAACGTTGCGCTGTTGACCCAGATTGAGCCTGCGCTCCCGATTTACATCGTAGGTTCGGAGCGTCACCCCGATATGGGAGAAAATTCTAAAATTTCCGCCGCAGGATGGGAGCGCATTCATATGAAAGGACCGCAGAGTGAAGGGCAGTTGCGCCAGCTTTATGCTCGCACCGCAATCTATGCGGCGACCTCGCGCTATGAGCCTTTCGGTCTTGCGCCCCTTGAGGCGGCGCTCTCCCGTTGCGCCATCGTCGCCAACGATATTCCCAGCTTTCACGAGCTGTGGGGCGAGGCAGCCTGCTATTTCCGGCATAACGATCCTGAGAGTTTGAGGGAAAATCTCAGCCGGCTCTCGCGGGACCGGGAGCTTTGCTCTCGCTATGCCGGCCTTGCCCAGGCGCGCGCGCGCCAGCGGTTTACCAGTGAACGGATGGTGGAGGACTACCTGAACGTCTATCAGATTCTGACGCCGGCAGAGGCCATGTCGATATGAAGTCTCCATTACAGATTCGCATCTTTGCGCATTCGCTGGTCTCCGACTGGAACCATGGCAATGCCCACTTTCTGCGAGGCCTGTGCCGCGCCCTTGGCCGTTTAGGGCATAAAGTGCGCAGCTACGAAGAGCTTGGTTCGTGGTCGCTGAACAATCTCGTGCAGAATGAAGGCGAGAAGGCAATTACCGCGATCGATGACTTTCGCGCCACCTATCCCGATCTGGACATTCACTTCTACCACAATGACCGGAGCTTTGGGCCTCACATGGAGGAAGAATTGAAGGGGGCCGATCTGGTCCTGATTCACGAGTGGACCGATCCGGCCATCGCCAACCAGGTGCTCGCGCTAAAGCAGCGTTATGGATTCAAGGTGCTCTTGCACGATACGCACCATCGCGCGTACACCCGGCCGGGCGAGATGCTGCGTTTCAATCTGTATCTTTTTGATGGCGTCCTCGCCTTTGGAGAAGCCATACGCCGCATTTATGCCGATGGCTTTGGCATCCCCAACACCTGGACATTTCATGAGGCCGCCGATACCGAGGTCTTCGCTCCGCAGAATGTCCCTGCGGTCAACGATTTGCTCTGGATTGGAAACTGGGGAGATGAAGAGCGTACGCGAGAGCTGGAAGAATTTCTTATCGGCCCGGCGGCTGCCTTGAAAGGGCAGCGGCGTGTCGTCGTCCATGGAGTGCGATATCCGGAGGCGGCGCTGCAAAAACTGCAGGAAGCGGGAATCGAATATCGCGGTTACCTGCCCAATCTGTGGGCGCCCCTCGCTTACAGCGAGTCGGCGCTCGCGCTGCATGTGCCGCGACGGCAGTATGCGAATGGGCTGAGCGGTATCCCAACCATTCGCGTCTTTGAGGCGCTATCCTGTGGCGCCACGCTGGTGTGCTCTCCATGGGAGGACGCGGAGGAGCTTTTCCGTCATGGCGAAGACTATGTATGTGTCGGCGACGGCAAGGCCATGCTCGAGGAGATAGAGTATCTGCTGGGGGATGAGAAGGCGCGCCGGCAGATTGCCGCCAATGGGATGGAGACCATCCGCAAGCGCCATACCTGCATGCATCGCGCGCAACAGCTCATGGAAATCTGCGAGGGACTTGCTGCATGAAGATCTTCGTCTTCGGCTCAAGTATTACTTCATCCTATTGGAACGGGGCCGCCACTTACTATCGCGGAATTTATAAGCACCTTAGCCAGCTGGGACACACGATTATCTTTGCCGAGCCCGACGTGTATGGCCGTCAGCAGCGGCGCGATGCCGGCGATTACAGCTATGTGGAGAGCCTGGTCTATGCAACTCCACAGGAGCTCCCAACAGTAATGGAGCGCGCCCGCGACGCCGATCTCATTATCAAGCACAGCGGGGTGGGCGCGGACGATGAGCTGCTCGAACGGGCAGTCGCGGTCGAGATCAAAAGCGATGCGATGCGCGCCTTTTGGGACGTGGATGCGCCGGCCACTCTAGCGCGTGTCGAAGCCAATGTAGAAGATCCTTTCCGTCGGCTGATCCCGCGATATGACCTCATCTTTACTTATGGTGGCGGAGCGCCGATCATGGAGCATTATCTGCAATTGGGGGCGAAGAACTGTTACCCAATTTATAACGGTCTCGATCCACAGACGCATCGTCCTGTGGCTCCCGATCCGGAGCTTGCCTGTGACCTGGTGCTGGTGGGGAACCGTTTGCCGGACCGCGAGAAGCGCGTAGAGGACTTTTTTCTTGCCGCAGCCAGGCTCGCCCCGGAGCTGCGCTTCATCCTTGGAGGCGAAGGCTGGGGAAGCAAGGCGCTGCCGCCGAACGTCCGCTGGATCGGTCATGTGGCTACAAACGATCACAATCGCGTGAACTGCTCGGCGCGGCTGGTCTTGAACCTCAACCGCGATTCGATGGCGAACGTCGGCTTTTCTCCTCCGACCCGCGTCTTTGAGGCTGCCGGAAGCGGCGCGTGCCTTATCACCGATGCCTGGGCGGGAATCGAGACATTTTTTGTCCCGGAGAAAGAGATCCTGGTCGCCTCTTCAGCACAGGAGATTGTTGCACTGCTGCGCCGCGTCTCGCCGGAAGAGGCAAAACGCATCGGGACAGCCATGCGCAACCGCGCTTTGGCGGAGCACACCTATGCGCAACGGGCCGCCCAGGTGCAGCAGGTCCTCGCGGCGATCTATCAGGGAGCGGCAGCTTAAGAAATGGATTGGCGGTTTAAGAGATGAAGATCGTCATCTTCGGGCTTTCGATTACCTCCGCCTGGGGGAATGGGCACGCCACTACCTTTCGCGCTCTTTGCGAAGCACTGCATGCGCGCGGCCATCGCATCACTTTTTTTGAAAAAGATGTCGAGTGGTACGCCTCCAACCGCGATCTGCCGCAACCGGCTTACTGTGATGTGGTCCTCTACCGGCAATGGCACGAGCTTCTGCCGAGAGCCAAGCGCGAGCTCCAGGATTGCGATGCCGCGGTGGTCGGATCGTATTTTCCCGACGGCATAGCGGCGATCGATCTGCTGCATCAAACCGATGTCCACTTCAAGGCTTTCTACGACATTGACACGCCAATCACCGTCGCACAGTTGCGCGAGCGCGGCAGGACCGGCTACCTGAACGCGCAGCAGATCCCCGGCTTCGATGTGTACTTCAGCTTTACTGGCGGTCCCATGTTGCGCGAGTTGGAAGAGCGATTTGGGGCCAGGACTGCGGTCCCTCTTTACTGCTCCTTCGACCCTAAGGATTACCGCAGCTTTGCAGTGAACAAACGGTTTGCCTGCGATCTGAGCTATATGGGGACCTACGCCCCGGACCGCCAGCCTAAAATTGAAGAGTTCCTGCTGCGGCCGGCACAGCAATTACCGGAGCAAAAATTTATCGTCGCCGGCCCGCAATACCCGAAAGAAATTCAATGGCCGAAAAACGTGAGGCGCATCGTCCATCTCAATCCCCGCTGGCATGCGCGTTTTTATTCTTCCTCTCGCCTGACCCTGAATGTGACTCGCCGCGATATGGTCACGGCCGGTTATTCCCCGTCAGTCCGTCTTTTTGAGGCTGCCGCTTGCGGAGCGACGATCGTCTCCGACAACTGGCCGGGGCTCGACCACTTCTTCCGGCCCGGTTCCGAGATATTATTGCCGGTCGATGCCTCCGATGTTGTGCAGTATCTCGCTGCCGCCGATCCTGCAGAACTCCGCCGCATTGGCCGCGCCGCCCAGCAACGGGTTTTAGAGGAGCACACCAGCGCGCGGCGCGCGCAGCAATTTGAAAAATGTGTAGCGCATAAAAAAGAGCGGCAGATGTTTTCTTCTCTCGCGTTTTAAGCGAGAGAGTTGTAAGCGCAATGAAGTGTAGCTCTCACCAACGCCCTTTCTCCATTCCGCATCCTATAAAATATAATTTTGGTTAGGAGTCTGGATGAGAGTTGCTCTTATCGCCCCTCCCTTTATCTCTGTTCCGCCAAAGGTCTACGGAGGGACAGAGTTGTTTCTCGCACAGCTCGCGCAAGGATTGGAAGAACGTGGGGTTGATGTCGTAGTCTATGCCAACGGCGAATCCACTGTTGAGGTCGAGCTGCGGTATTTATACAAAGAATCGGAATGGCCGCTCAAGACAGAAATCTTCGGCGCTCTCAAGGACATTAATCACACCGCCTGGGCGGTGCAGGACGCGTCGCAACACTGCGATGTCCTTCATATCAATAACGCTCCCGGATTGGCGAACTCGCGGTTCGTAAAAAAGCCCATCGTATATACCGTGCATCATGCCAAAGAGCAGGAGCTCAGCTCCTTCTACGAGTACTATCCTCACGTGCAGTTTGTTACCATCAGTGATTTTCAAAAATCGAAAGAAAATATGCCTTGGATGCGCACCATCTATCACGGCATCGATCCCGCGCAATACAGAAGCAAAGAAAAGAAGCAGCCCTATTTGGCCTTCCTGGGGCGTATAGCGCCGGTGAAGGGGGCGCACCTCGCCATTGAGGTCGCCAAAAAGGCAGGCATCCCGCTCAAAATCGCCGGCGAAATTCAGCCGATGTTCAAGGGCTATTACGAGCGGATGGTGAAACCACATATTGACGGGAAATTTATCGAGTATGTGGGTGAGGCCGATCTGGAAGCCAAGAATGAACTGCTCTCCAACGCCATGGCGCTGCTGTTCACGATCCAATGGGACGAACCATTCGGGCTGGTGATGATTGAATCCATGGCCTGCGGCACTCCCGTACTCGCATTGCCCGGCGGGTCGGTGGCGGAGATCGTCAAAGAAGGAATTGGCGGGCATATCTGCAAAGACACTGTTGAGATGGCGGCGAAGGTGAAGAGCCTCAATATTCCGGCATCCGTGGCGCGGAAATATGTGGAGAAGTTTTTTTCCATCGATACCATGGCGGCCCGCTACAAACAGCTTTACGAAGAGATGATTGCTCATGCTGCTGTTTCGGCGGTAAAAAATGTTGCCGAGCCGGAGGGCGCCGCGGCATGAGCACAGCCCTGAAGATCCCGATCGAGCAACTGGAGCCGATCGAATCCCCTTATGTCGAACCACGGCTTGCGTTCCAGGTTTATGAGCCGCGCAAGGTAAATAATCTCACCCTTATCGACGGGAAGACCTTCTCCTCCACTACGGTTTCAGGGGACATCACTCCTCCAGGCGCTCCCGATGTGGGGTTCTTCCATGATGACACCCGCTTTCTCAGTCATCTGGAATTGAAGGTCGGGGGACATCGCGCGGTGGTGCTCTCGTCGAGCACGGAGCGGACCTTTGCTTCCAAAATCGAACTCACGACCGGCGCTTTGGCGCAGCTCAATACCTACGATCTGCCGGAAAATACCCTTCATATCCGCCGCCAGCAGTTGCTGGCCTCCGATGTCTTGTTCGACTCACTGGTGTTTTTCAATTTCAACCAGTCTGAAGTGGAGCTGCTGGTCGAGATCATATACGACGCTGACTTCGTCGATGTCTTTCAAGTCCGGGGATGCGCGCGACCGGACACCGGCCAGTACTATAAGCCGGTAATTGGCGCTGATACCCTCACCTTTTTCTATAAGGGCCGGGATAATGTGCGGCGCCAGACGGTGGTCCATTTCCAGACGCCGCCGGAAAAAATCGAGAACAAGACGGCAACATGGAAGCTTCGCCTGCCCTCCTCTTCGGGAAAAGTAGAGCTGCTCAATACCGTGACCTGTTATGTGGAAGGGGAGAGAGGACGGCGTGGAGACCACAATTTCAGCCATAGCCTGCGCAGCCGCCGCGAACACTATCTGGATTGGGAGCGCGATTCCACCTCCTTCCGCAGCGGCGACGCAGTATTTGACGAGACGCTGCGCACCTGTGTCGGGGATTTTCATGCCCTGCAAATCCCGAACGGGCAAGAGCACATCATCGCCGCCGGCATTCCCTGGTTTGCGACGATCTTTGGACGCGACTCTATCATCGCCGCGTATCAGTCGCTGCTGCTGAACCCGCAGCTTGCCAAGGACACGTTGCGCGTCCTGGCGCGCTTCCAGGGAAAATCTGTGAATGACTGGCGTGACGAAGAGCCGGGAAAAATTCTGCATGAGCATCGCACCGGGGAGATGACGCGCTCCGGCGAGATGCCCTTCGGCCCCTATTATGGCTCCGTCGATGCTACCCCGCTCTTCCTGATTCTCTTCAGCGAAACCTTCAATTGGACTGCCGACGAGGAACTCGTCCAGGAGCTCTTACCGGCGGCGCTGAAGGCATTGGATTGGATCGAGAATTATGGCGATCTGGATGGCGATGGTTTTGTGGAGTACAAGCGCCGCTCGCCCAAAGGACTCACCAACCAGGGCTGGAAGGATTCCTGGGACGCCAACATGCATCGCGACGGCAGTGTCGCCAAGCCTCCCATCGCTCTGGTGGAGGTACAAGGCTATGTCTACGAGGCGCAATACCGCATGTCTCAATTGTTGCGCCAGTTCGGAATGTCGGACCGCGCCGAGCAGTTGAAGCGGCGCGCCTCCGAGCTGGGCAAGCAGATCGAGAAGTCCTTCTGGATGGCGGAAGAAAGTTTCTATGCCATGGCGCTGGATTCCGAAAAGCGGCAGCTCCGGGTGATTTCTTCCAATCCCGGCCACCTGCTCTTCACCCGCACGGTAAATAAAGACCGCGCGCGTATGGTGATCGACCGATTCATGCGCGACGACATGTATTGCGGCTGGGGGTGGCGCACCATGGGCAGGAATGAAGGCGTGTTCAATCCACTTAGTTATCATCGCGGATCGGTGTGGCCGCATGACAATTCGCTTATCGCGCACGGAATGGCGCTCTATGGATTTCGCGAAGAGGTGAATACGATTTTTACCTCTCTTTACCATTCGGCATTGAATTTCCGCGACTATCGCCTGCCGGAGCTCTTCTGCGGGGTGCAGCGGCGGGAGCACGACGAGCCGGTGCATTATCCGGTCTCCTGTTCTCCGCAGGCCTGGGCCTCGGGAACATTCTTTCTTCTGTTGACTTCGGTGCTGGGTATACGTCCCAGCGCCCCGCGCAAGGAATTGACCATCGTGAATCCCCAATTGCCGGAGTTCCTCGACGAGCTGCACCTGCGCAATCTGCAGATTGGCAAAAGCCGGGTGGGCCTGGATTTTACCCGCCGCGGCGACCGCACTTTCTGCAATGTAGTGGATGTAGAAGGTGAAAAGCTGCTGATTAATGTCGCCTTCAAAAAATAATTGGAGTGCGGTTTGCGTTTCACGCGTGAATCTGCGAATGACGCCTTCGCGATATACTCAGCGTTAAATCTTTTTTATCGAAAGCGAGAAACGAAATGGCGGAAGTGAAGATTACGGTACGTCCTAATGGTCCTTATCGCGTAGAAGGCCCAATTAAATTGGTGGATGCGGAAGGACATGAATGGGACCTTACCGGCAAGCCCGCAGTTTCCCTCTGCCGCTGCGGCGCCTCCGTCAACAAACCTTTTTGCGATGGTACCCATTCTCAAATGGGCTTCCAGGCTGCGGAAGCGGCGGTCCGCAAGGAAGAAGGGCAAACGGCGGAGACCCAAATACCGCCCTCAAAGCCCCGGACTGAGATGTAGTTATTCTGGATTAACAACATCGTCTGACTTGCAGAGATCCGATCATGAGTGAGTGATGCGCGAACGGCATTGCTCACCTCGATTTCTCTATGGATACAAAGCGGCCTCGGAAGAACATTGGGCATCCAGTGCCGAGGATTACAACCGAATACTTCCAGCCTGCCCCGCCCTTCCTCCAGGCCCCGGGCTCCTAGTCGACACATCCCAGAGAAGTCTTTTGAAATCAATGTATTAAGTCCTGTAATTGAACGCGCTCAATATTTTTCTTGACGGGCTACCATTCGCTCGGGCATTATTTGAACATGTTCAAAGAAGCGTCCTCCACGGAAAAAGGCGAGCTGACGCGCAACACCATTCTGGAAAGCGCTCTGCAACTATTCCGGGAGAAAGGGTTCGAGGCGACCACAATGCGGGATGTCGCCAGCAAAGCCCAGGTCGCGTTGGGGGCTGCGTACTACTATTTCCCGAGCAAGGAAGCGATTATCCAGTCCTACTACGAAGTTACACAGGCGGAGCACAATCGCCGAGTTGCCGTTGCGCTTGCCGACCCAAAGATGGACCTTAAACAGCGGATACAGTTCGCGATGCAATCCAGGCTGGACATCGTCCGCAAAGATCGCAAGCTGCTGGGCGTCATCTTCCGGTATTCAGGAGAGCCAGATCATCCACTCTCTTGCCTGGGCCCGGCAACGGCGCTAACTCGGCGGGAGAGCATTGAGGCATTCAGCCGCGCAATCGAGAAAGAGCGATTGCCGGCGGATTTGCAGCAGTTATTGCCGATTGCCTTGTGGGCCCTGCAGATGGGGGTCCTCATACTCTTCCTTTACGACAATTCTCCGAATCAAGAACGTACGCGCAAATTTGTGGATGGCGCGATCGATCTCACGCTTCGCTTCTTGTCCCTCGCCAAGAATCCACTTCTGAGGCCAATTCGAAGCAGAGTACTCAAGCTGTTGCGCGAGGCCCAACTACTCCCCGAGTTTAAGGTCGCCACCCGCCATCCATGAAAATTAAGGATGAAATTGCGGGTGGACCGAGCAGTCGTCCCGGCGCTTGCCGGAACAGAGAGGAATTGACCAATGAATGACACGGAAAAAAGATTGTCCCTCAGCCGTTCGCAGTGGAGCCTCATCTTTTTGATTCTTGCGGCCAGCGTTGGAAGCGTCATGTACCGCCTGATCGTGGAACACAGGTTGGAGCAGAGTGCCGAGCTGTTTGTCGGTATCCCGACGGTGTTGGCGCTTATATTGGCGATGACGCCGAAAGCCGGTACCGTAAAAGGCGGAATCATGAAGGGGCTCACTCTCGCCTTGC
The DNA here is from genome assembly GCA_964581225.1 of uncultured Terriglobales bacterium. Taxonomy (GTDB): domain Bacteria; phylum Acidobacteriota; class Terriglobia; order Terriglobales; family Acidobacteriaceae; genus CAYTQA01. The sequence continues at coordinate 2,150 of CAZONJ010000013.1, read as the reverse complement.
TCCTCTCGGGCCCGCTTCTCGGGGAAGGTTTTGGGTGTATTCTGTATGCCTCGCCGATCTTCTATCTCGTTGGGCTCCTGATTGGAGCTATTGTCGATTGGCAGCGTAATAAAAAGAAGACCACTGTCTCCTGCCTGTTGTTGATTTTGCTTCCCATGAGCATTGAGGGCAGTTCCGCGCGGCTGTCGTTCAATCGGGAAGAAATAGTGCGAGCGTCCCAGGTAGCGAATGCCTCGGAACGGGAGGTGCAGATAGCTCTCAGTCATAGTCCGCGGACCGATCTCCCTTTGCCTTTTTACCTGAGAATAGGGTTCCCTCGTCCCACTGAGGCGCATGGAGACGGCCTGGAAGTTGGGGACACGCGAATGATTCACTTTGCCCATGGCGAGGGACATCCTGGCGACCTGCTCCTCCGGGTGGAGGAATCGCGTCCTGGATATATTCGGTTTAGCGGGGTATCCGACCACAGCAAAATTGCACACTGGTTAGACTGGAAATCTTCGGAGGTCGAGTGGACGGCGCTGGATGCCCAACATACTCGCGTGAATTGGACCATCCATTTCACGAGGCGATTGGACCCAGCCTGGTACTTTCGTCCCTGGGAGCGATACGCGACTCGCCTCGCCGCCGAATATCTGATTCAGGCTAATGCGACTCCGGCGCCGGAAAAGCGGGGAGAGTAGAAGATGGGACGCGCCGCCGCCATCCGGTCCATGGGACTCTATCTCCCGATCATAGCTGCTTTCCTTCTCACATTTCAGCGACCGGGACTGAAAAGGAGCTTTGCAGCGGCGCTGATGGGATTCATCTGGACATTGCCTGCTTTGCTTGCGCTGCAGTTGCTCAACCTGCGCTTCGGCTGGTGGCAGTTCAACGCACAGGATGGATTGTTTCGCGGAATGCCCGTCGACTTCTATCTGGGATGGGCGGTGCTTTGGGGAATAGTGCCGGTCCTGGCCTTCCGGGAGATTGCAATTTTTTGGGTAACAGTCTTTTTTCTTGGCGTCGATTTAATCCTTATGCCGGCGTGCTCTCCCGTTGTAGTGCTCGGCAAGCGCTGGCTGACCGGTGAGCTGGTCGCGCTGGGGCTGGTGCTGGTCCCCGCCCAGATGTTCGCGCGATGGACTCTTGACGATAGGCGCCTGGGAGCGCGCGCCATACTTCATGTTCTTGCCGCGGGCGGAGTTTTCCTCTTCCTGGTCCCTGAAGTGATATTTGCCGGGCTACCAGGACGCGGTTGGGAGATATTGCTTTCAACACCTGCCTGGCTGCGGAACCTGGAACTGCAGTCCGTCGTGCTGCTGGGAGTGATGGGAGTTTCCGCGGTCCAGGAATTCGCGCAACGTGGCGAAGGTACGCCGATCCCTTACGATCCGCCCAAACAGCTCGTGATCAGTGGGATCTATCGTTATATCTCCAATCCCATGCAACTCTCGTGCGCGCTGGTGATGGCGGCCTGGGGAGGCCTGCTTCGAAATCCCTGGCTGGTTGCGGCGGGAGTCATGTCCTTTCTTTACAGCCTGGGCGTTGCCGCCTGGGATGAAGGCGAAGACATGAGAGTTCGTTTCGGCAAGCCATGGGAGGAGTACCGGAAAAACGTTCCCGCCTGGAGACTGCGACTGACGCCGTGGTACGCTCACGATCGTCCGCAAGCGCGGCTCTATATTGCCGAAACCTGTGGCCCCTGCTTGGAAGTACGTCGCTGGTTCGAGTCTCACGGTGCCGTTGCGCTGCAGATTGTCGCCGCAGAGGACCATCCCACACGGGACTTGGAGCGCATCACTTATGATCCGATGGATGGCGCAAGCGCCGAAGAGGGGTTGCGCGCTTTTGCGCGCGGTCTGGAGCATATCAACGTGGGATGGGCCTTTGTGGGGGCCTGTTTGCGTTTACCGGGAATTTCGCATTTCGTTCAAATTCTTCTTGATGCCAGCGGCTTCGGGCCGCGAAGAATTTCCCGTCGCTCACATCATGATGAACCGATGATCTGCCAAGAATGAAATCTATTCCATGTCAGAATGAACACGATGTCACATCGGGGTGATGGGGCCGCCTCCTGGCGATGGATTCGAGGCGTTCAGCATGGTGAGGGCGCAATTTCCGCGACTATCGCCTGCCGGAGCTCTTCTGCGGGGTGCAGCGGCGGGAGC
>CAZONJ010000012.1:0-50660 GCA_964581225.1 uncultured Terriglobales bacterium | reverse complement strand
GCTGGCTTTCTCCCGATCCGTATAGCGGCAGCATGGACCTGACCAATCCGCAGTCCCTCAATCGATATGCGTATGTGCTGAATAACCCGACGAACGGTACCGATCCCTCCGGAATGTACGGCCTCTTTGATGATTTCGCCGCCTTCGAGTGGTTCGGCGATTGGGGTGGGCACGGCGATTTTGGCGGCAACGTGGCAGGTTCCAATGGAGTTTATTGCCTAGGAAGCCGTTGCACTTGGAATCAAGCTATGTTCGGGGATGGAGCAACCATTTCGACCGGGCCGAGCGGCTTTGGCTTTTCGGGATCCTTCAACTTTGGTCCGCCAATCGGTGGAACATGGAATGAGGGCCTTCCTAGCGGGTTAGAGATCAACAATCCGGGACTGCTTGGTGCAATTTTCCCAGACCTGAACCAGCAGTGCGAGTTTGGGCCGTGCGAAAGCGGCGGTCCGTTCTCGTTTACGCAAGGCGCCGCAAACAACGGGACAACGCTGGAACAATGGCAGCAATACCAATCTCAGAAGCATTGCTACAGCGGTAGTTCTTTGACAGACAAGACAGTGAGGTTCTTTAGTTTGTTGAGGCTCCCTGAGACATGGAAGGAATGGGTCGTCGGGGGTGGCACGAAACTTTTGTTCTTCGGGTCGGCCGAGGCGGGGGCAAAGTCCGCTGGAGGAACAGGGAGCATGGGTGCTGCCGCCCTCCGCACTGGGGGCAAAATCCTTGGGACTGCTGGTAGCGCCGCAACCGGTCTAGCGACGATGGCCGATTTTGACTGCCAGATTGGTCCTGTTGAGCCATACACCCAGAAGTGAGGGAGAACTCGTATGCATATACTGCTAGCCACGTTCTCCGTAAGCATGAATACCAGATGGGAGCAGGTGTTCGGTCAGTTGTTGGCTTCGGGCGTGCTCCTGCTGAGTGGTTTTCAGGATATTCGGTTGCGTGCCCGTAGCGGCGCGGCCTTCTGGTTCTTTATGGCATTAGCGTTCGGCGTCTCAGCTCTGACCACCGCTGTCTGGGCAAAGGCTTGGTGGAGCGCTGCATTGTGCGTTGTGGTCCTTTGCTTCGAAGCATGGATCGTCCGACGCTGGTGGAGTGGGAGAGCTTCGACGTAGGCCAGGCAACGAGGGGTGAGTATTTTTTCCCTTAGCTACCGATCTTGGGGCCGCGCCGGTTTTTATGGCGCGGCCTTTACTGTTTCTGAAGAGAAAATGCCTCCATGCCTTTGGCATGGGGTGTTGGGGGTGACACGTCACCCCTGGGAGGGTTGCTGCCGAGTACCGCACGGATACCGCGCGGTAACTTGCTGAAAATGGAAATGATGAAGAGCAAAACGCGCCTGGCGGCGCGTTTTTTCGTTACCGCAGGGTAACTTGTTGAATCTTCGTGTTTGAAGCTGACCTTCCCCTGTAAACCGCACACCGCTAAATATGATTTCATAGTCACGCAAGAGCGTGAGGAAGGGGAGGGAGCGGTGTCTCGAACCAAGCACACGGAAGCGCAGATGATCGGCGCGTTGAAGCAGATGGAAGCGGGGCGGAAGGCGACTGAGCGGCTATACGATCAGGACGGGAGACAAGCTCCATCTGAGCCAGTACCAGCTCACCGGCTCCAAGGGCGGAATGACCCTGGGCTTCTCTGACGGGAGCAACTCCAACTGGACGGTAAAGGACGCCGAGGGCTACTATCTGAACGACGATCAGATGCAGAACTCGACCCACGTCCGTACCATCGATCTCAGCAGCCTGGCGGGAAAGACAGTCAATAGCCTGAACTTTACCGACGAAGCGGACACGGCCGCCGGATCGTGGGCCATCATTTATGAGCAGGTCTCGCTGGTGAGCACAGATGGAACAGTGTTTCCCATCTACACCGGGCAGACCTCCTCGCCGGTCTCTTCGATCAGCTCGGCGGCAGGGGTGAGCGGGACCGGATCGAGCATCGATAACAATCGCGGGCACGCCATCTATCCCACATTGACCACCACGTACTACAGCGCCGATCATCTGGGCTCCGCCCGCATGATCACATCGGGCAACGGTTATCCGGTTTGGGCGGGAGTATTTGCCCCATTCGGACGAGAGGTCAACCCGCAGATCACGATGAACACTTACAAATTCACCGATGACGAGCACGACTCGGAGTCGAACCTTGAGCACACCTGGTTTCGTCAGCTTTCCAGCACCGAAGGCCGCTGGATCTCGCCCGATCCGTATAGCGGCAGCATGGACCTGGGCAATCCGCAGTCGTTGAACCGGTACGCCTATGTCAACAACAATCCAGTAAACGCGACAGATTCAACAGGTCTGATTTGCGATGATTGCGATCGTGGAGATCGGGCGTTCGATCTGTGGGTGAGCCAGTGGGGTGGGGGCGGCGGTAATTGCACACTGAATGGCATGTCTCTTGACTGCGGTACGGCATATGGATTTGTCGATAGCGGGGCGGCCATAGTCTGTCCCAACGGCGACTGCAGCATTTTTCAGAAGTCTTTCGTGAAAAGTAACGGAGCGATCTACAATATCGTGGCTGGAGTCAACGGTTTGGTTTGGATGCATAATGGGGAAGAACTCGGAAGCAAGGACCTGGACGAACTTGGGCTACTTAGCGACGTGGCCGTTGACGCACGGGCACTCATTGACGAAGCAAAGAGTAATCTTTCGAGACGTTGCAATAACAAGTTCGGCAAAGTTATTCCGAAATATACCAAGCAAAGTTTTTTCAAGTCGCTTATGAATACTTCGATAAAACAATATCCGCTTGGAACGCCAAATATTCCTCCGCATCTGTTTGGAGCAGCTGCTGAGACGCTAGTCAATGAGGTAGGCAGACCAATTCTTCTGTTGCCAAATTTTTATAGACTTTCCCGTACCACCCAGTCTTTTACCCTTGTCCATGAAGGCATTCACCATTTTACCGGCTGGACAGATTCACAGGTATTTCAACGCTTCTCAAGCTTTGGATTGACACAGATGAACAACTTTGGGACGAGCGAGATCACCGACTGGATCCAAGGAGGGTGTAAATAATGAGAATGACAATCATTGTGTCCATCGTGCTGAGTGTTATAACTGCGACTTTGGTCAATGCCGCATTTGATCGGCAGAGAAGGCAGCTTGGATCGAAAATTCTTCGTGCACAAAAAATCGAAGTGGTTGATGAAGCAAACAGAGCCCGGTTGAGTTTAGAAGCGACACACGATTGTGCCTGTATAAGGATACTTTCTTCTGACGGAAGAAATATGATCGAAGTAGGTGAGAGGGTTGTAAACACGAATGCTTCGAAGAGTTTTCCGGAGATTGTATTCCGCAACCGAGATGGCGTTGAATCGGCGATTCTTACGGTCGATGTCGACGATCAAGGCGTTCTCGTCTTTAATAGCAACAATAAGGAAGGAAAGGTGATGGTTGGACATTTGCCCACAAGCGACACCATACCCCCCGGGGATTTTGGTGGGTGGGGCTTACATGTTTTTGGTTCTGAAGGAAGAACGACCGGAGTGGGCTTTCTGAGTTCAGGGCAGATCGTAGAGCCTGCCCATTCCACGAGCAGTGCAAGAACCCACTGAAGCGATTCCAACCTCACTCATCAACGGAGCAGCTTCCTACAACGCGCTCAACGAGATAGGAGTTGTGCAAATGGACTGGATTAGAACGTCACCGCTTCATCCCAACCGATAAAAGCTCAGCACCGCGTCGCCCTGTTGCAGGCGGCGATAGCGGGCGAGCGCGCCGTAGCGATCGTCAAGGTCAAAATGCTTGTCGTGCTCGGCGATCACGATTCCATTCGGGGCGATGAGCTGGGATTGTGACAGAAATCCCAAGGTCTGCTCGTAGGCGCGATAGCTGTTGTATGGCGGATCGAGAAAGCAGAAGTTGCAGGCGACGGCAGCCGCGTCGAGCAAGCGCAGCGCCTGCACCGCCTCGCGCTCCTGGACCTCAAATCCGTCAGAAATGCCGAGCGAATGCAGGTTCTCGCGGATAATGCGCGCCGCCTTCTTGTCCTCATCGGCGAAGTAGACCATGCGCGCGCCCCGGCTGAGGGCCTCGATGCCTACCGCGCCGGAGCCGGCAAAAAGGTCAATCCAGACGGAGTCGGCGATCTGCGGAGCCACCACATTAAAAAGCGTCTCGCGCAGCCGGTCGGAGGTCGGCCGGGTAGTCTCGCCCTCGGGAGCCACAAGCTTGCGGCTGCGATAAAGACCGGCAATCACTCTCACCGCCATCTCCTTCCAGGTAATTCCATCTTTCGTGACGCGACCTTCGTCTAATGTACAGCGGCCGCAGGATTTGCGAAAATTGTAAGCAGTCGCTTATTTACGATGATTTTCATTAATCTTTAAAAGATGCGTATCTGGTCCATTTCGATTGGCAGGCTCTTCGGCATTGAGCTGAGGGTCCACATTACCTTTGTCCTGTTGCTCTTTCTGGTGGTCTCGCAGGCCACGGAGGCGGGCGTGAGCGCCGGGCATGGGGTCGCGCTGTTCTTCATCATCTTTGGCGCCGTGCTCTGGCATGAGCTGTGTCACGGGCTGGCTGCCGCGCACGCCGGGATCAAGACGCGCCAGGTGGTGCTGCTGCCCATTGGCGGGGTGGCGATTGCCAACCCTCAGGCCGAGGCGGACGAGCCCCGCGATTTTTGGGTAGAGCTGCGGGTTGCGCTCGCCGGTCCGATAGGCGGCCTTCTGGTCGCGCTCATCAGTGGGACCTTCCTCGCGGCGCTGGCCCCGGAGATTTCTCTTTGGAACCGTCCGCTGATCCATGCCGGCAATCTGCTGCGCAGCCTGGTGTGGATCAACGGCGGCCTGGCGCTGCTGAACCTGATGCCCGCCTATCCTCTCGATGGTGGGCGGATACTGCGGGCGGCGATGGCGCGAAGCAGCGTCCTGAGCGCCTCCGACGCGTGGCAGCTCGCGACCCGCAAGGCGGTAAACATCGGCCAGGGCTTCGCCATGCTGGTCACGCTGCTGGGTATCGTCAACCACTTCAACATCTGGGCCACGCTGATCGGCTTCTTCATCTTTGTCGCCGCGCACATCGAAGACCGCACATTGATCTTCCAGAACGTGGTGGACAGCGTCCGCATGGAAGAGATCATGCTCACGGACTTCTCCACGCTCTCGCCCGCGGACACTCTGGAAGACGCGCTCTCCAAGGCGGTGCACTCGCTGCAGGACGATTTTCCGGTGGTGCGCGGGACCGACCTGGTCGGGGTAATCTCGCGCAACCACATCGTGGAAGCCCTGCGCCAGGAGGGCAACGGATATGTGCAGGGATGCATGAACCGGGGATTTGAAATTGCCCAGCCGCAGGACTCGCTGGCCATGGCCTTCCGCAAGATCGCGAAGCGCGGTCTTACCCTGGTACCGATCGTGGACAAAGAGCGCCTGGTGGGGATCGTTACCTTACAGAACCTGACCCGCAGCATGGGATTGCTGAACGAAAGCAGGCGGGTGAAGCGGGAGATGGAGTAGCTCCGGATTCCCGGGAGAACTCTTTCCGCCTAGCCTGGCCTTTTCTTATGGGCCAGCTCCGGATCGCGGGCCAACTTCGGCTCCTGATTGGCGGCGTTGTTGCAGGAGTTTCCTGCCGTCCCGGCATAAATCGCCCGCGCCGCCACCAGCTTCTCCACGTCCTTATGGCTGAGCAGCTTCTGGCGTCCTAACATGATGGTGACAAGCGCAACCTTGGCATAGTGCTCCACCACCTCCATCTTCATATAGGCGCGGTGCAGGTCTTCTCCATAGGTGACAACGCCATGGTTGGCCATGAGGATCGCTTCGTAACCGCGCACCAGCGGCAGCAGGGCATCGGTCAATTCGGGAGTGCCTGGAGTGCCATACTGGGCGAGTGGAACGCTGCCTAAGCACAACACCGCCTCAGAGAGCAGTGGCTGATCGAGCGCCAGGCCGGCAGCGGCAAATCCGGTTGCAGTGGGAGGATGGGCGTGGACGATGCCGCCGATCTCCGGACGCATGCGGTAGATCATCAGGTGCATTGCGATCTCGCTGGAGACGTTGCGCCCGCCAGACCTGCGCCTTCCCTCAACATCGACCACAACCAGGTCTTCCGGGTCCATCATTCCCTTCGATACGCCGGTCGGGGTGGCCAGAATCAGCCCATTTTCCAGGCGCACGGAAAGATTGCCGTCGGTCGCCGCAACATACTGGCGGTCGTACATCATGCGCCCGAATTGTACAATCTCTTCGCGATACTGCCGGTCGCTTTTCGCTGGCATAGGGTAGGGAAACGCGGAAACGGAATCAGGACAGTATCGTAACCCACAAAATACTCAACCGCAATGCTGTTCAAGAGCTGCTGAACCTATAATTCTTCGTGTGTTAATCTCCGACTTCGACTTTGACCTGCCGGAAGAGCTCATTGCGCAGCAACCGCTTGCGGACCGGTCCGCCTCCCGCATGCTGCGCCTCGACCGCAGCACTGGAAAATTCGAGGACCGCTACTTTCGCGAGCTTCCTGAGCTGCTTCGCCCCGATGATTTGCTGATTTTTAATAATACTCGGGTAGTTCCGGCGCGGCTCTTCGGCAGGCGCTCTGGGGAACGCGCCCAGGCGCTGAGCGCCCGTAATCCGGCTACCCGCGATTTCCTCCAGGGACGAATCGAGGTGCTGCTGAACCGGCAAGTCGGCCCGTGGGAGTGGGAGGCGCTGGTCCGTCCGGGACGAAAGATCGGCATCGGGGAGAAGCTCTTCTTTTACGCGGAATCCCAGGAGGAAGCTGGGCTGCCTGCGCTGATGGCCGAAGTGGTCGCTCGTGGAGAGTTCGGCGAGCGCCGCCTGCGCTTCTCGCCGGTCGCGGACTTCCACAGCGTGCTGGAGCGCATCGGCCATGTGCCTCTCCCGCCCTATATCGGGCGCATGGACCTCGAATCCGATCGGGAGCGATATCAGACCATCTATGCCCGCGAGAGCGGCTCGGCGGCAGCTCCGACTGCGGGGCTGCACTTTACCCAGGAAGTTCTGACCCAAATTCGCGCAAAAGGCATAGAAACCGTAGAAATCACACTGCACGTGGGATTGGGGACCTTTCAGCCGCTGCGCAACGAGGATGTAGAGAAGAACATACTGCATCGCGAGAACTTTGAGCTAAGCGAGGAGGCCGCGTCGAAGATCAACCGGGCGCGCGACCAGCGGCGCAGAGTGATAGCGGTAGGGACCACCACCGTCAGGACACTCGAATTCTGCGCCGGCAGTTCACCGCAGTCCGGCCGCCTGGCAAGTATGCGCGGAGAGGCGGACATCTTTATCTATCCCGGCTTCCGCTTTCAGGTGGTCGATGCCATGCTGACAAACTTTCATCTGCCCCAATCCTCGCTGCTGATTCTGGTCTCCGCCTTTGCCGGGCGCGAGAACGTGATGGCGGCGTATTGTCATGCGGTCGAGGAGCGCTACCGCTTCTTTTCCTACGGAGACTGCATGTTCATTGGCTAGTTGCTTCAATGCTAAACTGCGAGGATGGCCCTCACCGACCGGGAAGATCCATCTGGACAGCTTGGCTTTAGCTTTCAGCCGGCGCGCCGGGTGTGGACCGTCCGCGATCTGGTCAGCGCGGTGCGCACCGCCCTGGAGCGCGAGTATACCGACGTGTGGATTGAAGGCGAGATCTCGAATTTTCGTCCGGCGGACTCCGGGCATCTGTATTTCACCTTGAAAGATGGGGACGCGCAGCTGCGCATCGTGATGTTTCGCACCCAGGCCCGCCTGCTGCGTTTTCGTCCGGAGAATGGGCTGGCAATAATCGCTCGCGGCCGGATCACGATCTATGAAGGGCGCGGAGAGCTCCAGCTGGTTGCCGAATATCTTGAACCCCGAGGAGCAGGCGCGTTACAGATTGCCTTCGAGCAGCTCAAGCAGAAGCTGGCCGCCGAAGGATTTTTCGATGCTGCGCGCAAGAAGGCGGTCCCGGTGCTGCCGCGCTGCATCGGCATCGTGACTTCGCCACGCGGCGCCGCCATTCAGGACATGCTTAACATCTTGCGGCGGCGGCATTCGGACGCCCAGGTGCTGATCTATCCCGCGCAGGTGCAGGGCGAATCGGCGGCGGCAGAGGTGGTGGCGGGCATCCGTTATTTCAACCGGCGGCGAAATGTAGATGTGATTGTTCTGGCACGGGGCGGCGGCTCGCTCGAGGACCTGGCTGCCTTCAACGACGAAGACCTGGCGCGCGCGATCGCCGCTTCGGAGCTTCCGGTAATCTCCGCGGTTGGGCATGAGACCGACTTTACCATCGCCGATTTTGTCGCCGATCTGCGCGCCCCTACGCCCTCCGCCGCGGCCGAGCTGGTGATCGCCGCGCGGCAGCATCTGGAAGACCGGCTGCGCGAGTTGCATCGCCGGCTGGAACATGGGATCCGTTACCGCCTGCTGGTGGGCCGGCAAAAATGGAATGCTGTAGAGGGCGAGCGCGCTTTCGACCGAATGATGGATGCAGTCCGCCGCCGCCAGCAGCGGGTCGATGATCTGGCGTACCGGCTGGCGGCAGCGCAACGTCTTCTGCTCGACCGGCTGCGCCGCCGTCTCGATACGGCCGCGACCCGGGTGCGTCATCATGATCTGAAGCGTGTGCTGGCCTCCATGCGGCGCGAGACTGAGACCCGCATCTCGCAGCTTGGGGCCGCAATGCGCAATGCGCTCCGCTTCCAGCGGGCGCGGGAGGGTCAAATGCGGGCGCGGCTCGAGGCCCTCTCTCCTTTAGGTATTCTGGAGCGTGGCTATGCCCTGGTTTTTGACGCGAATGGAAGACTGCTCAAGAGCGCGGGCCATGTACAGGTCGGAGCGGGGATCGTGGCGCGATTGGGAGATGGGAGCATCGCCGCGACCGTGACTTCAACACAGACGAAATCAGGTTCTTGAATCCAGGGGAATATGAGAAAGCTTTTTGGGACAGATGGAATACGGGCAGTGGCAGGGGAGCCTCCACTCGATAAGAAAACAGTCTTCGCGATCGGACGCGCGCTGGCGCATCATCTCACCGCCAAGTCACGGAAGCCGCGTGTAGTCATCGGCCAGGACACGCGCGAATCCAGCGGATGGATCGGCGATACTCTGGCCTCCGGTTTGTTGGTCTCCGGAGGGGAGGCTGCAAGCGCCGGAGTGATTACCACTCCCGGCATCGCCTATCTCGCCCGCAAGCACTCCTTCGACGCTGGAGTGGTGATCTCCGCCTCGCATAATCCATGGACCGATAATGGCATCAAGGTCTTTGGCGGGGACGGCTATAAGCTGGCAGACCAGATCGAGCTGGCCATCGAGAAAGAGATATTCTCCATTCTCGAAGATGGCAACGCTCCGGCGGAAAGCTCGCAGTCCTTTTCGTCGCTGCCAGGCGACCATGGCTTGCAGCAGGATTATGAGAAGTGGCTGAAGTCGCGCATCTCGCAAAGCTCTTCCCTCGCCGGCAAGCATCTGGTGGTCGATTGCGCCAATGGGGCCGCCAGCGCGATTGCCCCTGAATTATTCGCCATGCTGGGCGTGAAGGTGGATTTCATCCACAACCAGCCCGATGGCCGCAACATCAACGAGAACTGCGGGGCGCTGCATCCCAAGGTAGTAGCCGATGAGGTAAAGCGGCGCGGCGCCGGCATGGGCGTGACCTTCGATGGCGATGCCGACCGCGCGCTCTTTGCCGATGAGCACGGCAATGTGGTGAACGGCGATGCCGTCATGCTGCTGATGGCGCGCGACCTGCACTCGCGCAACGAGCTGCGCAAAGACACTCTGGTCGCCACTACCATGTCCAATATGGGCCTGGAGGCCGCGCTCAAACGCTCCGGCATCCACATGTTGAGGGCGCCGGTGGGCGATAAATATGTTCTCGAAGAGATGCAGAAGACCGGAGCAGTCCTGGGCGGCGAGCAGTCAGGCCATATTATCTTTTCGCAGGCCGCCACCACCGGCGATGGATTGCTGACCGCATTGCTGGTCCTCGATGTGGTTGCGCGCTCCGGCAAGACGATCTCGCAACTTGTCTCCGACCTGAAGGTCTTTCCGCAGGTCATCAAGAATGTGAGGGTGCGGGAGAAGCAGCCGCTCGATCAAATTCCCGCCGTGCAGAGTTCCATTGAGGCAGCCGAGCGCGACCTTAAGGATGCGGGCCGCGTGGTCGTCCGTTATTCCGGCACGGAGGCGCTGGCCCGGGTGATGATTGAGGCTGAATCGCAGGAAAAGATGGAGCGTCATGCCAATGCGATTGCCCAAGCCATCCAGCAGGCCATTGGAAGCTAAAAAATCCCTCCTGAATTCAGAAGGGATTTCACACATCTTCAATTCTTAATTTCTTCCCAGCTCCGCCAGTTGCTCTTCCATCAGCTTGGAGTAATCGGATTTTTCCAGGCCGTGGACCTTCTTGTTGAAATCGTCCACCTTGCTCGAATAATTCATGGAGCAGAATTTCGGGCCGCACATCGAGCAGAAGGACGCCTCTTTATAATAGTCGTCCGGCAGGGTCTCATCGTGCATGGAGCGGGCGGTCTCCGGATCGAGCGAGAGCGCAAACTGCTTGTTCCAGTCGAAGGTGTAACGGGCATAGCTGATGGCGTCATCGCGGTCCCGCGCTCCCGGACGATGCCGCGCGACATCTGCGGCGTGGGCGGCGATCTTGTAAGCGATAATGCCGTCCTTCACGTCCTTCTCGTTGGGCAGCCCAAGGTGCTCTTTGGGGGTGACATAGCAAAGCATCGAAGCGCCATGCCAGCCGATCATCGCCGCGCCAATCGCGCTGGTGATGTGGTCGTAGCCAGGCGCAATATCGGTGACCAGCGGTCCCAGGGTATAGAAGGGGGCCCCAAAGCAGTACTCGACTTCCTTATCGACCTGCTCTTTGATCTTGTCGAGCGGGACATGCCCTGGCCCTTCGATCATCACCTGCACATCGTGCTCCCAGGCTTTTTGCGTAAGCTCGCCCAGGGTCTTGAGTTCGGCAAACTGCGCCGCATCGCTGGCATCGGCGATGCAGCCGGGACGCAATCCATCGCCTAAAGAATATGAGACATCATATTTCTTCAGGATCCTGGTGATATCGTCGAAGCGCTCGTAGAGGAAATTCTGCTTGTGATGGTGCGCCATCCACTGCGCCAGAATCGCGCCGCCCCGGCTGACGATGCCGGTGATCCGCTTTGCGACCAGCGGAATATATTGGATGAGCACTCCGGCATGGATGGTCATGTAGTCCACCCCCTGTTGGGCCTGCTCTTCAATTACTTCCAGCATCACCTCGGCAGTGAGATCTTCGACGCGCTTTACGCGAGAGATGGCCTCGTAAATCGGCACCGTCCCAATCGGCACCGGAGAATGCCGCAGAATCACATCGCGGATCTCGCGGATATTGCCGCCGGTGCTCAGGTCCATCACCGTATCGGCCCCAAAGTGGACTGCGGTGTGCAGCTTGCGCAACTCCTCCTCCACATTGGAGGTCACAGCCGAGTTGCCGATATTGGCATTGATCTTGCATTTCGAGGCCACCCCAATCGCCATCGGCTCCAGCTCGGGATGGTTGATGTTTGCCGGGATAATCATTGTTCCCTTGGCGACTTCGTCCCGCACCTGCTCCGGCGAGATTCTCTCCTTGTGGGCGATGTACTCCATCTCCTCCGTAATGAGACCCTTACGGGCAAAATGCATCTGGGAGAAGTTGTTGTCGCCGGTCTTTTCCGCCTGCGTCCGCCGTTTTGCGATCCACTCCGCGCGCGGCTTAGGAGTCCCGCTGCTGTGCCCATTCTTATGAATGCCGTTGGAGCCTTCGTTGCCCGGAGCGCCATTCCCGTTATGACCGTTCTGTACAGACATAAAATTCCTGCCTTTCAGCGATGAAAACAAAATTATACGCCTCGTAAACCGGGGCCTCCCCTTGACCGCACCAGCGGCGGCGGAATAAAGTATCGGCGAGGACCCCTCGTGAAATCTTCTGGCCGTTACGTGCGTTTTGGGATCGCAATTGCCGTAATTCTTCTCTCTTTAGGATATCTGGGATTTACCGGAGTCCAGCAGAGCAAGAGCTATTACGTAACCATCCAGGAGCTGCGCGGGATGGGCGACCAGGCCTATGCAAAACGCCTGCGCGTGGCCGGCAATGTAGTTCCCGGATCGATTCGGCTGCAGGGGACAGGCGCGGAATTCGTTCTGCAGGAGCAGGCGCAAACCTTGAAAGTGGAGTATCGCGGAACGGAGCCTCCTCCCGATACCTTCAAAGACAACGCGCAGGCGCTTGCCATCGGGACCTTCGGGCGCGACGGCGTATTCCACGCTAAAGAAATCCAGGCCAAGTGCGCCTCTAAGTATGCTCCTGCTGCCTCGCAACCGGGAGCGCCGGCCTCCGGCCAGCCAGCGGCAACAACCACCAAGACCGGCTACTAATCCTCATTGGCAAACCGCCCAATACCGCAACCTGCATCTGGGCCACAGCCCGTTGTCGTAGCCGATCACGTCACAAAAATCTTCGGACGCTTTGCCGCGCTGCGCGACTTCTCCGCCACCTTCAGCGCAGGAAAACTTTATGCCATCCTGGGGGAAAATGGCGCAGGAAAATCTACCCTCTTGCGCGTGATTGCCGGCCTCTCCGAGCCCACGTACGGCGCGGTCAAGGTATTTGGCGCGAGCGCGCGGCAGGACTTCTGCTCCCGCATTGGTTATATGGGGCACGCATCTATGCTGTATGACGAGCTCTCCGGAAACGAAAATTTGCGCTACTTTGGCGCGCTTTACGGTGGGCCCGCCGCTTCGGCTGCAATTGCAGAATCGGCCATGCGCCTGGTCGGCCTCGATCCCGCACTGGAGCGGCGCACCAGCGCCTACTCGCAAGGCATGAGGCAACGCCTGGCCCTGGCCCGCGTGTTAATTCACAGTCCGGAGCTGCTGCTGCTCGATGAACCGTTCTCCAATGTGGACGTGGCCTCGACCCGCGCCATGGCCGAGTTGCTCGCCAGGCTCCGCGATTCCGGCAAGACCATATTCGTGATCACCCACCAGGCCGAAATTCTCTCCGCGCTCGCCGACGAAACCCTCACCTTGAAAGATGGCCAGCTTATCGAGCGGCGGCCGGGAGTTTCGCGGGAACAAGCCGCGCAGGAGAGGCCCCGGTGAGCACACTGTTGCGCATCACGCTGACTCATCTTAAGAAAGATTTCCGCATCGAGTGGCGCTCCAAAGACGCGCTCAATTCAATGATCTTTTTCTCCCTGCTTGTGGTCGTCATCTTCAGCTTCGCATTCGACCCGACCGCCGAAGAATCGCGCTCGATTGCCGGGGGACTTATCTGGACCGCCTTCCTCTTTGCTGCAGTTGTGGCCCTAAATCAAACCTGGGCGCGCGAACTGCGCAATCAGGTGCTCGATGGATTGCGGGTGGCGCCTGCGCCGGCCAACGCCCTGTTTCTGGGGAAGGTCCTAAGCAATTTTCTTTTTGTGTTCATCATCGAGGCCCTGATGGCCCCGGTCTTCGTCGTCTTCTATGACCTGCGCGCCCTGGGAAATCCGTGGCTGCTGATCGTGGTTGCGGTGTTGGGGACCTGGGCGCTCGTCGTCAACGGGACCTTCTTCGCCGTGCTCTCGATCCGCACCCGCAGCCGCGAGGTCATGCTGCCGCTGGTGCTCTTCCCGATTTCTATTCCGGCAATTTTGGGAATGGTGGAAGCCACCCAGCTCATTCTTACCGGTGGAGACTTGCCGGACCAATGGCTTAAGTTGCTTTTGGTCTATGACGTGGTATTTACTACAGTCAGTCTCCTGCTATTTGAAACGGTTTTACATGCAGAATAAAGCCCGTGCTGCATGCCGCCCTGCTCGGGGAGAGCAGAATTCCAAAAAGAAATGGATTTTGCGGACTCTAAACTTATGAACCGGAACACATTCATAGTTCTTACCCTGATTGCTTTGGGACTGCTCTCCTGGGGACTCTATGAGGCCTTGGTCGCCGCGCCCACGGAAGCGACCATGGGCAACGTTCAGCGAATCTTTTATTACCACTTCCCTTCCGCGATGACGGCCTTTCTCATGTTCTTCATCAACCTGATTGCCTCGATCTGGTATTTGGCCCGTCGCAAATCGCCGGGAGGAGCCAGAGCGGCGGATGCGGTCGCGGTGACCGCGGCGGAAGTGGGTGTCGTTTTCTGCTCGGTGGTGTTGGTTACCGGACCATTATGGGCGAAGATCGCCTGGGGAATCTGGTGGACCTGGGATGCCCGCCTGACGCTTACATTGGTGCTGTGGCTTATTTACTTGAGCTATCTCCTCCTGCGCCGCTATTCCAGCGGTGACCAGACCGCCGTTATGGCGGCCACGCTCGCCATCTTTGCCTTTCTCGATGTCCCCATCAACTATATGGCGATCCGCTGGTGGCGCACTCAGCATCCCGCGCCGGTCTTCGCCGGCGGCCAGGGCTCCGGGATCGATCCTGCAATGTGGAAGGCGGTATGGGTGAACTGGCTGGCCTTCACCTGCTTCGCATTTCTTGTCTGCTGGATACGTTACAAGCTGGAGCGGATGCGCCAGAACATCGATGAGCGGGCAGCGCTGCGCTCGGTCACCGGACTACCCAGCGATAGAACGATTTCGCGACAGGAGGTCCGGTAATGGACACACCCCACGCTCTTCTTCACCTGCATCTCGCGTATATTGCCACCTGGCTTATCCATTTCAGCTACATCGCTTACCTGGCGCGCAAGGCGGTAAGACTCAGACGAGAAGCTCGCGAACTCTAGTGTCAGGGGCGCTGAATACCGCGTATCTCTCGCTTGGCTCCAATGTCGGAGACCGCTTCGGACAATTGCAGGAGGCGATACGTAGTCTTGCTTTGCTGGGAGAAGTGCGGCAGGTCTCTTCTTTCTATGAGACCGAGCCGATGGAGTTTACCGATCAGCCCTGGTTTCTGAATTGCGCCGTCGAACTGCGCACCCGATATGCTCCTCACAATCTGATGCAGGCCTTGCTGGCCATCGAGCAGGAGATGGGCCGCATACGCAACCAGCCCAAAGGGCCGCGAAGAATCGATATCGATCTGCTGCTCTTCAACCAGGAGGTTGTGCAGCATGACGAGCTGACGGTACCGCATCCTGCTATGCAGGAGCGCAGATTTGTCTTGGCCCCGTTGGCCGAAATCGCGCCCCAGGCTCTCCATCCCATATATAAAAAAAATGCCGCCCAGTTGCTGAGTGACCTCGGCAAACGGGGCGGCGTGGTGCGAAGGCTGGGTTAGGCCAATACCGCTTCTAAGCTCTTCGGCTGTGCGCTGGCACTGCCTTTGGCCGCATAGACCAACTGCGCTGCCTTCAATGCCTTTCCGAACTCGAAGTGCTTCGCCTGGGAGATGCGGGCCATCACCTGCTCCAACGCGCCAATCAGGGCGATGGTGTCGAGGTAATCGAAGTAGCCCAGGTGGGCGATGCGGAAGAGCTGCCCCTTCATCTCGCCCTGGCCGTTCGCAATCACTGTCCCAAACTGCTCTTTCAGTCCCTTCACGATCACGCCGGAATCCGTGCCTGAGGGCGGCAGCAGGGCGGTGACCGCCGAAGCGGGAGCATGAGGAGCGAACAGCTTGAGATCGAGCTCTTTGGCGGCGGCGCGGGTCATCTCGGCGCAGGTCTCCGCATTGTGGATCAGCTTCTTGCGCCCCTCAGCCAGGTTCCCGCCGGCATTGGCCGCAATGTAATCGAAGGCTGCGCCCAGCGCCGCGATCAGCGCGACCGCCGGCGTATAAGCCGATTCCCCCTTGGCGGCGGACTTGCGCTCTTTGCGCAGATCGAAATAGTAGCGCGGAGATTTGGTGCTCTCCATGCGCTGCCATGCCCGCTCGCTCACCCCGCAATAGGCAAGGCCGGGCGGGATCATGACCGCTTTTTGCGATCCGCCGATAATGATATCGACGCCCCAATTATCTACGTCGAGCGTGGTAGTGCCCAGGCCTGTGATGGCATCGACCACCAGCAACGCCTCCGAGCCTCGCAGAAGCTCTGCCACTCCCTTTACATCGTGGCGAACGCCGGTGGAGGTTTCAGTGGCCTGCATGTAGACCACCCGAACGTTGGGCGTGAGCTTGGAGCGCACTTCGTCCAGCGAAAAAGTCTGTCCGTAAGGAGCGCTCACCACTTCAGCCTTGCAGCCAAAGGCCTTGGCAAGGCTGGTCCAGCGCTCTCCAAATTTTCCCGCGGAGAGCACCAGCACCTGGTCGCCCGGCGAGGTAAGGTTGGAGACGGCGGCTTCCATCGCGCCGGTGCCGGAGGCGGCCATCAGAATCACGTCATTCTGCGTGCCGACAAATTCTTTCAGCTGCCCCAGCACGCGCTGATAAAGGGCGCGAAATTCCGGGGTGCGATGATGGATATCGGCAGCGGCCATGGCGAATTGCGCTGCCGGCAAGAGCGGTGTAGGACCTGGAGTAAAAAGGCGGATTTTTCTAAGCATGATTTATTGTAACGTCCTGATTAAGGTGTTCTTACCAATATAATTGAATTGCTTCACTTGGAGAATGCGTATGAGCATCGCAGAAAAGATCGCCAGCGATATCACTGCCGCCATGAAGGCCCGCGAGGAGCACCGGCTTGGGACCCTTCGCATGGTAAAGTCCGCACTGAAGAACAAGGAAATCGAAAAGCGCGCCCCGCTCGATGACCAGGAGACGCTGGGCATCCTGAGCACGCTGATTAAGCAGCGCAAGGATTCCATCGAGCAGTTCACAAAAGGCGGGCGTCAGGACCTGGCCGACAAAGAAGCGGCAGAGATCCAGATGATCGAAGGCTATATGCCCAAAGCCGCCGGGGAGAGTGAGATCGCGAGCGTGGTCCGCGCCACCATTCAGGAGATGGGCTCGCCGACCATGAAGGACATGGGAACTGTGATGAAGGCGTCGATGGCCAAATTCAGCGCCAACGGCACCCGCGTGGACGGAAAGATGGTGAGCGAGATCGTGAAGCGTGAATTGGCCGCCAAGTAAGCTCCAATCAATTCAGCTCGCGTAATGCCGGAGAAACATAATACACAATGAGAAATACCACGATGGCCAGTACGTTCATCGCCGCTATGGCCAGCGGAGCGCTCAGCAGGTTTCCAAAAGAGCCCGCCAGCAGACTGCCTATTGGGGCAAATCCCAGGAACGCTGTGGCGTAAATGCCCATCACGCGGCCGCGCATCTCATCTGTCGATAATTCCTGCAGCAGCGTGTTGATGTTGGCGACCATCACAATCATGGAATAGCCTGAGATGGCCTGCAGCAGCCCCGAAATCCAAAAGCGGGTCGAGATGCAGAACAGCACTACCGAGGCAAAGAAGACGCATCCGGAAATAATTACGGTTTTGCCTCTGCGCCTTGCTCGTCCAAAATAGGCAATGGTTGCGGCGCCCAGAAATGCCCCCATCCCTGACCAAGCCATCAGCAGGCCGAGCCCGCGCTCGCCCACATGCAGAATGTCCCGCGCAAACAGCGGGATGAAGGTGATGTAAGGCACGGCCAGCAGGCTGGTGGCCGAAATCAGGATGACCAGGTCGCGCATCTCCGGAAAGCTGAAGGAATAACGGAAGCCCTCCAGCAGCGTCTCCCACATGCTGCTTTCATGCCTGCGCGGCTCGTCGGGATAGTGGATTTGCATCAGCGCTACAATCACCGCCAGAAAGCTCAGCGCGTTGAGGAAAAAATTGCCCGCGATCCCGATCCACGCCATGGCGAAGCCGCCCAGCGTCGGCCCCAGCACGCGGGACATATTGAATTGGGCGGAGTTTAATGCAATGGCATTGCCCAGGTCTTCACCCGGCACCAGCATGGGGACCAGCGCCTGATAGCTGGGCGTATTCAGGGCCATGGCCACCCCGGTAAGAAAGACCAGCACCACCAGCTGCCAGATCGCGATCACCTTCATGTATACCAGCGCTGCCATGATGAACGCGAAGACCATCATGGCGGACTGGGTCCATATCAGCAATCTCCGCTTGTTCACCCGGTCCGCGATCACCCCGCCAAAGAGAGTGAAGATCAGCATAGGCGCGGAGGAGGCGAACCCAATCATTCCCAGCCAGAAAGGAGAATTCGAAAGTTTCAATACCAGCCAGCCCTGGGCGACGTTCTGCATCCACGTTCCTATATTGGAGAGAAAGTTCCCAGTCCAGAAATATCGAAAATCGCGATGGCGCAGCGCCAGCAGCATCCGCCCCAGCCCCTGCTGGTCTGCAAACAGCTCCTCCGAAGCGGTCTCGGACATTCCCAGGGCGCTCCCCGGCGGAGTTTGTACAAGAGAGGATGTGGCCCCGTCCTCGGCGTTCGGGGCGGCGCCTTTAAGCGCGGAGGCCTCGATCGCTCCCACCGCCTGCTCGGAGTAAAGTTCTGGTTCGTTCATCGTTTAAAAAATTGGATGCACAACAGACAATCGTCTGAATCCTGCTTATAGTGTAAGCTCAGTTGTTTTGTCATTTGCAGCTGCTTTAAACTTTGGATTTTTAAGAGGAACCAGGCTGTGAAACACATCGCATATCTTCCCTCTCGGACGGCGCTCCTGATCGGATTGATTTTTGCCGCTGCGCTATCGCATCCCCAATCCCAGCCTGCGGCACAGAGCTTGGCTGCGCCCGCGCAGGTCTTCGGATTCAGGGATTTTACCGCGCAGGCGCAGGTGGACCGGCAATTCATCGCGGTCCCCGATCCCAAGCTCGCGGAAGAGCACCTGCGGACCCTCACTGCCGAACCTCACATGGCAGGCACGCCGGAAGACAAGAAGACCGCGGACTACGTTGCCCAGAAATTCCGCGAGGCAGGACTGGAGACGCAGATCGTCGAGTACAAAGTATTGTTGCCGCGTCCTCTGGAAGTCAGCATCGATGTGACCGCGCCGGACACAGTCAGGATGCATGGGCCAACCAGGGAGCACGTGGAGGGCGATCCTTACCAGGATGATCCCCGCGTGGTGATGCCCTACAACGCGTATTCTCCTTCCGGCGATGTTGAAGGCGATGTGGTCTATGCCAACTACGGCCGTCCTGAGGACTTCAAAAAGCTCGACGAGATGAAGATCGATGTGCGCGGCAAGATCGTAGTCGTGCGCTACGGGGCAAATTTTCGCGGAGTAAAAAGCTATCTGGCCCAGCAGCACGGAGCGGCGGGGGTCATCATCTACTCCGACCCTATCGATGACGGATATTTTCGCGGCGATAAATATCCTCGCGGCCCCTTCCGGCCCGATACCGGCGTCCAGAGAGGCTCGGTGGAGTTTACCTTCAAATATCCCGGGGACCCGACCACTCCAGGCATTGCTTCGACCATGGACCTGCCGGCCAGCCAGCGGACTCCCCCCGAGCAATCGCCTGCGCTGCCGAAAATTCCCACCACCCCAATTTCCTACGCGGATGCCCGCCCGCTGCTGGAAAATCTGGTTGGCCCGGAGTCTCCGCGGGACTGGCAAGGGGCGCTGCCATTCACCTATCACCTTGGCCCCGGTCCGGTCCGGGTACGAATGCACCTGAAGATGGATCTCTCTTATCGCACCATCTGGAACGTAATCGGGACGGTGCGCGGCTCGGAGCTGCCGCAGGAGTGGGTCATTGCCGGAAACCATCGCGACGCCTGGGTCTATGGAGCGGTGGATCCCAACAGCGGGACCGCCGCCATGCTGGAAGCTGTTCACGGAATCGGCAGCCTTCTCAAATCCGGCTGGAAGCCCAGGCGGACCATCATCTTTGGAAGCTGGGACGCGGAAGAGCAAGGGCTGATTGGATCTACGGAATGGGGCGAAGAGCATGAGCGCGAGCTGGCCAATGCAGATGCTTATTTCAATGTGGACGTAGGTGTCTCGGGGCCAAACTTCTCCGCCAGCGCCGTCCCCACCCTCAAACAGTTCGTACGGGACGTCGCCAAAATGGTCCCCAGTCCCAAAGGCGGCACGGTGTATGAGGCGTGGAAAAAGGGCCAGGGCGAAGAGGGCCGCGTCACCCCTGACATCGGTGGGAGCAACCGCCCGCCCAATGCCAAAGTCGAGCAGGATGTCGAGGTAGGAGATCTCGGCAGCGGCTCCGATTATTCCGTTTTCCTGCAACGCATGGGCGTTCCCGCCACCGACATTGGATCGGGCGGCTCTTATGGCGTCTATCATTCGGTCTTCGATAACTTTGCCTGGTTCAAAAAATTCGGCGACCCTGATTTCAAATACGAGCAGCAGATGGCCCGCGTCTTCGGTATTGAGGTGCTGCACATGGCCAATGCCGATGTGCTCCCGCTGGATTACAGCCTCTACGGCAAAGAGGTCACCGCGTATGTCCAGGCGGCCCAGCAGAAGGCGCAGAAGACCTTCGGCGGCAACGCTCCTTCCTTCAGCGCTCTATTGCAGGCGGCGCAGCGCTTCTCGTCCGCCGGAAGCCTGGCCCTGAAAGCGGAGAACAGCATATCTTCGCGCCCCGATCCGCTGAATCGCGCTCTTCGCGGGGCCGAGCATGCCCTGCTGGTTCCGCAGGGACTGCCCAATCGTCCTTGGTTCCGGCATGCGATTTATGCGCCGGGGGAATACACCGGTTATGCTGCTGTAGTAATTCCAGGCGTGAATGAAGCGATCGATGCCAATGACCTTCCCCGGACTACCAGCCAGATAGAGGCGCTCACTCAAGCGCTCACTCGCGCGGCCTCGGTCCTGGAAGGTTACGGTAATTAGACCAAAGTAATCTTTGCCAACTCGCTAACGGCAAACATAATAAGGACACCCTTCCCGGGAGAAAGGTACTTATTATGTCGCCTTATCAGCAAGAGCGGCTGGGCAGCCTCTTAGGCACTGGCGGGGTCTTTTGGGCAGTTTATATCGGGACCCACAACGCCACCCAGCTCAATCAAATTCTCAACAATATCGTGTTCACTCGCGGCCCCCTTCAGCTGATCGGCATTGGGCTGATCATTTGGCTCCATGGAAAATACCGCCGGGCCGTGCATGTGAACCGCGCCTAGTTGGGCAAATGTGACTTTGGAACTAAGAAGGAACATTTGTTTCCTTAAGGCTTTTAAACGATATCGAATCCATTCATCATCAAAGAGACTCAGTACCATGAATAGCGCCGTACAACAATTCCTCTTCGCCCACGATCGTTACACCGAGCTGGAGCGCCTGCGCACCGAATGCTCCCGCCCTGCGGAACGCGAGGTCATGCACATCGAAATCATGAAAGCCTACCTGGAAGTTCAGTACCGCGCCAAAGTCATTGCCGGGCTCCAGTTTGCGGACGGCATGGACTTCGCAGAGCTGAATTAAATCGTCCAATCGAGCAAACCTTTGTTGCAGGTCAGGCGTCAAAATTAGCACGCCACCCTTCCGTGCTCGCCACGGAGCGCCACCGGCTTTGCCCTCCATTTTGATGGTGTCGTCTTCTGAACTTTAAGGAGAGACCGAGATGAGCCTGGTTCGAATCTCGACAAGCGGCCCCAAACAGACCTACATCCTGCAGGACCTATTTACTCAACGAGGGCTTCACACTGTAGTGCTCTCGCCGACCGAGATCGGGATCGAGTGCGCGGAGCTTCCGGAGGATCTGGGCAGCATGATGGACCTCTGCTCCTCCAGCATTGCCGAACAGGACATTCATCAAGCCTCCGCTGCTCCAGCTCCCACCGATCCGCCCGTCAGCGATATCGAATTTAAGAATCCAGATCCGGGGCTGTACTGGAATCTGGAGAGTTCCGCCGCGGAGGCGGAGCAGAAGTACTCCCCGGAGCGGGAGTTTATTTTTGCTCCTCACTGGCGCGCCGCCAAAGCTGCCATGATGGGCCTGCTCTCTGCTATAGAGATAAAAAACCGGCATATGCAGCAATGGCTGGACGCGCGTGTTTTGCGGCTGCATGAGGCAGAAGAGCGGATATTGCAGAGCACCCGGTCTAAGGAAGCGGTGCGCGAAGCTGCGGAAGCCAAAGTATGGGAGGCAAGCGCGCAGCCCGGTTGGTCGCTGGGCGCTCTTACCAATCGCGGATCAGGAAATGGCAAGTATTTTGCCGCGGCCGGTGGCCTGGTTATGGCCGCTCTATTCGGTCTAGGGATGCTGTTATCGCACAAAAGCCCGTCTTCATCGGCGCCGTTGCAAACCCAAACCGAAGAAACCGCCTCCGCTCCCCGTACCAATCTGGCGCTGGTTGCGAAGCCTCACTCCGCAAGACCCTTGCAGACTGCGCAGAGAAAAAAAACCGCTCCCGTGCATGTGCAAATGGCGGCAAACCGCTCCGCCTCCCACGTACCCGCTGCTGTGCGCTCCCATCCGGCCTCCGGAAACCACGCGTCCAGAGACTATGACAACGGCCCCGAAGTTGTGACGCACTATTACCATCAGGCGCAGACGCCGCAGGTGCGCAAGACCAGCTATCAAGGCATTAAATACTACTCGGATCTGAATTAGCGGAATTCCTGCCGCCGATTGCGAATACTGCTGGACCCGCGACTCCCCCGGTTGCGGCCTCGATGCGCGTATTAGTAAGCCTCCGGAGGCAGCGCGCCTTCGGCCAGGTTCTCAAAACGAGTCGAGCTCTTGATGAAGGCCAGCTTGAGGGCCCCGGTGGGACCGTTGCGCTGTTTGGCAATGATGATTTCAGCCACTCCCTCCAGCTCCGGCGGCACTTCATCTTTTCTGAAGTAATACTCTTCCCGAAAGATGAAGGCCACTACATCGGCATCCTGCTCGATCGATCCGGATTCACGAAGGTCGGAAAGTTGTGGGCGCTGCTCGCCTTTACCCCGGCTCTCGGGAGCGCGGCTCAATTGCGAGAGAGCTACGACAGGACAGCGAAGCTCCTTGGCCAGCGCCTTCAGCCCGCGTGAGACCGCTGAAACTTCCTGTGTGCGGTTCTCATAGCGTTTGCCGCCTCCGCCAGCCACCAGTTGCAAATAATCGACCACAATCAGGTCGAGCCGCCCCTGCGACTGCATCAGGCGACGCGCCTTGGCGCGCATCTCGGTAATGGAAATACCCGGAGAATCGTCGATGAAAATAGGCGCATCGGCCAGCGAGGCCATTCCCTGCACCAGCCTCTGGTAGTCCTCGCGACCCAGGAAGCCGGTGCGCAGCTTGTGGGCATCCACCCGCGCCTGTGAACACAGCAGACGCAGCAGCAGCGCCTCGCGGGACATTTCCAGCGAGAAAACGCCCACCACTTTTTTGTCCTTCACCGCAGCGTTCTCCGCGATGTTAATGGCAAATGCGGTTTTGCCCATTGAAGGACGAGCCGCAATGATGACCAGGTCCGAGGCTTGCAGCCCGCTGGTCATCTCATCCAGCTTCTCGTAATGCGTCTCCAGCCCGGTAATGCGCTGGCCGCGCTCGTAAAGCTTGTCGATCGAGCCGAAGGACTGCTTGACGATATCGGTAATGCCAAGAAAACCCTGGCCCAGCCGGTTTTCCGCGATCTGGAAGATAGCGGTCTCGGCGGCGTCGATGATCTCGGTGGCATCTTCCGCCTGTTCGGAAGCCCGCGCAATGGCGCTGGTGCAGGCATGGATCAGCCCGCGCAGCAGCGCCTTGTCCTTCACGATCTTTACGTACTGCTCGATGCTGGGCCGGCGCGGCAGCCCCTCCGTTAATGAGGAGAGATAAGCGACTCCTCCCACCGCCTCGACTTCCTTCTTTTTGGAAAGCTCCTCGGTGATGGTGATGATGTCGATGGGACGGCCCGTCTCCATCAGGTCCATCATGCGGGCAAAGATGCGGCGATGGGAATCAAGGGAAAAATCGTCCGCCTTGAGCGACTCCGCCGCTTCGTTGTAGGCGGAGTTGTCGAGGAGGACAGCCCCCAGAATGGAGCGCTCGGCGTCCAGGCTGGCAGGCATTCCACGTTCGAGTTGAAGGTCCTGGGTAGGCATTTCTATTTTCGCGGAGACCTTTGAATCTTAAGAATGATTGGAAGAGGAATCAAGAGCGAATGTCTGTGGAAGCTTTTGCATAACGCGGATTCATTTGGAAAACTGGACAGCTTTGTTTAAGAAAATAAAATCGCGGCCTGCCCTCCGAGGTACAGGCCGCGAGAAGAGTGTGGGCGCTTGCGCGAGGCCAAAATAGTTTGCATCCGGCCCCACATGAGAGTTCCGGTTAATCCGGCAGCAAGTAGCGGCCTCTTCACCGATGGATCTTGGGCGAGAGCTCGCGGTTAGTTGCCGAATCTCCTCTCCGGCTGGCTGCGCCAGCGGTTGCGCAATGCACTTCACACTTGGATTATGAGAATGTGCCGCAAGCCCGCGCGGCGCACAAGAGAAATCTGCGGCTGCGATGTGCGTCTCCTGTGAAAATGGCCGTTTCAGTGTGAATCGTTGTGGAAAACGGGGCTATTTATTCAGCGCCCATTCCACTTGCACGCTGAGCGGCTTGGCGGCAGTATTGTGCTGGTCCTTGCCGCCTGGAACCATGTTTGCCGTAGCCGTACCCTTCCACTGTTTCGCGTCAACGGCGGTAGTCTTGATCTCGCATTTACCCAGCTTCGCGCCGGCGACATAGAGGACCGGTGGGGGATTGCTCGCCCGGTAATTGACCGCAGTGGGGACTTTATCGTGACATTGCTGCGTCCCGCTCTTTAAGATTGCCAGCAGGATGATGGCGTTTTGTTTTCCCGCAGTATTGGTAGCTTTCAGTGCGATCAGGCCATTGCTGGAGGTTTGGAATGAACAATTCTGCAGCGCGCCGCTGGCATCGGATGAATTGATACGCACATATCCGTGCGAGCCATCAGGGTCGCCGCATTCGCCTGGCCCGAGCTTGGGCATGGGCGCCGCGGGTTTGGCTGCGGCTGATTCGCTGGGGGCGGGAGTAGCCGCATTGTTGGGAGTCGAGCGCCCACACGCGGTGAGCAATGCCAAACAGGAGGCCAATATCAAAGACAGACTCTTCATGCGGAGATCATTATACCTTTGGTGAAATTATGCTTTGCCGCTGAGGGCGCGCGCAGCGATGTCTTTGCGGTAGTAAATCCCCTCATAATGGATATGCTGCAACGCAGTGTAGGCGCGCTCCACCGCCAGGCCCAGATTGCCGGCGCGCGCGGTGACCCCCAGGACGCGTCCGCCGGAGGTGACCAGCCGGCCTTCCCGCAGCGATGTCCCCGCATGGAAGACCTGGACTCCCGCAACTTCTGCCGCCTGCTCCAGTCCGGAGATCTCTTTTCCCGATGCAAAGCTGCCCGGATACCCTCCTGCGGCCGCGACTACGCATACCGAAGCGTCTTTTGACCAGGAGAGCATTCCTTCATGCAGGCCGCCGTGAATGGTAGATTCCAATGCCTCTACCAGGTCGCTTTCCAGGCGCATAATTACCGCCTGGGTCTCAGGGTCGCCGAAGCGGCAGTTGAATTCGAGCACCATCGGGCCGCGCGCGGTCATCATAAGGCCGCAATAAAGGATGCCGCGATATTCTGTGCCTTCTTTCTTCATCCCGTGGACCACCGGCTTGGCGATGTGCTGCACGATCCAGTGCTGCATCTCGCCTTCCAGGAGATCGTCGGTCGAGTAAGCGCCCATTCCGCCGGTGTTGGGGCCGGTATCTCCATCGCCGATACGCTTGTGATCGCGCGATGCGACCAGAGGCACGATATTCTCCCCATCGGAGAGCAGGAGGAAGGAAATCTCCTCTCCTTCTAGAAATTCTTCCAGGACAACCTGATCCCCGGCCTCGCCTACGAAGTTATGACTCAGCATCGCGCGCGCGACCCGTTCCGCCTCTTCGCGGCTCTGCGCAATCACAACTCCTTTGCCTGCGGCCAGCCCGTCGGCTTTCACCACTACAGGAGGGGTAAAAAGCGGAAGCGCATCGCTGACATCTTTGTTGTTAACGCAAATCGCGAAGTGCGCTGTAGGGACATTACAGCGCTGCATAAATTCTTTCGCAAAGCTTTTGCTCGATTCCAGCCGGGCCGCCGCTTGGCTGGGCCCGAAGATGCGCAATCCACGACGCTGGAATTCGTCTACTACGCCTAAGCTCAAAGGAATTTCGGGGCCGACCACGGTCAGATCGGCTTCCACGCTATGGGCCACGCGAAGCAGGCTGTCCACGCTCTTCAGGTCGGCGGGCAGGCAGGTCGCGTCGTCGGCGATGCCTCCATTTCCAGGGACGCAGAAAACCTCGCGCACCTGCGGCGACTGCTTCAACTTCCAAATCAGCGCGTGCTCCCGTCCACCACCGCCAATAACCAGTACTCGCATAGTCAATCGTCTAAGCTCTTTCCAAATCGCGAAATCCGTGAACAGGGAAGGTTAGGGGGATGAGACGCGGCTGTCAACCACATCCCGCGCCGCTCCACCTTGGATATATCGAATATATATGTTTTCAACTTACAAGCACCCTGAAGTCCCGTAAACTAAAAGAATGATGCGGCGAATGATCGCCAGCTTCGCCATTCTACTGCTTTTGGCAACTGTCCTGGCTCCGGCGGCGCTGGCCAGCTTTGTGCCAGTGGAGCGCCTCTGTTGCGTGCGCATGGCACGCCATTGTGGCGCCTCGGCCATGGGTCACATGCGCCATAACGGGACAGACGAACAAGCGGCCTCGGCCGGCTTTATTCAGGGCGGGAACGATTGCCGCTGCCGGGCTCCGATCGGAATGCTCTCTGCCGCCGTGACCCAAGAGGCGGCGGCCCTAGTCTTCCAGCAGGACCCGCGTCCTTATCTTTCAGAGTTGTATCTCTCTTCTCCTAATGCCCCGGAGCTTCGCTATGAAGCGGACCGCGGCCCTCCTTCCGCAATATAGAGCTTGCCCCATGATTTGCTGATTGATAGCAGGAGTCTCTCCTGCGCCTGCTCTTTTCATACCGATTGAGGACATTCATGAAATTACGCGTCGTTGCTTTGGTTGCGGCAGTCTGGCTGCTGCTGGGCAGCTCCGCCCTGGCGGCCATCTTTGGGACCGTCATCGGGACGGCACACGATCCCAGCCATCTCCCTATCTCTGGCGCGCAGGTCACGCTGCGCTCCGAATCCAGCGACTACAGCCAGACAACGACCACCAGCCGGGACGGGGAATTTCGTTTTAATGCGGTCCCGCTCGGCGAATATTTGATCACGGTCGAGGCGCAGGGCTTCAATGCCCTGCAGATGAAGGCAAGGGTCGTCTCCGGCAGCGCGCCGCTGCTGCACTTCCCTTTGACAGTCGCCACCGCGAATGAAAATGTGGAGGTCACCGGCGAAGCGGAGACCGTGAACAGCGAAAATGCGACCACTATGACCACCGTGGACCGTAAAACAATCGATGCGGTTCCCGGGGCGACCAATGCCAACAGCCTTAGCTTTATTACCAGCATGGTCCCGGGCGCGGTGGTGGTGCACGATCAGCTACACGTGCGCGGCGGACATCAGGTGAGCTGGCTTCTCGACGGCGTGCCCGTCCCCAACACCAATATTGCCAGCAATGCAGGTCCGCAATTCGATCCTAAGGACATCGATACCGTTGAGCTGCAACGCGGGGGCTATTCCGCCGAGTTTGGGGATCGCACTTACGGCGTCTTCAACGTGGTTACCCGCACAGGGTTCGAGCGCAATCGCGAGGCGGAGATCGTCGCCAGCTTTGGCACGCAATACACCACCAACGACCAGATCAGCTTTGGCGACCATACCCAGCGCTTCGCCTATTACGCCAGTTTGAGCGGCAACCGCAGCGATGTCGGGCTGGAAACACCCACTCCGGAGGTGGTCCACGATTTGGCGGCGGGATTGAGCGGCTTTACTTCCTTGATCTTCAACATAGACGCTAACGATCAAGTTCGCTTCACCGGATCGGCCCGTGGCGATCACTACCAGATCCCCAATACGCGCGAGATGCAGGCGGGCGGCATTCGCGATGTGGACAATGAGCGCGACGCGCTGGCCAATTTTTCCTGGATACACGCTACTCCGGCGGGATTGATGTTGACTGTCTCGCCTTTTTTCCACTGGAACCGCGCCGCTTATGACGGAAAACGCGATCCCAACCTGTTTGTCGCTGGGCCCAATGCCAGCCCGACTCCCAGCGATGAGCGTTCTTCCGATTATGCCGGCGGGCAAATCTCGCTTGTCCTGGAAAAGGGAAAGAACAACGCAAGGACCGGCGCGACCGGCTTCGCGGAAAACGACAATGCCGTTTTCCGGCTCGCCGCCAATGATGGCAGTGGCGCGGTTTTAGGCGAAAGAGACAAACCTAATGGAAGCCTTATGGCTGGTTTTCTGGAAGAGCAATACCGGCTGAATCATTGGCTAACATTCACCGGCGGGGGCCGGCTCACGCACTTTTCCGGGCTGGTGACGGAAAATGCCGCCGATCCACGGCTGGGGGCGGCGCTGCGCATCCCGTATCTGGGATGGGTGCTGCGGGCGAGTTATTCGCGCTTCTATCAGGCGCCCCCGCTTTCCACGGTCTCAGGCCCAATTCTCGCCCTCGCTCTGCAGCAGGGCTTCGGTTTTTTGCCCCTCAAAGGCGAACGCGATGAGCAGCATGACTTTGGACTCTCCGTTCCGATCAAGGGATGGGTATTCGAAGTAAACAACTTCCGCACCGCGGCGCGCAATTTCTTCGACCACGATGTGATGGGCAATTCCAATATCTTCTTCCCGCTTACCATTGAGCGAGCGCGCATTCGCGGTTGGGAGGCTGTGCTAAGCACCCCACGGAATTGGCGGCATGGCAGCTTGCGCGTCAATTACTCCAACCAGATCGCAGAGGGCAAAGGCGCTGTTTCCGGCGGGCTGACCGATTTCAGCTCCGCCGATCGAGGTTACTTTCTGCTCGATCATGACCAGCGTAATACCCTCTCTGTGCTTCCCCAGGCGTCGCTGCCATGGCATAGCTGGCTCTCCGCCACCGTTTCCTACGGCTCAGGATTCCTCAATGGCAATGGCCCCGCGCATCTGCCCGCCCATACTACTGTGGACCTTGCTGCTGGTAAAAATATAGGCGAGCGGCTTTCGCTGCGCGTGACCGCCCTGAACATCGCCAACCATCGTTATCAGATCGACAATTCCAATACCTTTGGCGGCACCCACTGGGTCAGCCCGCGCCAGATTGAAGTGCAACTAAAGTACAAAATCCATCTGTGAGGGAGCTGCAAATCAGGCGATCCGCTTGGGGAAGTGGCGCCGCAAACTAGGGTAGAATCGTGGTATCGAAGTCCAAATCAACGAGTCTAATCATTATGAATATCCGGATCTCTGCTGCGATGGTTTGCGCTTTTTTGCTGCTGGCCTCAACCGCTTTCGGGGCGGACACCTCTTTGCTGAAGCCCCCGCCGGGCGCAAGGGTCGCGCTCATCGAATTTGAGGATTTGGAGTGCCCGCAATGCGCCCACACCTCGCCTCTCCTGCATCAGGCGGTGGACACCTACCACATTCCCTGGGTGCGGCACGACTTTCCCCTGCCGCAGCATATGTGGAGCTTCGATGCCGCGGTGATCGCCCGCTATTTCGATACCAAATCAAAAAAACTCGGCGATGGCTTCCGCGATTACTGCTTTAAGAACCAGATGGAAATCACCGCCCAGAATCTGCGTCGGTACGCGGAGCAGTATGCCGGCAGCAATAAAATCGAGCTGCCATTCGTGATCGATCCCCTGGGCAAGTTTGCCGCCCAGGTGAAAGCCGACGCCGCTTTGGGAGAGCGCATCGGGATCCATCAGACCCCGACCGTTTACGTGGTTTCCAGCGGGCCGACTCCATTCGTTGAGGTCACCGATAACAGCCAGCTCTTTGCCATCATCGACCAGATGAAGCAGGAGGCCGGCGCAGGGCCTGCTCCAGCTTCGACCCGGAAAACCGCTGGACGGCATACGAGAAGAACGGCCGCGAATCAGTAAGTGAATTGCAGGGTCTTAGGATAAGAAGGTCCCGCACTGGCCTTCGTACTCAAAACATATCCCTGGCCATGGAATGGAAAAAGGGGCGGCCAAAACCGCTGATAGAGAGCACTGCGACAAACATCATAGAAGCTTCAATGCTCTCGCGCCCTTGGGGCAGCCAGTAGACATCCTGAAAGCGAAACCACAAGGCAAACTCATCCAGCGTGAGCGCGGAGGCAAAGCCGTAAAGCACCGCCATCGCCACCGAGGCCGATTGCGAAGCCCCGGTCATTCCCGTCCCAATCTGCATCAGCCATATATATCCCAGGGCCAATAGCAGCAGAATGCCCCAAAACATGTGGTGCAGGTGGAAGCCGCTCTTGCCATGTATGTCATGGAACGGGCCGATGTTGTTATGGATTGACCAGGTGATGCCGCGCAAAGCCAGCAGCGTAACCAGGAATGCGAGCGAGGCCAGAAACAGCCGTTCGCGGCGCTCATTGCGGCCGAAGTGAAGCTGATAATGATGGCCGAGCTTGCCCCGGATTGCCGTGATACCCACCAGCAACATCACCGCTACTAAGAACCCGCGAATTGTCCAGATCACAATGGAGTGCATAGTCCATACGGCCTGAGGGCCTTGTGATCTTAGAGGAACCAAGGCCCACGCGGGTTGTTACCGCAATCTAAAGCAGGACTACCAGACCTCGCATCGCTTTGCCGGGGCCATGGGCGTTCCGGTCTTGCAGGAAAACGCCTTCTGGAACTCCGGCAAATTTACTACCACACCGTTTACGCGGTACTTGGTTGGCGCGTGCGGGTTGGTCTGCGCCAGCAGGCGCAATGCCTGGTCGGTGTAATTTTCACACCAGCCTTGCCCGTAGCTGATGAAGAACCGCTGCTCGGGAGTAAATCCATCGTTCCCCTCTGAATTGCCCTTGGAGGCGGTGTCGCGAGCAAGATATGCCATAAAGGCCAGCTTGAGCCCTCCCAGATCGGCAACATTCTCCCCCAGCGTGAGCTTGCCATTTACATGCACGTCGTCCGTGGCAATAAAGTTGTCATATTCATTGGCCACACATGAAGTGCGTTGCTCGAACTCCTTCTTGTCGGCTGCCGT
The DNA here is from genome assembly GCA_964581225.1 of uncultured Terriglobales bacterium. Taxonomy (GTDB): domain Bacteria; phylum Acidobacteriota; class Terriglobia; order Terriglobales; family Acidobacteriaceae; genus CAYTQA01. Next base: position 19,809 of record CAZONJ010000012.1, on the reverse strand, counting down.
CCACCAATCTTCCAGGTTTCCCTTGCCGTCGAACTGGCTCCCCTGATCGTCAAAGCCGTGGGTAAGTTCGTGCCCGATCACGCCTCCGGCGTCGCCGTAATTGACGGCATCATCCATGCGCGGATCGTAAAACGGCGGTTGCAGAATGCCGGCCGGAAAATTGATGTCGTTCATCTGCGGATTGTAATAAGCGTTCACCGTCGGCGGGGTCATGCCCCATTCGCCTCGGTCCACCGGCTTGCCGATCTTGGCGATCTGGCGGCGGGACTCGAATTCCGCGCCGCGAATGAAGTTGCCGAGCGCGTCCCCACGCGCTACTTGATATTTCGAATAATCGCGCCACTTGTCGGGATAGCCGATCTTGTTCGCGACCGCATGCAGCTTCTCCAGCGCCCGCTGTTTGGTGGCGTCGGTCATCCAGGTAAGCTGATGCAGGTCCTTTTCCATCGCCGCCTCGATATCTTTCACCATCGCCACTGTGCGGGCCTTGTTCTCTGCGCCAAATGCGCGCTCCACGTAAATCTGTCCCATCGCCTCCCCCAGATTGTGGTCGGTCGATTGCACGCAGCGCTTCCAGCGGGCGCGCAGCTCTTTTTGTCCGCTCAGCTTCTTGCCATAAAAATCAAAGTTCTCGTTCACAAACGCCGAGGACAGCATATGCGCCATAGCGTGGACGGTATGCCAGCGAAGATAAGTTTTAATCGAGGGCAGGTCCTGTTGCTGCAGCACCGCCTCCAGCCCTTTGAAGAAGTCGGGCGCGGCCACGTTCAGGCTCTGCACCGGCGGAGTGCCGGTAGCGCGCAGATACCGGTCCCAGGCAAATGTGGGATTCATGGCCGCCAGCTGCGTGACCGCCATCTTGTGGTAGACGGTTGCCGGGTCACGGCGCTGTACCACCGTCAGCGATACCTTGGCCAATGCCGTCTCTATCTCCATCACCTTGCGGGCGTTCGCGGCGGCAATCTCCGGTGCATCTCCGAGCAAGCGGAACGTGTTGCTCACATGCTCGACGTAGTCTTTGCGCGTCTCTTCCGATTTGGCATCGGTGCGGGTGTAATAATCGCGCTCCGGCAGTCCCAGGCCGCCTTGATCGGCCTCCGCAATCACCGAAGTGGCGTCCTTGAAGTCCTGGTCGGAGCCATAGCTGAAAAATCCATCTACATCGATGAGATGGAGATGGGCCAGCAGCCCCGCCAATTCTGTCTTCGATTTCAGCGCGTTAATGCGCGCCAGCTCCGGCTTGAGCGGAGCGATGCCCTTCTTCTCGATTGCGCTCTCATCCATGCATGAAGAATAGTAAGCGCCGATCTTTTGCTCGGCCGGGCTGCCTCCCGCGCTGGATGCGGCCTTTTCCAGTATCTCTCGCAAGATCAGCCGATTGCGTTCGGCTAGTTCAGTGTCGCGCCCGTAAGAGGACTGATCGCCCGGGACCGGATTCTGCTTCGCCCATCCTCCGCAGGAATACTGGTAAAAATCAACACAGGGATCGATGCTCTTGTCCATCAGCGCTGGGTCCATTCCCTTCAGCTGCTTGATCTCCGTGCTCGGAGTTGCCGGAGTGGTTGCCGGCGGAGTTTTCGGGGGCACTGTGGCTGGCGCCGATTTTTGCCCGGGAGGCTCCGGGACCTGCGGCTTTGGCGTGGCCTGCTGCTGGCTGGAGGTTTGCGCCATCATCATGGCAACGGAAAGGACGGCTCCGAGGGACACCTGTAGTGCTGTTCGCATGAAATCTCCTGTTATGTGCAATACGCCCGGACTTTCGTTAGACTCTCAAACAGCGGGAAAGTTAACCGTGCTGCACGGTTGCAGAAGTATATCAACTGGACGCTGCCAATAGGAGCATGAGCATGGGACTCGGTAGGCTCCTGATATTTACCGGCTTTGTGCTGATTGTTGCCGGAGCGCTGGTGATGATGGCCAACCGCGCCCATCTTCCATTGGGCAGGCTCCCCGGCGATATTGCGTACCGCGGCAAAACCGTTACCTTTTATTTTCCGATTGTCACTTCCATCCTGCTGAGCATTCTGCTTAGCTTGCTGCTGTATTTCCTGGGAAAATTCAAGCGGTAAAAGAGTAGCGCCGCATGCTTCGGCAGTTCCATCCCGCAGCCTGATTTCCAATTCCACCTTCCTGTTAAACTTTTTAGGAGCGCATTTCTCCTATGGCATCGCCCGAAATACAAGCTGCAACCAAGCCGCGAATTTTTCTGATCGACGCGATGTCGTTCATCTTTCGGGCTTATCACGCCATGCAGCGGCAGCGTCCCATGTCTACAAGGACGGGCGTTCCCACGGCAGCCACCTACGTTTTCGTGAACATGCTGAACAAGCTGCGGGCGGATTTTGCGCCGCAATATCTGGCAGCTGTCTTCGATGTCTCCGCGCCCACATTTCGCGATGAGCAGGCCAAAGGCATCGCCTCCGTACGAAAATTCAATAGCAAGACGCAGCAGTTCGAAGATGTCGCCTATGGCGGATACAAGGCCAATCGCGCCGAGATGCCTCCCGACCTGGCGCAGCAAATCCCTTATATTCGCCGCGCCCTTGAGGTCTATCGCATCCCTATCCTTCAGCAGCCCGGCTTTGAGGCCGACGACGTCATTGGCACCCTGGCGCGTCTGGCCGCCGAGCAGCAGTATCACGTCTACGTCGTCTCCAGCGACAAGGACATGCTCCAGTTGGTGAATCAGGATGTGTGCGTCTTAAATCCGACCAAGGACAATCTGATCTGCGACGCCGTCAAAGTAGAAGAGATCCTCGGCGTTGGCCCTGCGCAGGTGATTGACGTTATGGCGCTTCGCGGCGACTCCATCGACAATATTCCCGGCGCTCCCGGCATTGGGGACAAAGGTTCTGTGGAACTGATCCGCCGCTTTGGCACGGTGGAGGCCGCGCTGGACCATGCGGCCGAGGTGGAGAAGAAGACCTACCGCGAGTCCCTGCAAAACAACCGCGATGTGATCCTGCTGAGCAAGGAATTAGTCACCATCGACAGGAATGTCCCTGTCCATCTCGATGTAGAAGCCATGCGGGCGCAGTCGCCTGATTATGAAGCCAGCCGCGAACTTTTCAATGAGCTTGAGTTCACCACCTTGCTCAAGGAGTTGGTTCAGGAAAGCGATGCCGGCGAAAGTTCGTATGGTCCGCTCGCCTCGGAGGCGGAATTTGCAGCGCTGCTAAAAAAAGCGAAACAGAGCGGATTGGCGATCGCGCTGGATAGCGACACCGATACTACTGCTTCGCCCGTAGAAGCCACCGTCGAATCCAATGAGAGCGCCGAGAACGAAGATGCTCAAACCAACGACCAGCTCTCCTTGCAAGGCATGGACGAGCCCGCCCCCGGACCGCTGGACATTATCGAGAAAGAGGCCTCTGAAGTGCGCATTGCGCTTGCAGCAGAAGAGCGTACTTCGTTCACCTTTACTTTGGGAAAAGATGCGCTTTCAAAAAAGGTAAGGGCAGCCGTTGCGGACGAGAGCATCCCTAAGAGCTTCCATGATTACAAAACTGCGCTGCGCCGGATCGGATGCGACATTGGGGGCGCGGAGCATGATGTGATGCTCTACTCCTACCTCATCAACCCGACTTACACCAGCCATAGCCTGGCCGAGGTTGCGTTGCGCCATCTCAATATGAAGTTGGCCGGCTCGCTTGCCGAGGCCGCCGACATTACCCATCGGCTTGCCTCCATGCTGCGCAAGGAGGTAGAGGAAGGCGATCTGCTCGATGTTTATCGCACGATCGATCTGCCGCTAAGTCCGGTATTGGCCGGCATGGAAGAGGCCGGCGTGAAGATCGATTTGGAGGTCTTGGCGCGCATGTCAAAGCGCCTGGAGACGCAATGCGATCTCAAGGCGAAAGAGATCCATCACGCCGCCGGACAGGAATTCAATATAAATTCCCCTAAGCAGTTGGGGGACGTGCTTTTCAATAAGATGGGGCTGCCGAAGCCGATCAAGTACGGCAAGGGCAAAACGATCTCCACCGCCGTCGATGTGCTGGAAGACCTTGCGGCAGAGCACGGGATCGCGCGCCTGGTCCTCGATTACCGGCAGCTCTCCAAGCTGAAGTCTACTTACGTTGATGCCCTGCCCGTGCTGGTCGATCCCCGGACCGGACGCCTGCACACCACCTTCAATCAGGCGGGGACGGCCACCGGGCGGCTCTCTTCGACCAATCCTAATCTGCAAAACATCCCTACCCGCACCGAACTCGGGCGGGAGATTCGCGCCGCCTTCATCGCCGAGCCGGGGAACGTGCTGCTCTCCGCCGACTATTCCCAGATCGAGCTGCGGCTCATGGCCCATTTCTCGGAAGATCCCCTGCTGGTCGAGGCGTTTCGTCGCGGAGACGATATTCATCAGCTCACCGCCAGCGAGGTTTTCGGCGTGCCTCCCATGCTGATCGAGGAAGAGCATCGCAGCCGCGCCAAAGCCGTCAATTTCGGGATCGTCTATGGAATCTCGCCGTTTGGATTGGCGCAGCAGCTAGGCATCGACCAGAAGGAGGCCCGGACGTACATCGATACCTACTTCGCCCGCTATCGCGGGGTCCGCGCCTTCATCGACCGCATCGTGGAGGAGACGCGGCGCGAGCAGCGCGTGCGCACCCTCTTCGGGCGCACCCGTCCCATCCCCGACATCAACAGTAAAAACGCCAACATGCGCGGCTTTGCCGAGCGGACCGCCATCAATACGCCGCTGCAGGGCACTGCCGCCGATCTGATTAAGCTGGCGATGATCCGCATCGATGCCGAGCTTCGCCGGCGCAAGCTGAAGTCGCGCATGACGCTTCAGGTGCATGATGAGCTGCTCTTTGAAGTTCCAACCGCCGAGGTCGATGAGATGCGCAGCCTGGTTATCAGCCTGATGCAGGATGTCTATCCCCTGAAGGTCCCACTGGTGGTGGATGTTTGTATTGGGGAAAACTGGCGCGACGCAGAGTAGTCCGCGCTGCCCGCGAGCCGCTCCCGCAAGCATTCGTAATCTTCGGCAGCCTTGGCAGCAACTGCTAATCGAAAAATCTGAAGTGGATGATGTGCCACACCGCCGCCACGCCGTCCCGCCAGGTGATCTTCTTTCCTTCCTCATAAGTGCGCCCGTGATACATGATCGGCACTTCATAGATGCGGCAGCGCAGCCGGGCGACCTTGATGGTGACCTCCGGTTCGAATCCGAAGCGGTCGGTCTTGAGCGTGATCGCCTCCAGCACCTCCCGGCGAAAGACCTTGTAGCCTACCTCCATATCGTTGAGGTTCAGGTTGGTGAGCAGGTTGCAAAACGAGGTGAGCATCCGGTTAATCACGTAATGCCAGAAGTAGAGCACGCGATGGGCGCCCCCATGGAAGCGGTTCCCAAAAACCACGTCGGCGCGCCCTTCCAGCATCGGCTGTATCAAAATCGGGTAATCGCGCGGGTCATATTCGAAGTCCGCGTCCTGCACCAGCAGAATGTCGCCGGTAGCATGTTGAAAGCCGGTGCGCAGGGCCGCTCCCTTGCCGCGGTTCTGCTCATGCATCACCAGCTGGATACGCGGGCCGAAGGCCTGCTCCATCTCCCGCTGGATCTGCGGCAGCATCTCTCGCGTGCCGTCGCGCGAAAAGTCATCGACGATCACCAGCTCTTTCTCCAGAGGCAGCTCGGTGCGCAGCACACGGTCCACCACGTCGCGGATCGTCTCCTTCTCGTTGTAGACCGGCAAGATAATCGAAAGCCTTCGCAAGGGCTTATCAGGATCGATGAAGACCTTGGAAGCTGTAGGGACTATGTTCACTGTTGAAGTCCTTTAGGCATATGAGCATGAAAAGTAATGCGCTCCGCGCCCGGCTTCTTCCGGCTGGCCGCCTGGAAGAGATATACCCCAAGAATGGTAATTTGCGGTTCTATCGGGTGCCGGTAGCGGGGATGAGGAAAGGTAATGTAATAAACCAATGGAGCGGCAAACAGCAGCGAGGCATACAGGAATCCCGCAGGATGCCTGCGCCGCAGCATGACTGCGGCCCCGCCGATTGCCACCACGGAGGTAAAGAAAAATAATATATTGCGATACAGCCGTAAATGTCCTGCCCAGTTCGTCATCGGTGTATCGAACCAGAAATAAACCGCCCGGCGCAGGCACAGGTCGAGGAACCTTCCGGGATGCGCATGGATAAAGCTGAGCGCCTCCTGCTTGCGCATCTTCACATAGGCCACTTCCCCCATCCGCTCATATAAATGAAGCTGGACGTCATACTGCGTAGGGTGCACATAAGAGCGCCACAGCCCCTCGGCATCGTCGGCGTTTCCCATGCGCAACTCGGCGCCAAAATTGCCGCGTACCGGCAGCAATTTGTGGAATACACGATAATTGCGCGCCGTCCACGGGGCCAGCAGCGCAAGAAAGACCAGGCCGGAGAGAAACGCGCCCAGGAACGCGGTTTTTGCCGCTCGATGACGTACCTGCTTCACCAGCAGCCAGATTCCCGCAAAGAGGAGCCACAATAATAATGAAGGATTGACCAGCGCGATCAGCCCCCAAAGCAATCCAAAGAGCAGCCAATCTCGGATCCTCGGGCGTATGCCGTCATTGCTCTCGCCAATGCCGGCCATGCGCAGGCTCAGCAGGAAGACGCAGCTCAGCAGCAGCGCCGCCAGGCTGGTCTCCCAGGCCCAATGGATCGCGTAATACATGGCGTAGGGCAGCAGCGCCCAAATCCAGGCCGACCAGAGAGCGGCCTTGTCTCCGAAGCAGCGCCTCGCAATGTGGTAGATCGCCAGCGCATTCAGCGCCGAGAACACGCTGTTGATGGCAAGGACCACCCACGAAGATGCGTAGGTGTACACCCCAAAGACCTTGAACACTGCGGCAAGCAGATAAGGATAGAACGGGGCGATCCATGCCGTCGGGCCAGTGTAATGGATGGTGAAGGGCGAACTGAATCCTTCCCCGATTGCGATCGACCGGGCGATGCGTCCTGTCTCCCAGCCAAAGGGAAAATTCTCTTGCACGCGCTGAAAGCGGTAGGTGTGGCCCAACGTCATGATAAGCAGGCGCAAAACCAGTCCCGCCCAGACGATTACGGCCGGATTGCTCCATACCGTGCGCAAGAAGAACGCGCCGGCAGGCTTAACGACGGATTGGGACAAGGCTCTCTGCAATTCGCTCGAAAGATACTTAAATTCTCTTCGGAAAAAGTAGGTTAGCAGAAAAGCCCGGAACTCCGTACGCTCTTTAGCGATAATGAAATTTTAAGATCAGGATGGCAAGCGTAAATACAAGCGTCGCTCCGTTCGCCAGCACCATCGGCTCAGAATGAAGGACCACGCCATAAAACAGCCAAAGGACCACGCCCGCGTTGAAGGCGATCAGCATTCCCCAAGCCACGTCCCCGGCCTTACGCGTGCGCCAGGTTTGAAGCAACTGCGGAACGAAAGAGAAGGTCGTGAGCAGCGCCGCGAGATATCCGATTACATCGAAGCGCCGGGGAATAAATTGGGCCACTTATAAGGGTAGCAGAGCGCAAATTTAACTGTTTACAAAAAAGTAAGCGCTCATCCCCAATCCAACCAGGACCACGAATTTGCGGACCAGGCCGGGCCGTATCTTCTGCGCGTAATAGGCCCCGCCATAGCCTCCAATGGTCGCGCCAATCACCATCAGAATGGCCTGCGGCCAGAAGATCGCCTTTGCGGCCACGAAGGTAATGATCGCCACCGCGTTGCAGACGCTGGCCAGGTAGGTCTTAAGGCCATTCATGGTGTGGATATTTTCAATGCCCAGCAGCGCGAACATGGCCAGCATCAGAATCCCGGAGCCTGCGCCAAAATAGCCGATATACACCGCAATGATTAACTGGAGCAGCACAGCTCCGGGCATCGCATAGCGGGAGGGGCCGGTGCTGCGCGCCCGAAACCATGTGGTGATCCGGCCGCTGAAGGCAAACAGCAAGGTCGCTATCAGCAGCAGCCACGGAATCAGCTTCAGAAAAGTGGATTGCGGCGTCTTCAGCAGTACCACCGCCCCCACCAGTGAGCCTGCAATTCCGGTGAGGGTCAGCGGCACGACTATCTTCCGGGAGTTTGGAAACGAACCTCGATATGCCGCCGTCGCTGCCACTGTTCCCGGCCATAGCGCCACCGTGTTGGTCGCGTTGGCATTGATCGGCGGAATCCCGGTGAACAGCAAGGCAGGAAAACAGATGAATCCTCCGCCTCCGGCAACCGAATTCAGCAGTCCTCCCAGAAAGGCCGCGCCGAAGAGAAGGAGAGCATGATGGATCAGCATGAATGGATTCGATGGGAAGATTTCTATCCTGCAATCTTTACATTTACATTATTGCAAACTGGATGAGAGCAACGGTCCGCGTGATCGTCTTATCCTTATAATTGTAAGAGGAGTTGCCCATGCCGGATTTCAGCACCCTCAGCGCATTTTTTGTTGCCGCATTCCTGCTCAATATCGCGCCTGGCCCGGACATGTTGTACGTGATTGGGCGCAGCATCGGCCAGGGACGCAGCGCGGGCGTAGTCTCCGCGCTGGGAGTTTTCGTGGGCTGCTTGTTCCATATATTTGCGGCGGCCTTCGGGGTCGCGGCCCTTCTTCGTTCCTCCCCAATTGCATTCAGCATGGTTCGCTACGCCGGCGCCGCATACCTGGTCTATTTAGGCGTGCGGCTTCTGCTGCAAAGTCCAGCCTCGCTTGACCCTAAAAAGGTCGAAAGCGCTGCCCTGGGCCGCATCTTCTCCCAGGGCGTGGTCACGAATGTCCTGAATCCCAAAGTGGCCTTGTTCTTCCTTTCCTTCTTGCCTCAGTTCATTCAGCCGCAGCGTGGCTCGGTGGCATTGCAAGTCCTCATTCTCGGCATGATCTTCAATGCCGGCGGCACGCTGGTAAATCTCGCGGTAGCGCAAGCCGGAGGACGTTTGGGCGATGCCCTGAAACGCCATCCCGGAGTGGCCCGCATCCAGAAGTGGTTTACTGGCACTGTATTTATCGGATTGGGAGTGCGAGTCGGCCTCAGCCGAAGCTGATGGTTCGTCTCTATCGTTTATGTCCATTTTCGAACTCAATTGTTATGGCTAATCCTTAGAATCCTTATGTCACTCAGCGCCCTGAAGAGTCTTTCCTTGCCCCAAGGCCCCCTTCTATAGCATTATTCTTCTGATAAAAGTATTGCTGGATATGGCTCAATGGGAGGAATTATGGCGTTCAGGCGTGTCAGTGCTTACATTGCGGTTTTAATGCTTGCGTTCTCTTTGGGATGTGGAAAGAAGTCCGACAACGCGGAGACGCCGGCCACCACGGCCAATCCGGCCAATGGCGCCGCCCCGGAAGGCAACGCCAATGCGAGAGAGCCGCGGTTAAAGACCCGGACCTCGGAAGCCGCGACCGCTGCCTTGCCGGCCGGCAAAATCATCACCGTCCGCCTGGGCGAGACGCTTAGCTCCAAGACCAGCCAGGCTGGACAGGGATTTACCGCGACCGTTGCGGAGCCGATTACCGAAAACGGGAACGTAGTTGTCCCCCAGGGCGCCTCCGCTCATGGCACGGTAGTGGATGCACGGCCGCTGGGCCGCTTCAAAGGCGGCGCGCTGCTTCGCGTGCGGCTTACCTCGATTACCGTGAACGGAAAAGATACCCCGGTTGACACCGCTTCCGTGGGTCGCACCCTCAAAGGCAAAGGCAAGCGGACCCTGACCATGGCGGGCGGCGGCGCTGGCTTGGGGGCCCTGATCGGCGGTCTGGCCGGCGGCGGCAAAGGCGCGGCAATCGGCGCTCTGGCTGGCGGCGGAGCCGGTACTGCCGGCGCGGCCTTCACCGGAAATAAAGATGTGGTGATCCCCGCGGAAACCGCATTGAGCTTCAGATTGCTTCAGCCGGTGGACCTCACAAAATAATTAAAAAGCACATTGAGGAAATTTCGCGCCGGACTAAAGTCCGGCGCGGTGCTTCCGATCTCTTTTTGTGCGCTAATTCCAAAACTTCAGCTCGCCTTTTGAAACCTGAAACCGCATTTTGATTGAAAAGCGTGAGGCTGCAAAAGGGAGAACGCATTCTCGGGGTCCTTCGGCTTGCGCTTGGCTCGCAAGCTCGCCTCGCGCGGCGCTCAGGAAGACAAACGTAAAGAGAGAGCTAAAGACAATTATCCTCGGCGTGATCGTCGTCCGCCTTTGAAACTTGAAACTTGAAACCTGAAACTTGTTAATCTAAATACTTACTACTCAACCTCCACCATGCGCAAAATTTTCCTGATTACAATTTCAGGCCGGGACAAGCCTGGGCTGATGGGATCCTTCACCGGCATCCTCTCCGCCCATGGCGCCCGCATCCTTGACATCGGCCAAGCCGTCATTCACGAGACCCTCTCTCTCGGCATCCTTATCGAGACCGCCCAGGAGCAGGAGCCATCTGAAGTAAAAAAAGATCTGATCGTAAAGGCCCACGAACTCAACGTTCACATCGGCCTTGAACCGATCACCGAAGAAGACCTGGAGCATTGGGTTAAGGCGCAACAGAAGGACCGCTTCATCATCACCCTTCTGGGGCGCGCCATCCGCGCGCAGGACCTGGCCAGCGTGGGAGAAATCATCGCCAGGCATGGATTGAACATCGACCGCATCGAGCGCCTCTCGGGCCGCCAGTCTTTGTCTGCGATCACCCCAAAAAATCGGGCCTGCGTGCAGTTGAGGATCAGCGGATGGGCCAGATCTCCTGACGATATGCGCGCCGCCTTTCTCGCGCTTACCCATGACGCCGATATCGATATCGCCTTCGAGCGGGAGAGCATCTACCGGCGCAACCGTCGGCTGGTGGCCTTCGACATGGATTCCACCCTGATTCAGGGCGAGGTCATCGATGAGCTGGCCAAGCTGGCCGGCGCTGGAGAGCAGGTCGCCAGGATCACCGAAGCCGCCATGCGCGGCGAGTTGGATTTCAAACAGAGCTTTGCCAAACGGGTCTCCCTGCTACATGGCTTGAATGCCAAACGCGTGAAAGAACTGATCGACAGGGTCCCTCTCACCGATGGCGCGGAAACTTTGATCGCCACCCTGAAAAAACTCGGTTACAAAACCGCGATCCTCTCCGGCGGCTTTACGTTTTTTGGCCGGCACCTGCAAGCACAGCTGGGGATCGATTACCTCCACGCCAACGAGTTGCAGATTGCGGATGGAGTTGTCACTGGCGAGGTGGGCGCGGAGATCGTGGATGGAAAGCGCAAGGCGGAGCTTCTGCGCGAGATTGCCCGCAAGGAAAACCTCGAATTGGACCAGGTGATCGCCATCGGGGATGGGGCCAACGATCTGCCAATGCTGAATATCGCCGGGTTGGGCATCGCCTTCCATGCCAAGCCCCTGGTCCGGATGAACGCCCGCCATGCCATCTCCCATTTAGGACTGGATGGCATCCTTTATCTTATCGGTGTGCGCGACCGCGATTCTCTGCAGCCTTAATTCCGGGGACGCGCCGCATCTGTCTGAGGAGAGCAGCTAAGAACCGATCTTCAATGCGGAGCGGATCTCCGCAATCGGCAAGTCTTTCCAATAGCGGGTCAGGTTTTCCACCGTCATGAAAGAGCGAGAATACATGCGGTCGAGGTAGAGCATGCCCTGCAGATGGTCGATCTCATGCTGCAGGATTCGGGCATACCAGCCGGAGGCCTCGATCCTGCGCGGCCCCCCTCTTTCATCCAGGCAATCCACCCGCACCCGCCGCGCGCGGGGAACGATGGCGGAATATCCGGTCACGCTGAGGCAGCCCTCAAAATGTTCAATGTTCGGCCTGTCCAGCAATTCGATGACGGGATTGATAATCACGTGGAATCCAACCGGCACGCGCTCCCGCTCCGCCAGTTGTTCCGGGGTCGCGGTGCGGTGATACTCCACCCTATCTTCAATCACCGCCAACTGGAGCTCCAATCCCACCTGCGGGGCGGCCAATCCCACTCCGGGAGCATCGCGCATCGTCTCCCGCATCGATTCAATGAGCTGGCGCACCATATCGCTGCGAATCTCCTGGGGAGAGAGCGGACGCGCCTTCTCCCGCAGCACGCGCTCGCCTGCCTGCAAAATCTTTAATCGCATCGAAAATCGCTCCTGATTATTGGGGTGGACGCACCAGCACCTGGCTGGCCGGGCACTCGCGCGCGCTCTCGCTGCACGCCTGGAACCGCAGCTCTTTGCTGAAACATGCCTCCACCGCGACCAGTTCTCCCGCATGACATGAGATCCGGAACGATCCCCGCGGGGCATGGCTCGCGCCGGCAAAGTCCCGTTCTATGTCCTCTACGCTGAACTGGTGTGGCTTGGCCAGATTGCGGTATCGCTCCGGCGCCTGCACCGCGCGAAAGGCCTGCTCCGCTTTGGCGAAGTAGTCGGTTGAGCTCAGGCCGCTGCACGTCCCGTGCCTCGCCCATTCATGCTGGATCAATCCCTCGGTGGGATAAAAAGACAGCATGTGCGTCACAATCTGCCGCGATACCGGACTGGCCGCAGCGCAGTCTTGCGGGAAAGGGCCGTCGTTTGCCTGCGGCCACAGGCCGTGCAGGACAAAGCCGGTATGCCGTCCATGCCGGCATTCTGACGAGCCGTCGCCGGGGTGGCTGGCGCAGAAATTTGGCGCCCAGGAGAGCGAGAGCAAATAATAATCAAAGCTCCCCGGGACGCCCTCCGTCGAAGAACGATGCCGCCGCCGCGCTGCTGCGGATATTGGCAGCAGCATCAAGGCGAAAGTCAACAGCAGGGAAATGCGTTTCGCGTGCATGGCGAGAACATGATAATGCAAGCGGTTAAGTTGAAGATATCTGATCGCACGGAAACAGGGCCTTCGCAGATTTATTTCTTTCCCTCTGCGCCATTCCCCAGGCTCTTCACATAGCTGACAATCTGCCATCGTTGCTGCTCCGGAAGCCGGGCCCACGAAGGCATTCCATTTTTCATGCTTCCATTGGTCAGCAGCCATTCCAACTCACCCGGAGTGGCGGCAAGAACGCGGCTGGAGTGAAGGTCGGGCCTCTTCCTATTCCCAAAGCCCTCCTTCCCATGGCATGAGGCGCAGTGCTGTTTGAACAGTTTGGCCCCGGCGGCGATTGCATTGCGGTCGTCGCCGAAGGGATTTTGTTTTGCGCGCTCATGGCCGGGAACTTTGGCGAGCCAGGCCCCATCGCCGACGGCAGCCAGGGCCAGCGTCGCGAGGAAAGCAATCAGGGCGAGAAAACAAACTTTACGCATTCCGGATCCCTAACGGCCGCGCAGCTTGGCGGCGATCTGTTCAATTTCGTAGGAGACCGCGAAGCGCAGCAGCGCTCCATGGCTGTAGTCGTTTAACCCAACGGCGGGAGAGATTTTTAAAGTGGGGCCATTGGGCACGCGAAAGCTCGCCACCGGCGCTAAATAATGGGAAGTATGACGCAGGCCAAAGCTGTAGCGCTCGCCCAAGCCTCCATATAGCTCCGCTCCCAGGGAGAAATTTTCCGCGCACAGGCGGCATTCCTCGGCCCGGGCGGCCAGCGCCAAAGGGCGGCTCACGCCGATCGCGTAGCCAAACTCCCACGGGGCCGCCTTGAGGTTCTTTTCCGCGATGATGTTCTCAGAAATGTTCCAGGCCTTGACGTTGCTGGAAAAAATCAGCTTAAACTCCGCCTCGCGGACCTTTTCACTGCGGCTGTTGCGGGTGAGAAAGTCTTGCCGTCCGTCGTGGCCCACCACTTCGAGCAGCGTCTTGTCCGCGCCATTGATATTGGCAAATTCGGTGTACAGCACGGGATTGATCCAGTGCTCGCGCGGCAAAAGGCGAAAGCGGTTCTCAAAGCGGTAACCGGTGAAGACGGTGCTCTCGCCCGCGGTGGTCTGTCCGTCAAGATAAAGCTCGGAGGTCCACCACGCCCTCACGCCATACTCCAGCTCGGTTGCACTCGCGACGAAAGAATGCGCGTGCTGGGGCGATCCGCTGACCCATTTACTCTCCAACTCGAGGTTCCCCGGCTCCTCCATCTCGTGGGAATAGGTGACGAAGTAGGTTTCCTGGGCGATGAGCGCCGGGGCGGCCCCAAGACAGAGCAGCAGAGAAGCGAGAAAAAAGAGTTTCTGCAAATGCAAAACCTTACATAATGGGTAAAAATATTGAAAACGAAATTGAATTTCATTTTCAACTACCAGAATAAGCGAAACCTTCTAAGCTGGTCAATCGCAAGCGCTGCGGATAGCGATTCTGTGCAGTAAAGCGCGGCGATATTCCATTGAGCAGCGATCAGCAATCAGGGCCGTTGCCGGAACCCGAAACCGAGGGCGTCCCCTGATCGGACGAACAACAAAGGTGGCCCGCCCACCAACTCAGCAAAAAATCGCCGCATCTAATTCCACCTTGCAGTGTTTACACTGGCAAGCGCCTTTCGAGTCGTACGCTGAAGTCTCCTTCAGTGCGCAAAGAGGAGGATTGATTGAATATTGTTTGCAAGCTTGAAAAATCCGCAAAAAGTCCCCGGCTGTATTTTGTGGCGCTTTTAGGATTGCTGGTCTTTTTGATCGGCTGTCCGCGACATGTCACTGTTGCCGAACTTAACCGCAATCCCGGACGCTATCAGAACAAGGAAGTGGCCGTGACCGGGACTGTGACCGAATCCTTCGGCCTGCTCGGCGAAGGTGCGTTCCAGGTTGACGACGGCACCGGAAAAATCTGGGTGCTCAGCTCCAACTACGGAGTGCCCGGCAAGGGGAGCCGCGTCGGGGTTGCAGGAAACCTGGTCGGCGGAGTCTCGTTGGGGGTGCGCAGCTTTGCCACCGCCATCCGCCTCACCCACAAACCTCACTACTGATCTTAGCTGGAAGTTGCATTGCCCATGGGCCCGATGAGAGGCGAAAGTCTCTCGTCGGTTTTCATTCTGGCTGACCTATTTTAGCCATCATAGCGCGACGGGCGAAAGCTCACAGCCGCAGCTGCACCAGGTTGGCAATCTGCTCCTGGGATTCCGCCGTTTTCGAGGGCATTTCGCCCACCAGCATGGCAGTCTCATCGCAGCAATGCAGCCGCGGACACTTGTGGCAATCCTTCAACGCCTTGTCCGGCAAATCGTCGCGGTTGACGACCCGAAAGCCCAGCTTGGAAAAAAATCCGGGAACGCGGGTGAACAGGCAGACCGCATGCACCGAGTGCGATTGCGCTTCCTTGAGCAGGCTCTCGATCAGCACCCGGCCCGCGCCATGCCCCTGCGCGCTGGGCTTTACCGCGATCGAGCGGATCTCAGTGAGATGAATGCCATAAAAGTGCAGCGCCCCGCAGGCGATGATCTCTCCATCGATTTCCACCACGGTGAAGTCGCAGATGTTCTCGCACAACTCCTTTTCCGAGCGTGGCAGCAGCGTGCCATCGGGGACGTAGCTGGAGATCAGGGCGTGGATTTGCGGCACATCCGGCAGCAGGGCCTTACGCACTTGCATAATCCACCACCGATACATTCAGTTTTTCCTGTGCCTTCTTCAATGCCTGCCGCACCTGATTGGGCGCGGTCCCGCCCGGTAAGTCCGGACCGGCCAGCACTTTCTCCAGCTGCACCGACTCCTGGAAATCCTCCCCAAAGAACGGGCTCAGGGCCTTCAGCTCGGAGAGCGGAAGCTCCTCAATGGCGCAGCCCCGCTCCAGGCACAACTGCACCACCTCGCCGACGGTCTTGTGGGCGATGCGAAAAGGCGTCCCTTTGCGCGCCAGATAATTGGCGGCGGCAATCGCGTTGGTATAGCCCGTGCTGGCGGCCTGCTGCATGCGCTCGAAGTTGAACTTCACCTCGGCAAGAAAGCCGCTGGCAATTTCCACCATGGTCCGGATCTCCGGCGCGGTGGCGAGCAGAGGCTCCTGCGATTCCTGCAGGTCCTTGTTGTAGGCCAGGGGCAGGGACTTGATCGTCATCTCCAGCCCGTGGGCCGCGGCGCAGATCCGTCCAGCCTTGCCCCGAATCAGCTCCAGCGCATCGGGATTCTTCTTCTGGGGCAACGCGCTGCTTCCGGTCGAATACGGATCGGGCAGGGTAATAAAGCCGAATTCCTGGGTCGAAAACAAGACCATTTCTTCGGTAAAGCGACTTAGATGCAATGCGACGAAGGAGCAGCAATGCAGGAACTCCAGCACGAAGTCGCGGTCGCTGGTTGCGTCCATGCTGTTGCGCGTGGTTCCGGCAAAGCCCAACTCATGGGCGACCGCCGCGCGATCGAGCTTCAGCGCCGAGCCGGCCACCGCCCCCGATCCCAGAGGGCAAACGTTAAGCCGGTCGCGGCAATTGCAGAGCCGGTCCATATCCCGCGAGAACATCTCAAAATAAGCCAGCAGCCAATGCGCCACCAGCACGGGTTCGGCGCGCTGCGAGTGGGTGTAGGCCGGCATGGCGCTATCGCCCGCATCCTGCGCGCGCTTCACGAATACCTGCAACAGCTCGGTAAGTGCATGCAGCAGCTGGTCGATGGCCTGGCGGGCAAAAAGGCGCAGGTCGGTAGCGATCTGCTCGTTGCGGCTGCGTCCGCTGTGCAGCTTGTAGCCCAGGTCTCCCACGGACGCGACCAGCATCAGCTCGACAAAGTGGTGGATGTCTTCCGCTTCGTCGGAGTTGAGCAGCCCCGGATTATTTTCGATCCGTCTCCCGATCTGTTGCAGTGCGCCGGCGATGCGCTCGGATTCCTCCGCGGTCAGCACCCCTGCGCCGACCAGCGCATGAGCATGGGCGCTGCTGGCCGCCAGCTCCTCCGCGATCAACTGCCGGTCAAACGGGAAAGAGCGCTGCCACTGCTCGAATGCCGGATCCAGCGGCTGCCGGAGCCGGCCCGACCACATCTTCACGAAAAGATCTCCTGCTTGAGCCGGGCCTGGGTGCGCGCCGGCAGGCCAAGGATGCGGATGAACCCGCCCGCATCTTTCTGGTCATACTCATCGCCCATAGTGAATGCCGCCAGGTTGGGCTGGTAGAGCGAATACGGCGATTGACGCGCGAGCACCTTCACGTTGCCCTTATACAGGCCGAGCTTCACGCTGCCAGTCATGTTTTGCTGCGTGGAATCCACGAAGGCGTCCAGCGACTCGCGCAACGGCGTGAACCACAGGCCGAAGTACACCAGCTCCGCGTATTTCAGCGCGACGTGCTGCTTGAAGTGGAAGAGTTCGCGGTCGAGACACAACGCCTCAAGCTCCTGATGCGCGGCCACCAGCAACGTGCCGCCGGGGGTCTCATAGCATCCGCGAGACTTGATCCCGACAAACCGGTTCTCAACCAGGTCGATGCGACCAATGGCATTCCGCGCGCCGATCTCATTCAGCTTTTCCACCAGCGCCGCCGGGGACAGAGGCTGCCCGTTGACCCGCGCCGGCACGCCCTGCTCGAAGGCGATCTCGACCTGCTCTTCCTGCTCCGGGGCCTCTTTAGGCGAGACCGTCCACTGCCAGGTGGATTCCAGCGGAGAATTCCCCGGTGACTCCAACTCGCCGCCCTCGTGGCTCAAGTGCCACAAGTTGCGGTCGCGGCTATGGATCTTCTCCCGGCTCGCAGTGATCGGCACCTTATGCGCCTCGGCATAATCGATCGCATCTTCACGCGAGTGGATGTTCCACTCCCGCCAGGGAGCGATCACCTTGAGCTCCGGGGCCAGCGCCTGAAAGGCATGTTCGAAACGCACCTGGTCATTGCCTTTGCCGGTGCAGCCATGGGCGAGCGCGGTAGCGCCCTCCGCCAGAGCAACTTCAACCTGCGCCTTGGCCAGGATGGGACGCGCCAGCGATGTGCCTAACAGATATTTATTTTCGTAGATCGCTCCCGCCTTCAGCGCCTTGAAGACATACCCGTTGAGAAACTCCTCGCGCAGGTCGCGCACGATGGCCTTCACCGCCCCGGTCTTCAGCGCCTTGGCCTTGACCGCTTCCATGTCTTCTCCCTGGCCGACGTCGCCAATCATGGCGATCACATCGCAGTCGTAGTTCTCTTTGAGCCAGGGAATGATGATGGAGGTATCGAGACCTCCCGAATATGCAAGCACTACTTTTTCACGCATTGTTGCTCCAATAGCTGGATTCCGGGCCTCGTTTGGCATTACCCAGTAACAGCAGCAGAATAGCTTTCTGTACATGCAGGCGATTTTCCGCCTGGTCGAAGATGATCGAGCGCGGTGAATCCATCACCGGCGCGCTCACCTCGTATCCGCGATGCGCAGGCAGGCAGTGCATAAACACGGCATGAGGCGCCGCTAGCGACATCAAATTTTCGTTTACCTGGAAGTCCGCGAAGATCTTCGCGCGCTTGGCGGTCTCCTCTTCCTGTCCCATGCTCGCCCACACATCGGTGTAAATGGCATGGGCGCCTTTGGCCGCGCGTCGGGGATCATGGACGACCTCGACCTTTGCTCCAGTCAGAAGCGCCAGGTCTTGGGCGCGTTGCACGATTGCGGCATCCGGCCCATAGCCTTTGGGAGTGGCAACACTGATATGCGCCCCCAGAGCGGCAGCCACCAGCAGCAGGGAGTGCGCGACGTTATTGCCGTCGCCGACATATGCGATCTTCAGCTTGCGCAAATCGGGAAAGCGCTCCTGCAACGTGAAGAAGTCCGCCAGCGCCTGGCAGGGATGCTCCATGTCAGTCAGCGCGTTGATCACCGGGATGCTCGCATGCTCCGCCATCTCCGTAACCGTGCAATGGGAAAACGTGCGCAGCACGATTCCATCCATCCAGCGCGAGAGGTTTTGCGCCATGTCGCCGATCTCTTCGCGCAGGCCGATGCGCGACTGCGTCTGATCCACAAAATACGATTTGCCGCCCATGCTCTGCACAGCGACTTCAAAGGTGAGGCGAGTGCGCAGCGAGGGCTTCTCGAACATGAGCACTACCTGCTTGCCCAGGAGCGCGTTGCTGAAGCGCGAAGGATGCGCCTTGATCTCCGCCGCTAAATCGAGAATGCTCTCGACCTCGGACGGGGAGAGGTCCTGGATAGAAAGAAGATGGCCCTGCGCAAGTTGCGGCAATGCTTTGGCGATGCCCATCGGCTGCGATCTCCTGCTGGCTAATTTCACGCAAAAACCTCCGTGCCCGCGTCCACGCGTGTGAAATAGAAGTCGGGTAAAGCGTCAATATCGTTGGCCGGCAGAATTCGTACACGGCTCACTCCGCCGCGCAGCGCGCGCTGGCAGGCGTCCAGCTTGGGCAGCATGCCGCCCTTCACCGCCGACGAGGCAATCAGCGACGCAATCTGGCTGGCGCTGAGATGGCGGATCAGCGTGCCATCCTGGTTCCATACTCCGGGAACATCGGTAAGGAAGATCAGCGCATTTGCGCCGCAAGCCACCGCGCAGGCCGCCGCCATCTGGTCGGCATTGATGTTGTAATATTGGCCGTCATAACCCAGCGCCAGGCTGGAGATCACCGGCACCGCCCCATGCTGCCACAGGGCAAAGATCCATTGCGGATCGACTGAGCAGATTTCGCCCACATAGCCCAGCTCGGCGTCGCTCACTTTGCGGGCGCGAAAGGCGGAGCCATCGCCGCCGCACATCCCCATCGCGCTCTGGCCCAGGTGGGAGAATGCGGCGACCAGCTGTTTGTTTACGCGGCCCGCGAGAACCATCAGCGCGATGTCGCGCGTCTCCGCGTCGGTCACTCGCAGCCCATTGATGAACTCCGTGGTTTTGCCCAGCAGCGCCAGCGTTTTGCTCAACGCCTTGCCTCCGCCATGGACCAGGGCGACCTGGTGGCCGTCCTTCGCCAGCAGCGACGTGGCGCGCGCGCACCGGTCAATCATGCCCTGCTCTTCGAGCACCGAACCCCCAATTTTGAGCACGATCTTCAATTCAGCAACCCCGCCGTCTCCGGCCA
>CAZONJ010000011.1:0-57522 GCA_964581225.1 uncultured Terriglobales bacterium | reverse complement strand
CAACAGAGCGGAGCGGTAGCGCAGTTTTTCAGCACACTGTTCAGCCGCTGGGGTTGAGCTGCTCCGCTTGCGCAGCGCTAGATATGTTCGCGAAAAAGGAGCCGCTCCCGGCGTGGAGCTTGCATCTCACGAATTCAGATTACTTGCTGGAGTAGAGTATGGGCTCTTTTCTGCGGTTCGGCTTCATTCGCCCGTTGAGCATTTGTATCGGTCTGATGTTTTGGTTTTTCTCCCCCACCCTGTTTGCGCAATGTTCCCCCAGCGCTGCCGATGACACGGTGAATATATGCTCTCCGGTGAATGGATCGACAACGACTTCTCCGATCCATGTAGTTGCAGCCATACATTCCAGCCAGGGCGTGGCGGCATGGAAGATCTATCTGGATTACGTAGTGGTGTTAAGCGGGAGCGGAACAACAGTAGATGCCGATCTTTCCGCCGCTACTGGCTCTCATCATCTTACGGTTCAGTTTTGGACGCCCGCCGGCGTGTCCTATAAATCGTCTCTGACTGTAAGCGTCAGCGCGACCAGCCCGACGCCAACCCCAACCCCAACCCCGACGCCAACTACTTGCCAGCCTGCGGCCCCGGCGCCTTCCATGACGCTGTGTAGCCCGACCAATGGAGAGACGGTCACCTCGCCGGTCCACGTCAGCGCAATTGCAAATTCCACTTTGCCGGTGGAAGCTTCCCAGATTTACCTGGATGACGCGCTGGTCTATCAGGGCAGCAATGCCGTGATGGAAGTTGATCTGAGTGTGTCCACCGTGGGGACGCACGGCATCACGGTGAAATTCTGGACCTCGGCGGGAATGGGCGGAAGCCAAAGTGTGACCATCAACGTGAGCGGACCGGCCCCGACCCCTACGCCAACCCCGACTCCCACTCCAACTCCGCCGCCGAGTGGTACCTGCCAGCCTGCGGCCCCAGCCCCGTCATTAACACTGTGCAGCCCGGCCAATGGAGCGACGGTTTCATCTCCCGTACATATCAGCGCCTATGCCAATTCCAATGTGCCGGTGGAAGCTTCCCAGATTTACCTGGATGACGCGCTGGTCTATCAGGGCAGCAATGCCGTGATTGAAGTCGATTTGAATGTGCCCACGCCCGGGTCGAATCGCATTACCGTGAAGTTCTGGACTTCGGCGGGCCTTGGCGGAAGCCAGAGCGTCACCGTTAACGTGAGTGGTAGCCTGCAAAGCGTCCGCCACGTCTTCTTCATGTTGCAGGAGAACCGCTCCTTCGATAATTATTTCGGACGCATGGGACAATACCGTCGCGATCGCGGATATACCGATCCCTTTGACGAACTGCCGCTGAATGCGACCATCCCCGATGCCAATGGTGTTCCGCTTTCTCCATTTCATGAGGCAACGGTTTGCACCGACGATTTGAGTCCCGCCTGGGATGAATCGCATTACGATGTCGATGGCGGTAAGATGGACAACTTTGCAATTACTGCCGAAGGCACGAGCCCAACCTCGAACGATCCGGGCGGCACACGGGTGATGGGCTACTATGACTGGACGGACCTGCCCTATTACTACGAGGTGGGCTTCCAGTTTGCTACCAGCGACCGGTGGTTTGCTTCTGTCCTGGCGAACACATATCCCAACCGCATGTACTCGTTTGCCGGCACTTCCATGGGACATGCATTTCCGGCAACTGCCCCCAGCGGGGGTTGGCCTAATCCGACCATCTTCGACCGGCTCAATGCCGCCGGGATCTCCTGGCGCTACTATTATCTCGACACTCTGAGTGCGACCTTCATCAGCGACTGGAGCGTGTATTACAACAATCAGGACAAGATCTTCCCCATCAGCCAGTACTATCAGGACATTCAGAATGAAAGCACCTTGCCTCAGGTGATCTACATCGAGCGCTCCGATGTTTACGGCTACGACGAGCACCCGGGACACAACATTCAGCAGGGCGCCGCCAAGGTGAAGCAGATCATGGACGCCTTGATGGCCAGCCCGAGCTGGGGTTCCTCGGTCTTCTTCCTGGGATTCGATGAACCCGGCGGCCTCTATGATCACGTTCCTCCGGTTCCGATGCCCAGCCCGGACGGCATAAAGCCGGTCGACCTTAAATCCACCGATATTTCCGGAGACTTCACTACCACCGGCATGAGGGTGCCTCTCTTGGTGGTTTCGCCCTGGGTGAAGCCGCATTTCGTCTCTCATATCAACCGGGACACCACCTCGATCCTCAAATTTATCGAGACCCGCTTCAACCTGCAGCCGTTGACGGCGCGAGATACCAATGCGGACAACATGCTGGAGTTTTTTGATTTCACGACACCGCACTGGGGCACTCCCCCGCCTCTGCCGGCCCAGCCGACTAATGGCCTCTGTTCCTGGAGCGCGGAGAGGGCCCCGGGACATTAAAAAAGCATCTCCCGACAGGGCCTTTGCCAATGAGTATGGCGGCAATAAGGCCGCCAGCAGCATCTAATTCCAGTGGCTCTGGAATCGCAGAGGGGCCTGTCGCCCTTCCATCCATACCTGTATGAAAGGGGTCGTGATGCTTTGTCCGAATTGTTCGTTTGAGAATCCTGCAAATAATAAGTTCTGTGGGGAGTGTGGGAGCAAGCTTCCAGCTGAGCCACTCCTTGTGAATGACTATTTTCAGGACCGGCGCGAAGTACGGTTTGCAGATCCGGCAGTTTTGGCAAGCAGTCCGGCGGAAAAGCAGATACCCTCCCGGTCCGCTAATATTGCCGAGCAGGCAGAGCAGCGAAACCCGATTGCGGAATCCAGATCAACCCGACTGGAAGATGTACGCGCGACTCCGGAATATGAATTCATCGATAAGACCGCGCGCCAAACAAAGGAAGAGGCGCCTTTCGTAGAACCTCTGCCGGCAGAACCGCTGGAAATAAACAAATCGGAAGAGAGAGAAGTCAGCAAAAGATCTTCCGGGTCTGAAACCAGGTACTCCGGGGGCATTAGCGGCCCCTCGCTCCTGGGGCTTAATTATGGTCCCGCTGCGGAGAAGCCTTTCACCTACGACAATGATGACCAGCCGGCTACAGATGCCGAGGCAGACTACCTGCTGGACGAAGTCCCCCAGCGCACCATCTCATGGCGTGCCTTCGCCGTATTAGCCTTATTGATTGGTTTCGCCGTCCTGGGAATCATACAGTGGCGTTCTCAAAAGGCGCAGCAGGCCGCCAAAGATGTCAAAAACATTCTGAGCCAAAATGGAGCAGCCATTCCTCCCGGTGGTATCCCGGAGGAGCCTGCGCCCCAGCCGAAAGCGCCGCCGCAAGCCGCGAATCCGGATTCAAAGCCGGAGGCGCAAAAGCAGGCGCACTCTATAGACGACCAGAGCGGCAAAGCTGCGGAGAAGACTCCCGCAGCAACTCCGACTCCTTCCACCGCGAGCTCTCCTGCCCAGGGTAAAGCTGAGACCGCCGCGACAACCAATTCGCCTGCCCAGGATCAGGAGGGTAATGACGTGCCGGCCTCAACCGCGACTTCTCCGGCCCAGGATAAAGGCGTGACGGTGGCCTCAAATGGTCCCCGTCCCCAGGAAGGGGTGACCGTCTCCAGCAATCAAAAGCCGGAGTCGGATGAAGAGACTACAAATCCGGTGGGAAAAACGAATGCTGGTTCGCGAAGGAGTCTCACTCGGGCGCGCAGCCAGGCAGCCGCCGCAACTCTAGGGGCCAACGATCCTAAATTGGCGCGCGCGCAGCGCTTCCTGCAAGGACGAGGTGTCCCGCAGAGCTGTCCCCTGGGATTGACCCTGCTTCGCCAGTCCGCCGCCCAGGGCAACCCCAAGGCGGATGTCCAAATGGGCGCTCTTTATATGAGCGGCCACTGCGTGACCCAGGACCGCGTAGCCGCTTATATCTGGTTCAGCCGCGCGCTTGCTCTGGAGCCGCAAAATCAATACATCGAGCGCAACCGGGCATCGCTCTATGCCGCGATGACTCCTCAGGAGCGCATGCGGGTTCGTTGAGGCGGCTGGCGCTTATGCAGCTCTAGGAGCGGCAGAGCATTTCAAGTACGGCAAAACTGAAATCTACAGCCCCAGTTTTTTGACTTCTTCGTTGTAGTATTTGCGGTAGAGGATGTCCCACTCCTGCGTGCCTTCCTGAATGGTGCGCCGCTGGCTCTCGATTTTCTGCCGGGCGGCAGCATCGATTTGCGCTTCCTGCTTGACCAGTTCTTCGAGAACGCGCCTGGCTTCCATCCGGATAGTATTGCGGTCCTCGATAAAATCTACGCTCGCGACCTCGGCCAGTGCGTCCGCC
This sequence comes from uncultured Terriglobales bacterium, assembly GCA_964581225.1. Taxonomy (GTDB): domain Bacteria; phylum Acidobacteriota; class Terriglobia; order Terriglobales; family Acidobacteriaceae; genus CAYTQA01. Next base: position 53,258 of record CAZONJ010000011.1, on the reverse strand, counting down.
ACCCGGTGGGCCAGCTTGTTCACCTTATCGCGCGAGATCCTCACAGCACCGCCTTATATTTCTGTACGAGTTGCTGCTTCACTTTCTTGAACATCTCCTGGTAGCTTGCCCCGCTCTTGCGCATCTCTTCCTGATACGCCTCCAGGATCAGCCTGACCTCGTCATTGATGCGGTCCTCTAGCTGCATCTCGTCGAGCATCGCGGCATTCACGCGTTCGGCGGTGCCGTTCACATCGGAGGTCTCGATGAAATTTCCTTCAACCAATTTGTTTGTGATTTGACGGGCCAGATAGGCCACGTATTCTTTCGAAACGAGCATGCGTGTCCGGGTATGTGGATTGAAATTAAGATTTTAGCATATCGATCCGCTCCGCTGCGAAGCCTGCCGCGCCTGAAGAACCATCTTTGCGGCGTTCTTCGCGTGTCGTGCGACGTCCCGCCGCGTCACGTAGGAGAAGCATCTACCTGAGAGGCAGAGCTTTCGTCGCCCGGAGTGCGCAGGGCGCATCTCAGTCTATAATTCGTGTATTCTTCCTGTAAGTAATGAGCATAGACGACCTCCATCACGTCAAGGACGACATGACCGCGTTTATTGAAGGTCATGGGATGCGCCGCTTCCTGGGATATGTCTCGGATGAAGTCCCGAGCGTGACTTGGGAGAGCAACGGCAATCCGGAAGGATGGAAGGACTTTGTCGAGCTGGCCAAAGGAGCAGGCGCCTCTTTCCTCACCATGAACGACGTGGTGCTGGGCAAGGACGATATACAGTTTCTGATCGACCGTCTCAGCAACGGCAGTTATTCCGACGAGGAAGATATAGAAGAGGCGCGCTGGCTCCGCACCTACATCGGAAAGACCGGCTTTGTGCAGATTGGCTTCGCTTACCAGGGCACGCTCTTTCTTTATGAGATTTCTACCGAGTGGTATGACCGGTACCAGCGTCTGGTGGATGCCGCCGAGGAGTTTGGAGGCATCATCATCGATGAAACCGACCAGGACGACGACCACTAACCGAAGACAAAAGGGTACGTGACTGGACATGACTGAAACTCATGCCCTGATACAAAGAGTGACCGCTCACGACAAGCTGTGCCCTGATATAAACGGTCAAGCGGATTTCTCATGCGCTGGATATTCAAAGAAGCCGATAAGCAACTTGTGAAAGAGCTGGCGCAAGTCGCCGGAATCTCTTCTGTCGCCGCTCGCCTGCTGGCCAATCGGGGAATTAACTCCGCTACAGAGGCGCAGAGGTTCCTCTCTCCATCGCTCGACCATCTGCATTCTCCATATCTTATGCTGGGGATGAAGGCTGCGGTCGAGCGCCTGCAACGCGCCATCGCAAACCGCGAACGCATGCTCATCTACGGAGACTACGATGTGGATGGCACGACTGCGGTGGTCATCCTCAAGCGGGTGATTGAGATGCTGGGCGGCTCGGCCGAGTTCCACGTTCCTCACCGCATTCAAGAAGGATACGGGATGCGCGACGAGGTGATCGAGCGCGCCGCAGCCAACGGGGTCCAACTCGTCATCAGCGTGGACACCGGGATTCGGGCCTTTGCCGCCGCTGAAACCGCCCGCCAGCTCGGTCTCGACCTGATTGTCACCGATCACCACCTGCCGGAAGCCGGAGGCGTGCCTCACGCAATCGCGGTGTTGAATCCAAATCAGGCAGGATGCGGCTATCCTTGCAAGTCACTCTGCGGTGCTGGGGTCGCCTTCAAGATTGCGCAAGCGCTGCTGGAGGCGCGGGATGAGCAACAGGCCCGCTCCCGCCTGCTGCCTTCGTTCCTGAAGATGGTGGCGATTGCGACCATAGCCGATGCGGTCCCGCTGGTCGACGAAAATCGCGTCATCACCAAGCTTGGACTGGAGGGCTTGCGCGACCCGAGGAACCCCGGCTTGCGCGCCCTTATGCAGATCACCCAGCTGGAGAAGAAGCAGCGCAGCCTTACCGCTGCCGATGTCGCCTTCCGCATCGCGCCTCGCATCAACGCCGCCGGGCGCATGGACGTGGCCCAGACCGTGATCGATCTCTTCAACACCCGGGACGCTTCCGCCGCCAGCCTGATTGCGCAGCGGCTGGATGCATTGAACTCCGACCGCCAGGAGACGGAAAGGACGATCTTAAAAACCATTGAGGCGCGCCTCGCGGAAGATGCCGGATTTCGCGAGGCAAGCTGCATCGTCCTCGACGGCGAAGGCTGGCATCGGGGCGTGATCGGCATTACCGCCAGCCGCGTGGTCGAGCGTACCGGAAAACCCGCGCTGGTGCTTTCGCGCAATGGAGACGAGGCGCACGGCTCCGGACGCTCCATCCCTGCCTTCCACCTGCTTCAGGCGCTGGAATCCTGCCATGAGCTTTTCACCCGCTTCGGCGGGCACGCCCATGCGGTCGGCTTTTCGCTGGCGTGCGAGAACATTCCGGCCCTGCGCGAGCGGATCAACGCCCATGCGCGCGCCTGTCTCACGCTCGAGGACTTTGTTCCTGTCCTGGAGCTGGACGAAAGGATTGCTTTGCATCGGATCACGCCCGATCTCGTCCGGGAGCTGAAACAATTCGAGCCCTTCGGAATGGGAAATCCCGAGCCGGTGTTCATGGCGCGCAATGTGCGCCTGCTTCTGCCGCCGAAAATCCTGAAAGAGAAGCACGCGAAGTTGCGCGTTGCCCAGGAGAACACGCCGTTGCCTGCGACCTCGGCTGCCGGCCGTCCGACTATCAAATCGCAAACCACCAATTTCGATGCCTTGGGCTGGCGCATGGCGGAGCGCATCTCCGAGGAAAAGCTTTTGGCCAATGACGTCGTAGACCTGGCCTTCACGCTGGAAGAAAATGTCCATCCCGAGTTTGGCGGCCTTCAGCTTTCGATCTGCGACCTGAAGCGGGCGCAGCCGCTTGCCCAGGCGGAAACCGCGGGGGCGCAGCACAGCTTTTCGTAGCTGCCACGCTCCGGCTTGTTATGCTAGGACACAAATGCCTTCACGAATCGAGCGCCTGCGGATCTGGCTTGCAGCTACCGCCCTGCTGCTGCTTCTTATCGTCGCTGGGTTCTATGGCTATGCCCGCTACCGGGTGCATAAAGCTTTGCGTGAGCTGCCGGCCAGGCTGGGGATAGAGGTCGAGCAGAGCACAGAAGGCTTTACTTTATCCAAGTCCGAAGGTGGCCACACTCTTTTCACCATCCACGCCTCCAGGGCAATCCGCTATAAAAACGCCGGGAAGGCCCAGCTCAAGGACGTGAATATCGTCGTCTACGGTACCAGCGCCGACCGTTTCGACCAGATTTATGGCGCCGACTTTGAATACGATCCGCAATCCGGCAATGTAAGCGCCAAGGGCGAAGTCCACATCGATCTGCAAGCCAATGCCGGCGGCCCGGCGCGTCCTGACCAGTCGCCGCCGGAAGAGCTGAAAAATCCCATCCACCTGAAGACCAGCGGAGTTGTATTCAATCAGAAGTCCGGGATCGCTACGACCGACCAACGGATTGACTTCCGCGTTCCGCAAGGCAATGGCTCCGCTTTGGGCGCGGTCTATGACTCGAAGACCCAACTGGTAACGTTGCGTTCCCGGGTGGAGCTGACCACCACCGGCCCGCAGCCGGTGCGCATCGAGGCGCATCGCGCCGAGTTCTCGGAAGGGCCGCATCAAGCCCGATTGCAGAATGCAGTCCTGCATCAGATGGCCCGCACCGTCGAGGCAGACCGTGTAACCATCAATCTTCGTCAAGACAACACAGTAGAATCCCTTGTAGCCGATGGGAATGTGCATTCCATTCTCACCGGGCCATCGCCCGCCGAACTGCACGCTTCTGAAGCTGAATTCACCATGGGCACAGGCAATCGGTTGCAGTTGGGCGTCTTGCGCGGAAACGTGTCTTTCAAATCGACGGGGGCCTCTCCGATGCAGGGCGGCGCCGGACGAGTGCTGCTTCGCTTTGCGGGGCAAGACGTAATCAAATCGATCGAGGCCAGAGAATCCGTCCAGCTCGAACAACTGCCCTCCGCAAAGGCCGGAGAAAAGACCGGCAAAGAAGAGAAAAAGCAGCTCCTAAGTTTTTCCGGCGATGCCATGGATCTGACTTTAGATAAGGGCAAGTCCATGCGGCGCGCCGAGACCTCCGGGGCGGCGCAGATCGTGATTGCCGGCAACGCAGCGCCGGTAAATGGGGGGACCAATCAGTCCCAGGCAAATACCCGCACCGTCATTACCGCCGGCAAATTTGAGGCGCTCTTTGCCTCCGGCAACCGAATCAAGTCCCTGCACGGCAGCCCGGAGGCAAAAATCGTCTCCACCTCCGCCGGTCAACCCAACCGCACCAGCACCAGCAACGAGCTGCTGGTGAGCTTCCAACCCGGGAACGCAATCGACAGCGTCGTGCAACAGGGCAACGTGCAGGTGCAGGACGACCAGCGCACCGCCAGCGCCAATCAGGCGCGATTCTCTCCGCAATCGGGGACGCTTGCCCTGTTCGGCAATGTCCGTATCCAGGACAAGATGAACTCCTCCAGCATGAGCGCCGATTCCGCCCTGCTGGAGCAACGAACTGGGGAGCTTACCGCAAAGGGAGAGGTCAAGACGACCTACGCCGATCTTAAGAGCCAGCCCAATGGGGCCATGTTGGGCTCTTCCGATCCCATCCATGTGACGGCTGCGGCGATGGCGGCGCAAAAGGCCTCGGGAGCGGCGCAGTATAGCGGGGATTCGCGCCTGTGGCAGGGAGGGAACATCGTCCAGGCCCCTCTCCTGGTATTCAACCGTATTCAACGCAGCCTGCTGGCCACCGCCCCAGCCAGCGCAAGCCGGCAGGTCTCCTGCGTCTTTATCGAGACAGATCCCCAGGGCAGGCAGACCCCGGTGGAGGTTACGGCGGGCAAGCTCTCATACACTGATTCGGACCGCCGTGCCCACTTTGAAGGCCGGGTCATCGTCCAGGGGGAGAATGGGACCTTCAAGTCCGACCGGCTCGATATCCTGCTCAAGCCTCAAGGAAGCAAATTGACTCGGACCCCTCCCGAGACGCATGCCAGCGAAGTTCAGCAGATGATCGCGCAAGGGCATGTCTCAGTCGAGCAGCCGCAGAGAAAGGCCGTCGGCGACCACCTTATGTATACCGAAGAAGACGGGAAATTTGTGCTCACCGGAAAACCGGGCAATCCGCCCAGCATTTTTGATGCCGAACAGGGCAATGTGACCGGCGATTCGTTGACTTTCTTTAGTCGCGATGATAGGTTGCTGGTAGGTAGCAAGGACTCTCGCACCGTAACTCAGATTCGGGTCAAACAGTGAAATGCAGACACTTTCGACTGACGATATAAGCAAATCGTATCGCGGTCGCAAAGTGGTAAACGGTGTAACTCTCCACATCAATCAGGGCGAGGTGGTAGGACTTTTAGGGCCGAACGGCGCCGGAAAGACTACCAGCTTTTACATGATCGTCGGGCTCATTCCGCCGGACAGCGGGCAGGTACTGTCGGATGGCAAGGACATTACCTATGTTCCTATGTACCTCCGGTCACGGGAATACCACATCAGCTATCTGCCGCAGGAGCCCTCGGTTTTCCGCAAGCTCACTGTGGAAGAGAATATTATGGCGATCCTGGAGGCCCAACCGCTTTCCTGGGAAGACCGCCGTGGCCGCATGGAAAGCCTGATCGACCAGCTGGGCCTGGGGCACATCCGTAAGACCCGGGGATACGCCCTTTCCGGGGGAGAGCGGCGGAGGGTGGAGATCGCGCGCTGCCTGTGCATTCGCCCCCGATTCATACTGCTGGATGAGCCTTTCTCCGGCATCGATCCCATTGCCGTACTCGATTTGCAGAAGATCATCTTCGATCTGAAGGCCAGCGGTATCGGCATCCTGATTACCGATCACAATGTGCGGGAGACCCTTTCGGTCACCGATCGCGCCTATATCATCAATGAAGGAAGGATTTTCCGCTCCGGAAATCCGGAGCAACTGGGCAATGACCCAGAGGTGAAACGTGTGTATCTGGGCGAAAGCTTTTCGCTAGTGTGAAATAGAGGTGGTCAGTCACTAAAGTTTTCCGGCCAGCCTGCAAAAAGATAGGTAACCGCTGAAAATTCAGGAGATACTCTCGGTAGTTTCATGGTCCTCTTACAGAACAAGCTGAACCTCAAGGTCTCGCAGAAGCAGATCCTTACGCCGGGTCTTGTGCAAATGGTCAGTGTGCTCGCCCTCAACAAGCTCGAGCTCAAGGACATGATCTATGCCGAAATGGTCGAAAACCCGGTCTTGGACGAGCTTGATCCCAACGTTCCGCTATTAGACGAAATTGCCGGGAAAGAGGCGGAGCGCGAGCGTCCGCTGGAGCAAGAGCACGAGACGCCGCCGGAACAAAAAGACCCCTTCGATGAAGTGGATTTCGGCTCCTATTTTCAGGACTACCTCGATCCGGGATACCGCAGCCCGGCCGATTTTGAGAATTCCGAACGCCCGTCGTTCGAGAATTTCATCTCCAAGCCCACCAATCTTACCGACCATCTGATGTGGCAGCTCGGCGCCATGCCGGCCAACCTGGCGGTGCGCGAGGCTGCCGAGCTGGTGATCGGCAACCTCAACGAGGACGGCTACCTGATTGCGTCAGACGAAGAGCTGCTGGCCATAGCGGATAGCTGGCCTAATGCCGACGCCTCGGAAGCGGAAGAGGAGCAGGCTTCCCCGGAAGGGCCGCTGGAGGGCGCTGATCTGGACCGGCTGATTGGCGAAAATCCAAAGATTTGCAAGATTCATTCTCCTGGGAGCGAGGAAAGGCGGCCATTCGGGCATGCCTTTCATCCCCATCCCGAAGACGAGCACCACCTGGCCAGCGTTGCCATCATGCCGGTGCGTGGGGATGCCCCCCAAGTTCCCGCAGCAAGATTTACCTCCGAAGATCTGAAGCAGGCAATCCAACTGGTACGCCACATGGACCCGGTAGGGGTCGCCTCCCGTGACCTGCGGGAGTGCCTGCTGGCCCAGTTGAAATACTTCCGCCAGCAGCTTCAGCCCCGGAAAAAGAATGAAACCGCGGCGGGAGCAAAAGACGCCAAGGCCGCGCAACTCGAAGTGATCGAGAATGCCCTGGCGATTGTCGATACCCAACTGAAGGGCGTGCAGAACAAGCAATACAAAGAGATCGCTCGTGCCATCGAGCGTCCGGTCGAGGCGGTTATGACAGCGATTGACCTGATTCGTACCCTCGATCCAAAGCCGGGCCAGCGCTACAACAAGATCGAGGCCCGGCTGATCGAGCCTGATGTCGCTTTTGTGAAGCAAGGCGATGAATATGTGGTGATGATGAACGAGGACGATATTCCTGTCCTGCGCCTCAACCCCGCATACAAGAAGCTGATGCAGCGGGACGCCGCCGAGAAGGACGTTCGCACCTATGTCAAGGAGCGGTATAAGTCCGCCATCCAGCTCATCAAGAACATTGAGCAGCGCAAGCAGACCATCCTGAAGACCTGCTACGCCATCATCCAGCGGCAGCGTGATTTCCTCGATTACGGAATCGACCACATCAAGCCCATGATGATCAAAGAGGTCGCGGAGGAGATCGGCGTGCATCCCTCCACCGTGAGCCGCGCCGTAGCCAACAAGTATGTCCACACCTCGCAGGGAGTCTACGAGCTGCGCTTCTTCTTCAGCGAGAGCGTCAACGGCCCTGAGGGCGGCGGGACCTCGCTCATGATCCTGAAGCGGCGGGTGAAAAAGCTCATCGAAGAAGAAGATCCAGCCAAGCCTTACACCGATGACCAGATTACGCACATCCTGCAATCGCAGGGCATTCAGGTAACCCGCCGTACTGTGGCGAAATATCGAGAAGACATGAAGATCCCAAGCACCCATCAGAGAAGGGTAAAGAACTAGAAGTGGAAGTCCCGCCGGCAAGCTGCAAAAAAGCACCGCAACCCGTACCATCGATCATCTGCTGTAAAGGGGAAGTTCGTGAAAATTGAGTACACGGGAAGGCAGTACGAAATTACTCCCGCAGTCCGCAAGCAGGTCGAACATGGCCTGGCAAAACTGGAAAAGCTGTTCGGCAACTCCTTCGATTCTCATGTCGTGCTTTCCATCGAGAAGCACCGCCATATCGCCGAAATTACCGTCACGCTGCGCAATCATCCCATCGTAGGCATCGCCGAGGCCCCAGAGATGAATCGCGCGATTGGGGAGGCGCTGGATAAAATCGACCGTCAGGCAGTGAAGTACAAAGCCCGCTCCCGCGCCCAGAAACGCAAATCCCACAAAGAAAAGGAAAAAGTCGCCGCCCGCAGCAATGCCCGGACGAACGGAAGACCAGGTCGTCAAGAGCCGGAGTTGGCGCAGCTTGCGATTGGCACCGATTCAAGCACGGCCGTGGCTGTGGTTGTGCATTCCTTCCCGGCGGTCCCGCGCACTGCCGAGCCTCACATTGTGAGATCGGAAGATTCGGTGGCCATGCGCCCCATGACGCTGGAAGAAGCGGTCAAGGAAGCCGAATTTCGCGATCGCGAGGTCTTCGTCTTCCGTGACCTTCAGGGGAAAGTGAAAGTGCTGCACCGCAAAAAAAACGGCAAGATGGAGCTGATCGAAGCGCCCTAGCGCGTATATCAGGAAAGTTTAGAGCAGGCCCTTGGTGCTGGGCAGCATCTTGGCCAGACGTTTGTCTTTGGAGCAAGCCACCCGCAGCGCCCGGGCGAAAGCCTTAAACAGCGCTTCGATCTTGTGATGGTTCGACCGTCCGTAGAGCGTCTTGAGGTGCACGTTGGCGCGGGCGCCGCGGGCAAAGCCTTCAAAGAAATCATAGACAAGCTCGGTTTGCAGGTCGCCGACCAGCCGGGTGCGGACCTTGGTATCGATCACCACAGCCGCCCGTCCGCTTAAATCGACGGCAGCCACTCCGAGGGTCTCATCCATCGTCATCAGAAAGTAGCCGGCGCGCAGGATCCCGCGCTTGTCGCCCAGGGCCTTGTCAAAGGCCTCTCCCAGGGCGATCCCAACGTCCTCCACGGTGTGGTGCTGGTCTACATCGAGATCGCCTTTGCAGGTGAGCTTCAGGTCGAAGGCCCCATGGCGCGATAACAGCTCCAGCATGTGGTCGAAAAAACGTATGCCGGTAGAAACGGAGTATTCCCCTCGTCCGTCAATGTTCAACGCCAGAGAGATTTGGGTCTCGTTGGTCTTGCGCTCCACCTGCGCTTTTCTCATGAGCGGGCCTCGGAGAGCGCCGCATTCCAGCCAATCTCGGACAAAGCCTGGCGCAGCGCGGGAATCAGACGGTCCATCTGGGTTTCGGTGCCGATGGTGATGCGCACGCAGCCGGCGCAGCCTGGATCGCTGTTGCGGTCGCGGACCAGTATGCCTTGCTCGCGCATCGCCAGCACAAATTCCTGGTGCCATGCCCCAATTTTGAACAGCACAAAATTTGCCTGGCTCGGCCAGAAGCGGATCTTTAATTCCCGCAATTCATTTTGCAGGCGCTCGCGCCCGCTCCTGATCTGGGCCACGTAATCTGCAATGAATTGCCGGTCCGCCAACGCCTCCTCCAGGCAGGCAAGTGCCACGCCATTTACGTTATACGGCGAGCTTACCTTGCGCACCATGCGCATTTGCGTGCTCGCGCCGGCCAGGATGCCTAGCCGCAATCCCGCCAGCCCATAGGCCTTTGAAAAAGTCCGCGCCACGAACAGGTTGGGATATCGGGCGATAGCATCAAGCATCGTAACGCCATAAAAATCAAAGTAGGCTTCGTCCACCAGCACCGCGGATTGCGGAGCAGCCTCAAGTATGCGCTCTATCTCCTGGTGCTCGAGGACGCTGCCGGTAGGGTTATTAGGGCTGGCAAGCGTAATCAGCCGGGTTTGCGGGCCGATCTTTGCCAGCATCTGTTCGATTGGAAAGCGAAAGTCCTCTTCCGGATCCGCCTGTAAAAGCACTACGGTCGCTCCCGTGCTCGAGGCATAGATCTCATACATGGAGAAGGTAGGCACGACGATGATGACCTCATCCCCCGGCTCCAGGTAGCTCTCGCACAGCAGGTGGATGGCTTCATCGACGCCGTTGGTGAGCAGCACCTGCTCTTTGTGCAATCCGAGATGTTCCGCCGCGACCGCCTCCACCGGCTCCCGCTCCGGATAAATCGTGAGCCTTGCATCGCCTACGATGCTGCGCAACTTCGCCGCGACCCGCGGAGAGCAGGAGAGCGTATTCTCGTTGAAATCGAGGCGCAGTCCGGCGCGCCCGCTGAGAGGAGGATGATACTCCTTCATCCGGGCCACTACATCGCGCGCCTTAAGTGTGCTTGGTTGGTTTGCAGCCATTCGCTCTTACCGCAATTGAGAATTCAGCCGTATCGTTACCGCCTGGGCATGCGCATTCAGTCCTTCCGCAGCCGCCAGGGTGGTGACACACCCGGCGATCTGCTCCAGCCCTTCCCGCGAAAGCTCCTGCACGGTTATATGCTTCACATAGTCGAGGACGCTGAGCCCGCCGCGAAAACGCGCAGCCGCGCCAGTCGGCAAAGTGTGATTCGGCCCGGAGGCATAATCGCCGACCGATTGCGCCGACCATGGGCCGACAAAAACCGATCCCGCCGCCGTGATGTGGACGAGGTCCTCTGCGGAATCGATGCTGATGTGCTCCGGCGCAATCGCGTTGGCAATCGCAAACGACTCTTCCTTGGAATCGGTCACCAGCGCCACAGCATTTTGCGCCAGCGACCGCTTTGCGATCGCATTCTCCTTCGCCTGCCGCTTGGCCTCATTTGCGACCGCTTTTGCCAGCTTGGCGTTGGTGGTGATGAAGACCGCCAGCGTCTCCGGATCATGCTCGGATTGCGCCACCAGGTCGGAGGCGATAAAGCCCGGGTCGCCATTATCGCTGACGATTGCGACCTCGGTCGGCCCGGCAAGCATATCAATCGAACAGTCAAAGCTCACCAGCTTTTTGGCGGCGGTGACGAAGCTGTTGCCCGGTCCAACAATCTTAGCTACCGGCCTGACCGTCCTCGTCCCATAGGCGAGCGCGGCAACTGCCTGGGCGCCGCCGATGCGATAAAATTCGCCGATCCCCAGAAGCGCCGCCGTGGCCAGCGTCTCTGGCGCCGGCTTGGGAGAGACCACCGCAATGCGCTTTACGCCCGCAACTTGCGCAGGGATCACGGTCATCAGCATGGTCGAGGGCAGGGGATGGCGTCCTCCGGGGACATAGCAGCCTACTGAATCGAGTGGGCGGACGATCTGTCCTACTGTCACTCCGGGCTGCTGCTGTTTGCTCCACTCTGCCGGGCTTTGCCATTCGCAGAAGCGGCGAATATTTTCTGCCGCCTGTTGCAGCGCTTCGCGCAACTTCGGAGAGATGCCCTGCAACGCTGCCTGCATCTCTTCCACGGAAGCCGCCAGCGGCTGGTATTTATACAACCCGTCCCACTGCTCGCCGTATTTGCGCAACGCGGCATCGCCCTTGCGCCGCACCTCGGCGATAATCTTGCGGGCCACCGGCTCGGCCTTCACCAGATTGACTGCGCCCCGGCCTGCAAGCTGCGCGATGATCTTTGCTGCCTTCCGGCTTTCCAGCACTTTCATCGCAGCCCTCACATCACCAGTTTGTTCAACGGATATTCCACAATACCGCTGGCCTTCGCCGCCTTCAGTTTGGGCAATACATCGCGCACCACGCTCTCTTCGAGGATGGTGTTCACCGCGACCCAATCCGTGTTGCTCAACTCGGAAATCGTAGGGCTGTTCAGCGCGGGCAGTACCGAGAGCACCTTCTCCAGGTCCTGCTTGTGGACGTTTAACATCAGCCCTACGCGTCCCTGGGCGTCGATGGCCCCGCGCAGCATGAGCGCGATGTTTTCGATCTTCTCCCGTTTTCCCGGGTCCTGCCACGCCTTTTTGTTGGCGATAAGCTGCGTATACGATTCGCTGACGGTGTCGATAATGCGCAGGCGGTTCGCCTTCAGCGAGCTGCCGGTCTCCGTGACCTCCACAATGGCATCGGCAAGGATCGGCGGTTTCACCTCCGTCGCTCCCCAGGAGAACTCTACTTTCACCGGAACGCCTTTGCCGGCAAAGTAATTTTTTGTGGTGTTCACCAGCTCGGTAGCGATGATGCAATCTTTCAGGTCTTCGGCCTTCTGGTACTTGGATTCCTCGGGCACGGCCAATACCCAGCGCACTTTACTGCGGCTTTGCTTGGCATACACCAGGTCGCAGACGGCATGGACGTCGAGGCCGCTCTCCAGCACCCAATCGCGCCCGGTAAGTCCGGCATCGAGGAAGCCATGCTCCACGTAGCGCGCCATCTCCTGCGCGCGGATCAGCATGCATTCGATCTCGCGGTCATCGATCTGCGGGAAGTATGAACGCGAACTGGCATAGATGTTGAAGCCGGCGCGTCCAAAGAGCGCAATCGTCGCCTCCTGCAGGCTCCCTTTGGGAATACCCAGTCGGATCTTCATTGCCTTACCTCGCCGGCCGCCGCTTTTGCCCCGGGAACGTCAATAGGACGAGTGAAGCACGAAACTGTGCCTTCATGGCAAACCAGGCCGTCCCCCTGCACCTGTACCTTGAAGAGCAGGGTATCGTTGTCGCAATCGGTCGCGGCGGAGAGCACCTGCAGGCGATTGCCGGAGCTCTCGCCCTTCATCCACAGCTTCTTGCGGGTGCGGCTGTAGAAGGTCACAAAGCCGCTCTTCAACGTCGCTTCGTATGACTCCTTGTTCACAAAGCCGACCATCAGCACTTCGTTGCTTCGATCGTCCTGGACAATGGCGGGAATCAGCCCGTCCATCTTGTCGAAATCGAGTTCCATTTAATGCTCCTTACAAATTGCAAGATTAACAGTTAAAAATGTGGGGGACCGCTCGCTTTGGCGGCGCAGGCATAAAACAAAATGCCCGCTGACCTTTGCCAGCGGGCGGAACCTTTATCACTGCTTGTTGCTTATCCGCAAACCCCCGCTGCCACGCTTGCCGCATGATGATGGTGGTGATGGCGATGGATAAGCGTAATCATTTGAAATTCCAGAGTAAATGTGAGCTTCCACTTCTGTCAATTGCCGGCTGAGTCTCTCAGGGTGCGCTCAAGGCAATACACGTGTCAGGGCAGTGCCGCAAAGCTCAGATCGCAGTAGGGCAGATACACGTGTCAGGGCACGACCTCGGTCGTGCCGTAAAGCCTCACCACAGAGACACAGAGTGGTTTGGCTTAAAACCGATAGCTCCCATGTTCCTCGAAACCAGAACTGACAAGAAACGAGGCACAAGCTGGAATCAAAATGGCCCAGTGACCAAGTTACCCGACTGGGTGCTTTTCTCTGTGCTTCTGTGGGGAAGGTTTTTGGTGAAAGTTTCACGGCTCCTCCGGCAACACCGGAAGCGCGACTGTATTCACGACAGTCGGATCGTCGCGCAGCTTCATATATAAAAGCGTGCCGTTAGGGCGGGGCACCCTCAGCGTGGACTCCACAAAACCTACAGGGACCGGGACCGAACGAGTAAATTGCGGGTCGGAGGCGACAGAGTCAATCAGGAAAAGATTGGTTCCGCTCAGTGTGCATTGCTTATCCGGAGTATCGGGACAGCGCACTTCCTTCAGGGTAGGGATGCGCACCAGGTTAGCGAGCGGCTGCCAGTTGCCCTTCAGTCCCCTGGCGTCCACTGGACGAAAGCGAAGCTGCCCGAAAGCGGAGGGCCCGAAGCTCTTGAGCGGATCGAGTGTGGCCATCATGGTTTGAGCATCCTGCAGGACCAGGTTTCCGTCGGCTTGGCTTAAGAAGACATCAAAAGAGCGGTCGGGGGTAGCGACCTCGATCTTCTCAGTGCGTTCAAATTTTGCCGGCGACTGCGACTTCAAAAAAAAGGAGATTTGCCCCTCCTGTGGAAGGTCATCCTGATTTCCCAGGCGGATCGAGGAAGGCGTGGAGGTTTTCATCTGTATGCTCTTGCTAATCAGGGCGACCCTGGGGCGGGGGGTCGAAACCGTGGTTTTCAGTTCCAGTATTCGCCCATCGTTGAGGGCGACGCGCGCCAGCAATTTGTCGTTGGGATGGAGCGCGTCAATGGCGGCGGCGTTGGCCGTGGAAAGGCGCAGCTCGTCTTTATCGGCAACCCGGGTGAGGGCATCGGGAGAGAAGTGGATGCCGTTTAAGTCGATCCCCGACACCTGGTCCAGGCGCGTGCCCTCCAGAATGCCCTGCTGGTCGCCGGCACTGATGAGGAAGCGTTGCATCTGCGCGGCCTCGGAATAGGTGCGCAAGGGAAGCTGGTCCGGCTCGGAGACGCCGAATTGTTTTACCAGCACCATCACCGTGCCGGCGGTCGCATCTTCCAGCGGGACTTGCAGCTCCAGCTCATCCGGATTCAGCAGCTTCCAACTGCTCTTGAATTCTTTGCCCTGGGGATCTTTCACGGTGACCTGATCGACGCAGGCCGCATCATTCGACTGGAGATGGAGGGCATCTTTGCGGCCCACTACCAGCGCGCCGCTGTCCGACGGAGCAACCGTCCATTTCGCCGGATGCGCGCTGCGCAGATGGAAGGTAGGTCCATCGAAGGGTTCGAAGCCCCAGAACCCGCGCAGTCTTCCTTTGATCTCCGCGCCCAGATTGCCGGCCTGCATGGCATGGGTATCGACCACGAAGCCGCCACGCCCGGCATCCGGCGTGGCCGGCAGGTCGATGCTTTGCCCGGATTCGCCCTGCACATGAAGCGCAAGATCGTGGGCAAATCCGGTGGAGAATACCAGCGGAGCGCCCTCAACCGGCAGCACCAGCGACGGTTTTTGCAGGCAGAAAACCTCATTGGGGTTGACCGGACGGAGCGGCGGCATCTGCTCCGACTCTACTGCCGGCAGCCCGGCCACCAGCACCGATTTGGGATTGTGAAAGGAGGGAGGATTGTTGAGCTTCAGGTTCAAGTGCTCTTGATTGGGAAGCGCCAGCGCGGGAATGTACTGGTAAGAGGCGGTATGAAACTTGCTCATGATGCGGGCCATGTCCACCACCGCGGCAAAATACGGGCTATACATTCCGCCACCGGCCAGCTTGGTATAGCTGATCTGTCCAATCAGCGCGGAGGCGTCCCCGGAGGTGAGGGCGGTGACCATCGATTCGGTGTGCCCGTCATTGAGCACAAGCTGGTCGGTGTCCTGCGTCAGGCATGGGACCTGCTGCTCGGTCGGCTTATCGAAGCACTGCTGGTCGAGTTTGATGTTCAGGCTGCGGGCCAGCAGGATAGAACGATCATGCAGCTCGGCGGGGTCATTGTCGGAAGTCCGTTGGATCTCGCTGAGATATTTGTCCAGCCGGGAGCGGTCAAGGCTGGCCTGCACCAGGTCCTGCGATGCCCTTACAAACGATCCCGGCTTTCCGCGCACCGCGGAGCGCAGCGTGCTGAACCCGCCATTGGTATCCGGCGCCAGAAAAAGCAGGGTTTGTTGCGCATCCGGAGGGACGGTGATGACGATCCCTTCCTCGCTCACTTGCCTGGTCCACGTTTCGGCTTTTTTGAACCATTCATCGGGAGGAGGATTGGTCGAGCCCCTGAGAAAGGCCGCAACCAGCAGATAATGAACAGATTGGCTGGCAGGAAGGTCAGGATAGAGCCAGAGCCGGTCACCAGGCTGTAAGTTCGGCACCCGCGAAATTGGCAACGTCTTGCCCGCCCGCGTGACCTTCACGTCCATGCCAGGTCCGGATAAATCGAAGGCGGCGGTGCCGGCATAAGCGAAGTTCGCCAGCGTAAACAGTCCCAAAACCAACCGCAAAAAAAGAGGTCGCAATCCCATACTGATATTTTAGGGGCTTTCGTGAAAATGGGGAATCGGTGAAGACGCTTATAAACGTCATCGGAACCACAGGAGGTATACCGCACAACTAGTCTCCATCCGGCTCGGTTGCGCCGTTTGGTTCTCTTTTGTAAGCTGAAATTTAGCCTCTTCATTCATCGAACATTCAAATCTCCAGTGGAAAAGTTCTTTGAGGTAAAAACGTTTTGCTGACTATCGACCCTGCAATCCTGCCGGCGCACTTTGAGGCCGGGCAGGCGGAAAAAAAATGGAGCCAGTTTTGGGACAAGCTGCGCCTCTACTCCTACGATCCAAGCCGCCCGCGCGCGGAAACCTTTGCCGTGGACACGCCTCCGCCTACGGTTTCAGGCTCGCTGCACATCGGCCACGTCTTCAGCTATACCCAGACCGACATCATCGCGCGCTATCAGCGGATGCGCGGGCGCAACATTTTCTATCCCATGGGTTGGGACGATAATGGATTGCCTACAGAAAGGCGCGTACAGAATTATTTCCATGTACGCTGCGATGCCCGGGCCCCTTATGAGCCTGGCCTGAAGCTGGAGGCCGCAACTGCCAAAGAGCAGAAGGAAACTCCGCCCCGGACGATATCGCGCGCCAATTTCATCGAACTTTGTCTCCAGCTGACCCGCCAGGACGAACAGGCCTTTATGGAGCTGTGGCAGAGGCTCGGTCTCTCTGTGGATTGGTCGCAGGAATACTCCACCATCGACGACCGCTGCCGCCGTCTGGCCCAGATCAGCTTTCTCGATCTATGCGACAAAGGGCATGTCTACAACGTAGAAGCCCCGACTATGTGGGACGTCGATTTCCAGACCGCCGTGGCCCAGGCGGAGGTGGAAGACCGCAAGCTTCCCGCATTTTTGCATCATCTTCGTTTTGGGATTGAGGGCTCAGAGCAGCATTTCACCATCGCGACCACCCGCCCCGAGCTCCTGCCTGCATGTGTGGGAGTGACCGCGCACCCTGACGATGCGCGCTACAAGCACCTCTTTGGCCGCCGCGCCATTACTTCGCTCTTCCGCGTGCCCGTCCCAATCTTTCCCAGCGAGCTGGCCGATCCGGAGAAGGGGACCGGCATCCTGATGGTCTGCACCTTTGGCGATGCTACCGACGTGATGTGGTGGCGGCAGAACCGGCTGGCATTGCGGCAGATACTCGGTCGCGATGGACGCATCATGCCGATCGTCTACGGTCAGGAAGGATGGGAGAGCCTGAATCCGGAGGCCGCCAATGCGTTTTTCGGGGAGCTGGTTGGAAAGACGGTCAAGAGCGCGCAAAAAATTATCGTTCAGATGCTGCGTGATTCGGCCGGCGCCGCTACTGGCCATGAGCCGCCGCTCGCGGAGGAGCCCAAGCCGATCGAGCACGCGGTCAAATTTTTTGAAAAAGGCGACCGGCCCCTGGAATTTATAACCACGCGGCAGTGGTTCGTGCGCCTAATGGACAAGAAAGACCCGCTGCTGGAAGCCGGTGACCGCATCGCCTGGCATCCGGACTTTATGCGCATGCGCTATCGAAACTGGACGGAAAACCTTCAGCAGGATTGGTGTATCAGCCGGCAGCGCTTTTTCGGCGTCCCGTTTCCCTTGTGGTATCCGCTTGACCCACAGGGAAACCCGGACTTTTCCAATTTCATTCTGGCGCAGCAGCAACAGCTTCCCGTCGACCCTTCTACAACACCGCCGCCGGGCTACGAGGAAAGTCAGAGAGGGGTCCCGCTGGGATTCATCGCCGAGTCGGACGTGCTGGATACATGGTTTACCAGCTCCCTCACCCCGCAGATTGCCTCGCAGTGGCAGATTGACGAAGACCGTCATCACCGGCTCTTTCCCATGGACCTGCGGCCGCAGAGCCATGAGATCATCCGCACCTGGGCCTTTTACACTATCGTGAAGTCGCTGCTGCATGAGAACGATATTCCCTGGAAGCAGGCCACTATCTCCGGGTGGATCCTGGATCCTGATCGCAAAAAGATGTCGAAGAGCAAAGGCAATGTGATGACGCCCATGCACCTGCTCGACCAGTACGGCGCGGATGGAGTACGTTATTGGGCCGCCAGCGCCCGTCTGGGCGTGGATACCGCCTTCGACGAGCAAATCCTTAAAGTCGGCAAGCGCCTGGTGACCAAGCTTTTCAATGCCAGCAAATTTGTGCTGTCGCAGGTGGGCGAGCCTGGCCCCATTACCAGCGATCTCGATCTTGCTTTCATGCAAAAGCTGCGCGACCTGGTGCAGCGCGCCACGGAGTTGAACGACAAGTTCGAATATGCGATTGCGTTGAAAGAGGTCAACAGTTTTTTCTGGAACAGCTTTACCGACACCTTCATCGAGCTGGTGAAGGGACGCGCGCGCGGCGAAGGCACAGACGAAGCCGGCCGCGGCTCTGCGCTTACCACTCTGCGCCGCGGACTGAGCATACTGCTGCGCCTCTTCGCGCCGGTTGTCCCCTACATCACCGAAGAGATCTGGTCATGGACATTTGCCGAGGAGACGGGAGAGAAAAGCATTCATCGGGCATCCTGGCCGAACGATGCGGATTTTGCCGGCCTGGAGAAATCGTTCCCGCCTGAAGTCTTCGAGATGGCGGTCACCTGTTTGACGGTGATCAACAAGCGCAAAGCTGAGGCGGGAGTGGCAACCGGACGCGCTATAGAATATCTTGTGCTGGCTGCAAATCCTGCGACCGGCAGCAGGATCAGGACTGCCGTCCCGGACATCATGGCCGCCACGCGCGCGCGCCGCTATACCATTAAGGAAAAAGAAGGCCTGCCGGATGGCGACTTTGAAGTGCTGGAAGCGCAGTTTGTCGAGGCGGTGTAAGCTCTTATTCCCGGGAGTGACTTCCGGCGAGCCGCGCCGGCATGAGGCTCACTTGAAAAGCCTTTTTATACGCGAGGCCCCCTGGCGAATGTCCGGCCAGAACTCTTTTAGCACGTTGGCCCCGGCTGTAATAACGGTTTGGGTAGCGAAATTCTTGGCGGAGCTTCCAAAGCCGCGTTCCGAGGCGGGGTAATAAAGGTTGGAAAGAGCGGCCTCGGAGGCGTTTCCGGCTATCTCGGAGATATTGAACTCATTGGCGCCACGATCGTTTTTGGTAATCACGGTGCGGTCGATAGCATAGATGGCGCGCTTGAAGAACCCGTTCTTGCCCAAGGTGTAGTAGCGCGGGTCCTCGTGGGTGAGAGTAGGAAAGATGGCCTCGGTGAAGAAGGTGCCGGAGGCTTGGTCGGTAAACTCGCGCCAGTAATAACGTCCGTAACCGGCGGGGCCTTTGCCCAAGGCGGGGATCGCGTTGGAATGAAGTCCTTTGGCGGCGAGGCCCGCGACCAGCAGGAAGGAGGAGTAATCAACGCTATCGTGCATGGCGGTGATGAATTTCTCGCGGGTGGAAAGACGCGGCAGCTGGGTATTGGAGTCCACGGCGGTGAAGTTGGGAAGCACGGCCATAATGCGCTTGGTCTGGTGCAGTACCTCCTGATTGGGATCGATGATGCTGGGGCGGGGCGACTCCGGAGGTGACTTCCGGGGTGCTGTCGCGGCCGTTCTGGAGCTTTGTCTCTGGGCCGAGGGCCCGGCCTGGCTTTGGGCAGGCAGCTGCTGGAGCGGCGCAGTTGAAGTCGATTGGCAAAAACCGATGGTCGAATAAAAAAGAGCAAGTAGCGCCAAGACATTGCTGGTATTTCTAAACAGAATAGGCTCCAGTGGTGCGGGAAAGATATCAGGTGGGATGCCCGCTCAGAGTCACTTGTTGTACGCAGGGCAGTGGGCAAGAAGGCTTTTGGCGTACAATCTTTCGCGAGCCTCCAGGTAACCTGCGGGCCGCTGGATCGGATTGCCATACGCTATTGCTGTTGAGATGACCGCGCCCTGAAGGAGGACGCAGATGGGCCCCACGCTTACGAATGGGAAGATCTGCTACATCGAAATTCCGGCCACTGACGTTGCGCGCTCGGCCGACTTCTACAGGCGCGTCTTCGGCTGGCAGATCCGGCAGCGCGGTGATGGAAACACTGCCTTTAACGACACCACCGGACAGGTGAGCGGCACATGGGTCCACGGACGCCCACCCAGCTCAGGTCCCGGTCTTCTGGTTTACGTCATGGTCGATAGCGTGGCCGCAACCATCGACGCGATCATCGCCAACGGAGGCGAGATCGTGCAGACAATCGGCGCCGACGCTCCCGAGATCACCGCGAGGTTTCGCGATCCGGCGGGAAACGTGATTGGCCTCTACCAGGAACCCGCCAGATAAGTACAAATCGTTCCCTCATTAATTCTTTAATTAGACATGCAGATCCTTCGACTCGCGCCTCCTCACTGTGGAAGATCGCAATCCGCTATTCTCTTTTGTTTCCATGTGGTAGTAAAATGGCACGCCAGCAACAAACAAATCCATCATTTCTTGCCAGCGAGCTGAGCAGCGACCGATGAACACGTTCCCGATTTTATTGGGCGCACTGTGCGTCTATGCCATTGGTTACCGTTATTACAGCGCATTTATTGCCGCCAAGGCCTTGTCGCTGGACGATCGCCGCGTCACTCCAGCGCATGCTTACGAAGATGGGCATAACTATGTCCCTTCTCCGCGCTGGGTGCTCTTCGGGCACCACTTTGCGGCGATTGCCGGGGCCGGTCCTCTTGTAGGTCCAACGCTGGCCGCGCAATTCGGCTTCGCGCCGGGCTTCCTCTGGATCCTGGTCGGCGCGGTGCTGGCAGGATGCGTCCAGGATTTCACCGTGCTGGCAGCGTCGGTGCGTCATCGGGGTCGCTCGCTGGCCGATATTGCCCGCACCGAGATCAGCCCCTTCTCCGGTCTTGTGGCCATGATCGCCGTGCTCTTCATTCTTGTGGTGTCGCTGGCCGGGCTGGGGATCGTAGTGGTGAATGCGCTCGCCAATAGCCCATGGGGCGTCTTTACCATCGCCATGACCATCCCCATCGCCGTTATCATGGGATTGTGGATGTTCAGGGCCCGCCCGGGGACGGTGATCGTCGCCGGCCCCAGCATCTTCGGCGTCGTCCTTCTGATTGCCAGCGTGATCGGCGGCCGCTGGATCGCGCAAACCGGGGTCGCCGGGTCGCTGACATTTTCTCCTCACCAGATCACGGTCATGATGGCGGCGTATGGCTTTATCGCCTCCGTGCTTCCGGTCTGGCTGCTGCTTGAGCCCCGGGACTATCTCTCTACTTACGTGAAACTAGGCACGATTGCCGTCCTTATTGTCGGCGTCTTCGTGGCGCACCCCGACATCAAGTTCCCCAATTTCACGCAATACATAAGCGGCGGCGGGCCCATCATTAAAGGAAAGCTCTTCCCATTCCTCTTCGTGACCATTGCATGCGGCGCGATCTCCGGATTCCACTCGCTGGTGTCTTCCGGGACCACGCCCAAGATGCTGGATAAGGAGAGCGACGCCCGCTTTATCGGTTATGGAGCGATGATCGCCGAGTCGCTGGTCGGCGTGCTGGCCCTGATCGCCGCCTGCTCCATGTTTCCCGGCGACTACTTCGCCATCAACACTCCTCCGGAGGTCTTCAGCAAGCTTGGCCTCAGCACCGTCAATCTCAACCAGTTCTCCATGGAGGTCGGAGAAAAGCTGGCCGGGCGCACCGGAGGGGCCGTCTCGCTGGCGGTCGGCATGGCGCAGATTTTCAAAGGACTGCCCGGCATGGCCCGTCTGATGGGCTACTGGTATCACTACGCCATCATGTTCGAGGCGCTTTTCATTCTGACCACCATCGATACCGGCACGCGCGTCGCCCGCTACGTCCTGCAGGAGTTGATGGGCAAAATCCACAAGCCTTTTGGCAATCAGGTCTGGCTGCCGGGAAACCTGATCACAACCTTTGTGGTGACGATCGCGTGGGCATACCTGATCTATACCGGAAACATCTCCACGCTTTGGCCACTTTTTGGGACAGGGAACCAGTTGCTGGCGACTATCGCTCTGGCAGTGGCCACTACATTCCTCATTAATATGGGCAAAACCCGGCATGCCTTGATGACCGCCATTCCCATGTGCTTCGTGGGAACAACCACGATCACGGCCGGCATCTTGTCCATTAAGAACATTTTTTGGCCGCTCACTTCCAAACCCGGACAGGCCTTTACCGGTTATATGGATTCCATCCTGATGGTGATCTTCATCACTGGAGTCGTGCTGGTGGTGATCGATGCGGCGCGCAGGTGGTACATGGTACTCAATGGCGCTCCTATACCGCAGGAGGCCTTCGGTCCTCCGCTTACCGCCTCGGACGAGGTAAAGATGGGCTGCTGCTGAGATAGCGCAGCGAGGAATCGCTGCGCAAGCGCATATCTGAATGTCATCCTTCTATGAAAACAGGCGTGCGCGGCTAAGCGTTCCGCGCACGAGTGGAAGGATCTGCAGGTTGCTCACTGGGTCCCGCCATGTGAGACTTTGGAAACGCCAGAGATGCAGATCCTGCTACTCGAAATGACAAAATGACCCGCAGGCCTCGCGATGGCGAGGCCTGCGGACGATGCATCAGCGCACAGACGAGACCTCGTCCCAGATCCGGTGCTGCCGGCTCTCTTTAAGAAAGATCGAGCCCACGACGAAGGTGATGCTGGCCACGATCATTGGATACCACAGCCCCGCATAAATGTTCCCCGTAGCGGCGCAGGATGATAATCCAATGAGCGGCAACAACCCTCCAAAGACCCCATTTCCGATGTGATATGGCAACGAGAATGAGGTGTACCTGATCTTTGCCGGGAAGGCCTCTACCAGGTAAGCTGCGATCGGTCCATATACCATGCAGACATAGATGACCTGCAGGAATACCAGAAATACCAGCATGCCCTTATTTGGATTGGAGGCCTCGTTGGCCGGGACCAACTTGCCGTCGGCGGTCTGGGTAAGCGGAGTGAGGGCAATTGCGCCGGTCACCTTGTTCCGGGTTGACCGAACGGTAACTACGTTGTTTCCGGCAGCACTCTGCATCCCATGATAGATAGGATAGTAAGTGGCGACGGCGAGCAGGCAGCCTGCCATCATGATCCACTTACGGCCGATCTTGTCGGAAAGCGCGCCGAAGAGGGTGAAGAAGGGCATACCAAGCACCAGCGCAATGGCGATAATGATGTTCGCGCTCTTGGGATTCACCTTCAGCACGGTCTGCATGTAGAAAAGAGCATAAAACTGTCCCGCATACCAGACCACGCCCTGGCCGGCAGTGGCGCCAAAAAGAGAGATCAGGACGCGCTTCAGGTTCTCCCATTGCGTGAAGGCCTCTTTCAGTGGAGCAATCGAGGTCAATCCCGCGCTTTTCAGTTGGGCGTAGATCGGAGACTCCTTCATCTTGAGCCGGATGTACAGCGAGATGGCAACCAGGATGATGGAGATCCAGAAGGGAATGCGCCAGCCGTAAGCTTTGAAATTAGCGTCGCTCATCGAGGACTGGGTAAACAGGATCACCGCCAGCGAGACAAATAATCCCAGGGTCGCGGTGATCTGGATAAAGCTGGTGTAGAAGCCGCGTTTTGTGTCGGGAACATGTTCCGCCACATAAATCGCCGCGCCGCCGTATTCGCCGCCCAAGGCCAGGCCCTGTAAGACCCGGATCACGATCAGCGCCACCGGAGAAAACCAGCCCGCGGTTGCGAAGGTAGGCAGGAAGCCAATCAATGCAGTGGCGCCTCCCATAATCGTAAGCGTGACCAGGAAAGCGTACTTGCGGCCGACCAGGTCGCCGATCCGTCCGAAGAAAAGAGCGCCAAAGGGACGGACCACAAAACCTACGGCGAAGGTCGCGAGATAGGCGACGTAAGCAAAGGTATCGTTTCCCGGAGGATAGAACTTCAGGGCCATGATGGCGGTCAGGCTGCCAAAGATGTAAAAGTCGTACCACTCGATCATGGTCCCAACCGCCGAAGCCAAAATTACCAGCCAGATCTTCGAGGGCGGAATCACTTGCGGAGAAAGAGTGATCTTAGGAACTCCAATGCCGCGCGTTTGGGCGTTGAGCGGAATATCTGCCATGTGCTCTCCTCTTGGAAGTCAGGGCCCTTCGGTCCTGACTTCCTGGTTATCAAAATCTTGTCGTTGCGCTCCCATTTTCAACCTCGCGCTCAGAAGCTGAAGATAGGACCGATTTCAGTGCGAATGTCTTTCACCTCCCGTGTGGGCACACCGTTAATCAGCGGGAATTTGCCCGTCGAATTCAGCGGTAGCGCGCGAGTGCGATAAAGCGATTCCTCCGCCACGAAGGTCACAAAGCTGTTCAACTTATATCGCAATTGACCGGAAGCGACATCGCCTTTCTCGCGGCCTCCGCCTAACCGTCGCACATCCCGGGCCAGCACCTGATCATAGCCATAGTGCAGATACATGACCATCCGGCATTGCGTCCGGTAGGGTTGGCGTTAAACCAGCGCGAAAGCGGCATACCCAGATTCACGAATCCGCCTTGCGCGCGCGGTGCACGTTGAGGAGCTACTGTCGGGACTCCATTCCGCATTCCGAATGCCAGGGTGGAGGATCCATCGATGCTGGGCGCGGTAGCGATTCCGGTCAATCCGAAGGTATCGTTGAACTCCGGATAGATCTGCCCCGAGAAGTAAAAGCGCAGGTCCTCGCCGTTAAAGTACTTCGCGATCAGGGTGGCAAAACGCGTCGGCAATTGAATCTCAGCGGTATAGCCATAACGGTCGGTATTGACGCGGGTCCCACCGGGAAATGTGGAACGGAATGCGGTTGGCACCTCCGATGCGAGCACGATGGCGGAACGGCTGCCCTGCATTACACTGAAGATAATTTGGGCAGGCGGAACCGCGGTCGCTTTATCGAGCTGGAATTGCGCCACCAGGCGTGCCTGAAGTTCGGGCCGTCCGGCATCGGTTCCCTGACGCTCTCCGTAGCTTAGCTGGTTCTCGATGCCGGTCGTGGTCAGCGCCGGGTTGGCGGCGCTGCAAGAGACAGTAGTTGCTCCCGCAGGTGAACCCGGCAGAAGCGGGGACGCCGTGCACAGGTTGCCAGGAAGGTTCCCGAATATCGGGAGGACAACAGCGAACTCCGGATTAATCTCGAAATTCCGGCTGCCGCCGAGCTTATGGTTGATCCCGAAACGGAACTGCGGAGCGCGCTCATACAGCGTGCCGAAGCCAATTCCTAGAGCGGAGGTTTCAAGCAAGTTGGACAAAGTCGATGAGCCGAATGGGGTCCAATCCTGCCCGAAAAGCCCATAGAGTGTGGTGCGATCGGTGCTTCCCCAGTCCACCCGTCCATAGGCCAAACGAATGGAAGGCTGGCTGGATCGGATTGAACTGATGTTGCGGTTGGCGATGCGAGTAAAATTGCCCTCGAAGTCCACCTCAACTTTTCCGGTCACAACCACGTTGGAAGCAGGGTCCATCCACTCGAAGTTGGTCCCAAATCGCGAACTGCGGGCTTTGATGTGGAACTCCGACATTTTGTCGGGGCCATTGATATCTCCAATGAATGCCGGCAAGGGAAAATCATTGCCATAAGGCGAGGAGGTGTCGTAGATGGTGGTGGCTTTGATGAATCCATAGGGTTTCAATCGAACATTGCTGCCAATTTTAATGTCCGGAACAAAGCCTTCACGCTTCGCTAGCCTAGTCCTCCGATTGTCTTTGTCAAGAAAGAAGTGAATAATGCTGGAGATTTAATTGGCGGGGCGGCCTGGGTTCGAGTTCATCTCATTTTGTATTGCTTTCAGCCGCCTCCTGGGAGCAGGATATCCAAATTGTCTATTGAATTTTTGCGAACAGGTGTGCGGTACTGAAAACGATGGGAGGATGAACTTCGTGCTCTTGCCTCTCCACTTCATCGCTATTTTTCATAGACAATTCACTGAATATTCGTGACGGCATAGCGTAGCAATAGTTATTGTGTGGAGTACAGCACGGCGGGTTGAGGATGGGAGGCGCCATTTTCTTCCCAGCAACTATGAGTGCTAATCCTTTGGTAACTGTACGCATTATGCGGAAGGCTCATCTCAATTAAATGTCGGTTGCAGTCTGTGAAATCTTACCAGGTGACCATGTTGAAAATATTGATTGTCGATGATGAGCCCGCCTTAGTTATGCTCTTCCACCATTTACTGGAGCGGTACGGCTGCCAGGTCGAATCGTATGACTCCGGTATCGCCGCCATTCATCGCGCCAGTAAATTCCTGCCGGACGTGCTTCTATGCGATCTGCATATGCCGCTCAGCGGTATCGAGGTCGCGAGACAGATCAAGGCGATCGTCCCGCATTGCAGGCTCTTACTGATCTCCGGCGCCCATTCTGAGGAGATCGACTGCAAAGACCTGCCTTTGAAGATCATCCAGAAACCCATCAGCGCCGACGAATTGCTGAAAGAGATCGGCGTCGATACTCTGGGGACGCAGTCCATGACCGGGACGGAATAAAAATCTTCCGCCAATCGTTCGCTTCTGCGGCCTGCATTTTCCTCCGCTGGTCCTCTTCCGCTCTACGCCTCAGCTACAATGACGTTTTACCAAAAATCACGTGTATCAAAACTTACAGCAACAACTTGTCGATCGTCTGCGGGAGCTTTTGCGGACGCATTATGCCTTGGAGACGGCCAACATTGTCGTGGATCAGCCGCCCAGGGTAGAGCTCGGTGAATATGC
Organism: uncultured Terriglobales bacterium; assembly: GCA_964581225.1. Lineage (GTDB taxonomy): Bacteria > Acidobacteriota > Terriglobia > Terriglobales > Acidobacteriaceae > CAYTQA01. The sequence continues at coordinate 26,837 of CAZONJ010000011.1, read as the reverse complement.
GCTGCCCATCGCGTTCGAGCTGGCAAAAAAACTTCGTAAGCCGCCGCGCAAATGCGCCGAAGAGCTGGTGGCCGGGCTGGGAGAGATCCCTGGCTTCCAGAAGCTGGAAGTGGCCGGGGCCGGGTACATCAATGCCCGCGTAGACCGGGAGAAGTTCGTAGATGCGCTGGTCAGCGATAGCCAGCCCCGGAGCGGGCCGGGCGCTCGCGGAAAGGTGATGGTAGAGCACACCAGCATCAATCCCAATAAGGCCGCCCATATTGGACACCTGCGCAACGCAATTCTCGGCGACACCTTCGTACGCCTGCTGCGCGCCGCGGATTTTAGCGTGGACGTGCAAAACTATATCGACAACACCGGCGTGCAGGTGGCCGACGTCGTGGTTGGTTTTCGCTATCTGGCGAAGCTCACGCCTGAGGACGTTCGCAAGTTGGTCCGGGAATGTGAAGGCTCCGCCCGGCCTTTCGATTATTACTGCTGGGACCTCTATGCCCGGGTTTCCGAGTGGTATGAGAAGGACCCAGCCAGCAAACAGCTTCGCCTGGAGACGCTGTACGCCCTGGAGGCGGGCGGAAACGAGACCGCGCAGATTGCCGAGGTGATCTCGACTGCCATCCTGCGCCGCCACTTGCAGACCATGCAGCGCCTGGCCATCGTCTATGACTTCCTGCCGAGGGAGAGTGAAATTCTCCACCTCCATTTTTGGGAGTTAGCCTTTGCCCAGTTGAAAGAAAAAGGCGTCGTGTATCGCGAAACCGAAGGGAAGAATAAAGGCTGCTGGGTAATGAAGCGGGCGTCCACAGCGGCAGAAACCAGCGACACCGCTGAAGGCGCAGGCCCGGATGAAGATGCCAAGGTGATCGTGCGCTCCAATGGAACTGTTACCTATGTAGGCAAGGACATTGCCTATCATCTCTGGAAATTCGGTCTTCTGGGGCGCGATTTCGGGTATCGCAAGTTTTATCGTTATCCCAACGGTCACGAATGCTGGATCTCCGCCGAATCGGGCGAGAAAGACCATCCCCACTTTGGCGGGGTCTCGCAGATTTACAACGTCATCGACTCCCGTCAATCCGACCCTCAGAACAATGTGATCGAGGCGCTGCGCGCCCTGGGTTATACCGATCAGGCGGCCCACTACACTCATTTTTCCTACGAGATGGTCGCGCTCACGCCACGCTGCGCGCGCGAACTGGGCTATGAAGTCTCGGAAGAAGACCGGAAGCGCGCTTACATCGAGGTCTCGGGGCGCAAGGGCTTCGGGGTCAAGGCGGACGATCTGCTGGATGCCCTTATCGCCTCCGCCCAAAAAGAAGTGGATGGTCGTCATCCTGAGCTGCCAGAAGAGGAGCGCCGCAATATCGCTACCCAGATTGCCATCGGAGCGGTGCGTTATTTCATGCTCAAGTTCACCAAGACATCGGTGATTGCCTTCGATTTTAAAGACGCGTTGAGCTTCGAAGGCGAGACCGGACCATACGTCCAGTATGCGATCGTGCGCGCTACCAACATCTTTCGTAAGGCTGGAATGGAGCCGGAGCAGGCCCTGCGGAACGCGAGGCAGATCCACTGGGCGGGATACCTCTCCAGCGCCGACAACGATCTATGGGACCTGTGGCTGACCGCTTCCAAGCTGCCGCTGATCGTTGAACAATGCATCGCCACTGCCGAACCGGCGTATCTGGCGAAATATGCCTTTCAACTGGCGCAGATGTTCAACAACTTCTATCACAAGCACCACATCCTGAATGAACCGGACGAACAAAGAAAGCAGTTCCTGCTCGCCACCGCGGCGTACGTCCGGCAGGAATTGGTCCATACCCTGGAACTGCTGGGTGTCGAACCACCGGAAGTAATGTAGATCCAATTTGTGGCTGTGGTCCGGACTTTTGTTTGAGAGAAGTGGAGCCGGCAGCAAGTAAAAAGGGGACCTTTCAATCCCCTCGTTTGAAGCCGAGACTTGAACTAGACCGGCTGAACGTCTTCAGCCTGCAAACCCTTGGGTCCCTTTACGACGTTGAACTGAACGGCCTGGCCTTCGCTCAGGCTGCGGAAGCCGCTAGCCTGGATCGCAGAGAAATGCACGAAAACGTCCTCGCCATTCTGGCGGCTGATGAAGCCATAGCCCTTGGCATCGTTAAACCACTTTACTGTTCCTTGTTCCATTGTTGCTTGTAATCCTTTTCGATGTTTTATACGTTCGCAGGGAATCGGAGGGATCGCGCAGACGGTAACAGCCACTCTTTTCCCGGTAGTAGCCGATCGGGACGTACGGCGAGAACTGCTCACAACCGCTTCTCTCAACGCATTATTAAAATACCATAATTGTTACAAGCCTTTGTAGTTGACCAGCTTCTCACAAGGGACTACTGGCTCTCAAAGCTGCGAACAAATTCAACCAGGCTGCGGACCGCTATGCCGGAAGGCCCTTTGGCGATGAAGGGCTTGTTTTCATCCATCCATGCGGTGCCGGCAATATCGAGGTGGATCCAGGGCTTGTCCTCCACGAACTCTTTAAGGAACATGGCGGCGGTGACGGCCCCTCCGTACCTGCCGCCGGTATTCATGATGTCGGCGATGTTGGAGCGTATCTGCTCGCGGTACTCATCGTCCAGCGGTAGCCGCCACATCTTCTCCCCGGCCTGATGCAGCGCGTGTTGAAAGCGCTCATAGATCTCGTCGTTATTGGCGAAGACGCCGGCGTTGACCATTCCCAGGGCCACCATGCACGCCCCGGTAAGGGTAGCGGCATCCACCAGATGGGTGCATCCCAGCTCGCGGGCATAACACAGGCCGTCGGCCAGGACCAGACGACCTTCCGCATCCGTATTGATGATTTCAATCGACTTACCTGACATGGCAAACTGGACGTCCCCAGGTTTCTGGGCCTTGCCCGAAGGCATATTTTCAGTAGCGCAAACAATTGCGGTCACCTTGACTTTGGGCTTCAGCAGGGCTATCGCGCGCATCGCTCCAATCATGGTTGCGCCGCCCGCCATATCGTATTTCATCTTCTCCATGCCATCGGCCGGCTTGATGGAGATACCGCCGGTATCGAAGGTGATCCCTTTTCCTACCAACCCTATGTGCGGCTTGGCCGGGGCTTCTTTCGGATCATATTTGAGCACGATCAGCGTGGGCGGCTCGTCGGAGCCCTGAGCGACGCTCCAGAAAGCGCCCATTTTCAAACGCTTAATGTCCGCAGTGCCCATTACTTCGCAGCCTAGTCCTACCTCCTGGGCCATCTTGCGCGCCCGTTCCCCCAGGACGGTAGGAGTCAGCTTGTTGCTGGGTTCATTGACCAGCTCGCGCGCAAAATTCTGCGATTCGCCGATGTTCCGCCCTTGCTGCAGGGCGGCTTCGAGCGCTTTTTTGTCGGAGCTTTCCGCCGCCACAATGGTAAGCGACTGAATGCTCTGATCTTTGCGGTCGCTCTTGTAGGTATCCGGATCGAAATTTCCCACCAGCGCCCCAATCACCGCTGCCCGCACCATATTTTCAGGATGAAAATGGCTCCCGCTGGGAAGCGATACCGCCAGGCTGCGAATGCCCTTAGGCTTCAGATAGCGCACTGCCGCGCCCGCTATCTTGCGCAATTCATTGGGAGAAAATTTCTCCGCTTTGCCCGCGCCCAGAATGAGTACTCGCTTTGCCTTAATACCCTGTGGCCGGTAGAGCATCGTTGTTTCCATCAGTTTGCCGGTCAATTCGCCGGAGGAGATAAGTTCCTCGGCAGCTTGCGCAAAGGCCTTATCGTCGCAGGCGATCCGGGGCGAAGACTTCTCTTTTTCGCCATGATCGAGAGCTACGATTACCAGACATTCCGTTTCAACTTGGGTGGCCTTTACTGCGAGAAGATCAATTTTCATTCCATTCCTTCGTTTTTGGTTAAGGTCCTTCAGTTTTCAATTGTGATTGATGCCGCTTTACGATTTGCGGCTGCGGGCGACCGCCTCGCGGGCCTCGCGGTCCGCATCTTTACGCCGTTCGGTTTCGCGCTTGTCCCAATTCTGTTTTCCCCGGGCCAGCGCCAGCTCGCATTTCACTTTTCCATTGCGAAAGTAGAGCCGGGTCGGTATGAGCGTAAGCCCCTTTTGCTGCGTCTTTCCAACCAGCTTGCGCAATTCCTCTTTGTGCAACAGCAGCTTCCGGGTCCGTACCGGGTCGTGGTTGAAGATATTTCCGTGCGTATAAGGACCGATGTGCGCGTTCAGCAACCAGGCTTCTCCGTCTTTGATCAATCCGTAGGAATCTTTAAGGTTTGCCTGTCCGGAGCGGATCGACTTCACCTCGGTGCCCCGCAAAGCGACTCCTGCCTCGTATTTTTCCAGCAGAAAATAGTTATGGCTGGCGGCGCGGTTGACCGCCGCATCCCGCTCGCCGGCCGCCAGCGGGTCCCGTTTAACATTCTTCGGTTTCGCGGGGACGGTCTGTTGTGAAGAGGGGCGTGCCATTGTGAGTAGTACGAGAGTTACCCAAAACGAGAATCGTACCATGCCGTTCCTTGCAGGCGCGAACCCGCTTTTCAAAATGTTATAATCACAGCTTCTTTGGGAGTATTGGCTGCAGTGACCGCGAAAACGCTGGAGTGGAATTAAGAGGCCGCGAGTGGTTACCAGATGCCCATGGGAAACGTCTAATCCTTCGCGAAGACAAGTTTAGTTATTAGACCCAAGGAGACCCATTGAGACTTTTCAGCCGGTTCGCAGTGGCGCTTTTGGCTTGTTCTTTCGTGGTGCCAAACGCCTCCGGCGAATCCCCACAATCTCTCTACAACAAAGGCGCCAAGGCCGAGGCACGGCAGGATTACGAGGCCGCTTATGATTTTTATAAGCAGGCTTATGCTCAGAAGCCGCAGGAGTTGCGTTACCGGATTAAATATGAGCGCATGAAATTCCTGGCGGCCGCGGCCCACGTCCATGCCGGATTGCAGTTGCGGGACGCGGGAAATCTGCAAGGCGCTCTGGCCGAATTCCAGAAGGCCGCCCAGATCGACACCTCCAATTTCAGCGCCCAGCAGGAGGTGCAGCGCACGCAGGAGATGATCCGAAACCAGAGCGGTCCTGGCGCTGCGGAAAACAATCCTAAACCCGACATCCTGCGCCAGCGCATTGAAGAGGCGCAGGAGCCCGTAGACCTCGCTCCCATCGAAGATCACGCCATCACTTTGCGCCTGTCAGGCGACACCAAAGTGATCTATCAGACGATCGGCAAGCTGGCTGGAGTGAACGTCCTCTTCGATCCCGATTTTCAGCCCCGGCAACTACCGGTGCTTGATTTGAATGGCGTGACCCTGCAGGAAGCGCTGAATATGGTCTCTCTGGAGTCGGGGACTTTTTGGCGTCCTGTGACCGGCAATACCATCTTTGTGGCCGCCGATACTCCCGCAAAACGCAAGCAATTCGAACAAAACGTCATCAAGACTTTTTATCTTTCCAATTATTCCCAGCCCAGCGATTTGCAGGACATTACGACCATTTTGCGGCAAATTCTCGAGTTGCGGGGGGTGCTGCAAAACACCTCGCAAGGCGCGGTGATCGTCCGTGGAACTCCCGACCAGGTGGCGATGGCGGAGAAGATCGTCGACGATTTCGACAAGGCCAAGCCCGAAGTAGTGGTTGAAGTCGCCATTTTGGAGGTTGATCGCACCAAGGCCCGCAACCTTGGCTTACAGCCGCCGCAAAGCGTGACCGTACAGCTGCAATCGGCCAATGCCGCGAGCACAACGACCAGCACCACCGGCACAACCACCACCGGTACTACCAGTACAACTCCCACAAATGGCCTGACTCTCAACAGTTTCAAGAACCTGAATGCGAACAACTTTTCGGTCAGCATTCCCTCGGCGCAATTAGCTTTCCTGCTGACGGACTCCAATACCAAGCTGCTGCAGAACCCGCAAATCCGGGCTTCCGACGGGCAAAAAGCCACACTGAAGATCGGCAATCGCATTCCGATCGCTACCGGCTCATTCCAATCCGGCATTGGTGGAGTCGGGATCAACCCGCTGGTCAATACCCAATTCCAGTACCTGGATGTCGGCGTGAATGTGGATATTACGCCGCGGGTCCATGCCAATCGTGAAATTTCGTTGAAGGTGGCGCTGGTCGTCTCCTCGGAAACCGGAACTACCAACATTGGTGGCATCGATCAACCCATTCTCAGCCAGCGCACAGTGGAGCATGACATTCGCCTGAAAGAAGGCGAGGTCAATCTTTTGGGCGGCATCTTCGAGGACCAGGACAGCAAGTCCTACAGCGGCATTCCCGGCCTGGGACAAATTCCGATCCTGAAATACCTCTTCGGGCAGCAGACGGTGAATCGCACGGAGAACGAGGTTGTCTTCGCCCTCATTCCTCACATCGTGCGCGGATTCGATATCAGCGAATTCAATACGCGGGTCATCGATGTGGGCACCAGCAACTCTATCGATTTGCGGCGCGGATTAGCGCCTGCCCGGCCCTCCGGCAAGACCCCGGCGGGAACTCCCGGTCCTACATCTCCCACAGGCGGCGCGCTTACTCCATCGCAAAACGGGGTGGCAATCCCCTCTGGCGCTCAAGGCACAACCGGGGCGCCTCCGAATGCCCAGGCTGCTCCTGGCAACCCTCCTGGTCCTTCAGCTCCAGCGGCGCTGAGATTTGATCCTGCCGGAATTACCGCCCCGGTGGGCGGAACTTTCTCCGTAAATGTAAGCATGACGGGCGGCAATGATATCTACTCGGTCCCAGTACAGATCGCTTACGATCCGAAGCAGCTTCAGCTTGTGAACATTGCGCCCGGAGACTTTCTCTCCCGCGACGGGCAGCCGGTCGCGCTGGTGCATCGCGACGATAATGGGACGCTGGTGGTTTCGGCCACGCGTCCACCCGGCGCCCAGGGAGTGAGCGGAGATGGCAGCGTCTTTACCATCACCTTCCGGGCCCAGGCGGCAGGGGATTCGGTGCTAAGCATAACCCGTCCCGGCGCGAGAAACAGCGCGCAGCAACCCGTCCCGGTTTTGGGCTCGCAGATGACGGTGAGCGTTCACTAGCCAGAGGCAGAGCTGGGCGCATGGGAAGCAAGCGTCTAAAATAGGTGCAGATGTATCTCACGAAGCGCAGAGGCTCCAGTAAGGCGGTTTTGGGTCAGGGCGGCTTGACTCTGCTGGAGCTGATCATTGCGATCACCATTCTCGGCATCCTGGCCGGGGCCGCTATCCCAATGGCCAAAGTGCGGGTGCGCCGGGACAAAGAGCGCGAGTTGCGCCGCGATCTTTGGGAGATGCGCGATGCTATCGATCGTTACAAGGACGCCGCCGATCGAGGAGCTTTCCAGATCAAGGTGGGAAGCGATGGCTATCCTCCCGACCTGGATACCCTGGTTAAAGGGGTCGATGTGCAGGGGAAGAAAGTCCGCTTTTTGCGCCGGGTCCCGGTAGACCCGATGACCGGAAAAGCCGAGTGGGGGATGCGCTCAACCCAGGATGATCCGGATTCCGATTCATGGGGCGGCCAGAACGTCTTTGATGTGTACAGCAAGTCTGAAGGCAAGAGCCTCGACGGGACCAAGTATTCGGATTGGTGATTATGACCGGAATCGAAAAAAAATCAATGGTCCGCGGCCATCGGGCGCATCCGCAGTCCGGCGGCTTCACTTTGCTGGAGTTGATGATCGTCATCCTGATTATCAGCATCCTGGTGGCGATTGCGGCCCCGATCTATAGCCAGTCCGTGGTCCGGGCCAGGGAATCTGTATTACGCCAGGATTTATTCACCTTGCGCGAGCAGATCGATAACTACACCCTCGATAAGCAGAAGGCGCCACAGTTGCTGGACGACCTGGTCACCGCCGGCTATCTCAAGCACATACCCGTTGACCCTATCACCAACTCGCGTGACACCTGGCAGACGGAATCCGAGGAAGTTTACGAGAGCATCGACCAAAGCGAGCCGGGAATTACGGATGTTCACAGTGGTTCCACCCAGGTTGGCAGCGATGGCACTCCTTACAATACCTGGTGAGGACTATTCTTCGAACATTGGGACTTGCTGCTCATCGGCGCGGGGGCGGCGGCGTCCTGGAGCGCCACCGATTACGGCCAGCACGGTCAGCGCCTGAAGAGCGCTGCGGGGAATAAAGATCCGTTGTGTATTGGAGCGGGTATCCGGCGGAATAATCAGAAATCCCTCGGGAATGACTTGCGCAAGGTCGTTGGACATCATTCCTTCGAGCACCTCATTGTCCTTGAAATGAATGCGCACCCATAGCCCTTCGGTGCGCGGCCGGCTGGTAAAGGTCTTGCGCGAAAAGCCTTCGGAATCGGCAAAGTCGCGCACGAAATAGACCCCTTTAATGTCCTGGATATCGATGTAAACCACTTTGCCAGAAGTATTTAGGAGTTCCAGCCTGCCATCGTGTATAAAGTTGGCTGGGCTAACGTAGCCGCTCATGGAGTCCCGATCGACTTTGCGAACGATTACTTTTTTGTGCGTCGATGGCATAAGCGCCTCATTCTGGATTTTCGCATGTTTCTGACTTGTATACCCGATATTAACCCTCATGTAGCCAATCTGTTAAACAGTGTGGTATTGTCTAAGGTTTATTGCGAGCAGAAATGCGTTCTTTGCTAAGTGGTTGTAGCTATTTCACTTAGGTGTTCAAGTAGCCCGGCCTAAATGGAGTCAGGACCGGAGAACCATCCGCCAGGGGAGCAAACGCTACAGCAGAATGGCCGACTACATTTATATGATGGAAAGCCGGCTCACGCCGGACCAGCAACGTGCTGCAACTGTGGTGCAGGAAGCCGCTCGTGCCCACGAGATGAACATCTATTTGTCCGGGGGGACAATCCGGGACATCGTCAGCGGCTTTTCCATTCGGGACCTGGATTTCTCTCTTCAGGGCAACGTCCTTAAGCTTCAAAGGGACTTGGAGAAAGCCGGCGCCGTCCTCCAGTGGATGGACGAATCGCTGCGCACCATGCATCTCCTCTTTCCCGGAAATGTGCGGGTAGAATTAGCGGCCACCCGGGGCGAAAGCTATCCCAAGCCGTCAAAGCCGGAGATCGTCTTCTCTACTATCAATGAAGATCTGCGGCGCCGTGATTTCACGATCAACGCAATGGCTTTGTCCTTGAATCCGGCTTCGCGCGGCTTGCTTCTGGACCCTTTCAACGGCATCGCCGACCTCGAAGCCAAGGTGCTGCGCATTCTTCACAACTACGCATTCTATGAAGAGCCCTCGCGGCTGATTCGCGCCACCCGTCTGGCTACGCGTTTTCATTGGACGCTGGAAGAGCGCACCCAGGCGCGCTATAACGCCGCCAAAGAGAACAACTATATCGAAGCCATCTCCAATCGGGCCATCGGCTATGAGATTGAGCAGATTGCGCACGAGGACGATCCGCTGGCAGTGATGAAGGCGCTGGAAAAGGAAGAGTGGCTTAAAGTGCTTTCTTCCGCATGGACTACAGCCAAGGTCGATACCGCCGGCCTCTCCGAGTTGCTGAAGACCAAACAGCAATTGGCCGAGCTGAACATCAGCTCCGATCCCGCAGCCGCGATCATGTATTTCCTCACCAGCCGCTTGCCGGAAAAGGAGATTCTCTCCCTGCAGCGCCAGATTCCGAATAAAGGTTTCGTCGAGCAATGGCGCAATGTGGAGGAGGATGCAAAAGCCCTGGCCAAGCGCCTTACCAGCAAGGAAGCTGCGACCCCGTCACAAACATGGAAGCTGCTGATGAGCAGCCGGCCGGAGAGCATTCTTTTTCTCGATGTGACCACCCGTAATCAGGCCGTGGGGCAGAAGATCAAGAATTTCCTTACCAAATGGCCGCAATACCGGCAGAAGCTGCCCATCCCCATCATGCTGGAGATGCGCATTACGCCCGAGCTTCCCGATTATCCCAAGCTCGCCGAGCAGATGTTCTTGATGCTGCTGGATGGCAAGTTGCGCTCGGAAAGCGAGATCAGGAAATTTCTCCAACCCTTCTCGCCGCCTGAGCCGGTTGCTCCACCCACTCCGGCCCGTCGTGGACGCGCCAAGAAAGCGGACGCGCAGGCAAAGGGTAAGGCGGCCACGGAGAAGACTGAGAAGACGGAGAAGCAGGAAGCGGCGGCCCCGGCAGCTGCAGCCGAGCCGAAGAAGACCCCCAAGGCAGAGAAGTCCAAAGGCAAAGAGATACTGGAAACTGCGGCTGCCGCGATTGGCACGGTTGCCGGCAAGCTGATAAAGACGGTCGTCGGGGAACCAGTCTCTGCGCCAGCAGCAGCTCAAAACGGCGCGCGTAAAGGCACGGAGAAACCCGCTGCGAAAGCTGCGAAGCAGGCCCCAAAGCCGGCCGCCAAAAAGGCAGCGCCTCCGGCCAAGAAGAATAGCAAGCCGCTCCCCAAGCCGAAGGCGGCAGCGCATTCCAAGGCCAAGCAGAAGCCCGCCAAGCCGGCGAAAAAGGCGGCAGGCAAAAAGCGGTAGCCGCAGTCGCTGAGCCTCTCCGAACATTCATCTTTGGGGGTGCTGGAGTGAATAGCTCTCGCTAATGGATAGCCGTGTTTGCTATCGCATCCGCCAGGATGCGATTTCGTCCCTGCTTTTCCACCCTTTCCACCGGCTTCCACCAAGTTCCTGCTCACGTAAATCCCTCCAAATCCACTAAAATTGAAATAGATAGACGGCCAAAATGTCTGAATTTGTTCATTTGCATCTGCACACGGATTATTCACTGCTCGACGGAGCTTGCGACGTAGACAAGCTGGTAGGGCGGGTCTCTGCCATCGGACAGAAGGCCGTCGCCATGACTGACCATGGCAACATCTTCGGCGCCGTGAGTTTTTACAATGCCGCCAAAGCCAACGGCGTAAAGCCGATCATCGGATGCGAGCTCTACGTCTGCAAGAAAGACGATCATCGCGCGCCCCCGGAAGGCGACACCTACAACCATCTTCTGGTGCTGGCGGAAAATGAGGAGGGATACCGCAACCTGGTAAAGATCACCTCCGAGGCATCGCTGCATGGCTTCTACTACAAGCCGCGCGTCAGCAAGAAGTTCCTGGCGGAACATTCCAAAGGCCTGATTGGCCTCTCCGGATGCCTGGCCGGCGAAGTCTGCGAAAACCTGGTAGCTGGTAAGTATGAAAATGCCCGCAACGCCGCAGGTTTATACCGCGAGATATTCGGGAAAGACAACTTCTTTTTAGAAATCCAGGACCAGGGACTGGCGCTGGAAAAGCAGATTCACGCCGAGCTCTACCGCCTGGAGCGAGAGACGGGCATTCCGATGGTGGCCACCAATGATAGCCACTATCTGTGCGAGGAGGACGCCCACGCGCATGACGTGCTGCTCTGCGTGCAGACCGCTGCCTCGGTGAACGAGGCCAACCGCTTCCGTTTTGATGGCGACCAGTTTTTCGTAAAGAGCGCGGAGGAGATGGGACGTCTTTTCCAGGACACGCCCGCGGTGCTCTCGCGCACTATGGGCATTGCCGAGCGCTGCAACATAAAGATCGACAAAGTAGGGAATCCGTTTCCCCGCTTCGAGGTCCCGGAAGGCCAGGACATCGACAGCTACTTCGAGCATATTTGCCGCCAGGGATTCGCCAAGCGTATGGAGCAAATCCGCAGCTTGCAGGCACAGGGACGGCTGAAGAAATCCACCAGTGAATACGAGCAGCGGCTCTCGCGCGAGATTGAATGCATCAAGCAGATGAAGTTCTCGGGATACTTCCTGATCGTCTGGGACTTTATCCGCTTCGCCAAGCAGAACAACATTCCGGTGGGTCCGGGGCGCGGCTCGGCCGCCGGCTCGCTGGTCTCGTATGTAATGGAGATTACGGACATCGATCCCCTGCAGAACGAGTTGCTGTTCGAGCGCTTTCTCAACCCGGAGCGGGTATCGATGCCCGACATCGACATCGACTTCTGCATGAACCGGCGGGGCGAGGTGATTGAATACGTCACCCGCAAGTATGGCCGGGAGCAGGTGGCGCAGATCATCACCTTTGGCACTATGGCTGCCAAGGCTGCGATCAAGGACGTGGGCCGCGCCCTCGACATGCCTTACGGCGATGTAGACCGCATCGCCAAGATGGTACCCACCACGATCAACGTCACCATCGATCAGGCACTCCAGGAGTCGGCGCAGTTGCAGACTGCTTATGAAGGCGATCCGCAGGTCAAAGAGCTCATCGATACCGCGCGCAAGCTGGAAGGCCTGGTGCGCAACTCAGGAGTGCATGCCGCCGGAGTGGTGATCTCTCCGCAGCCGCTGACGAACCTGGTGCCGCTGCATAAGACCAAGAACGACGAAATTGTGACCGCCTTCGATATGAAGGCGGTGGAGAAGCTGGGCCTGCTCAAGATGGATTTCCTTGGGCTTACCACGCTCACCATTCTCGACGATGCGCTAAAGCTCATTGAACAGAGGAAGGGCGAAAAGCTCGATCTATCTACGTTGCCGCTGGACGATAAGGAGACCTACGAAAAGGTCTTTCACCGTGGGCTCACCTCCGGCGTCTTCCAGTTTGAATCGGGGGGCATGAGGGACGTGCTGCGCCGCTATCAGCCGACCTCCATCGAAGACCTCACCGCGCTGAACGCGCTTTACCGGCCGGGTCCGATCCAGGGCGGGATGATCGACGATTTCATCGATCGCAAGCATGGCCGCAAGAAGGTGGAATACGAGCTTCCGGAGCTGGAAGAGATATTGCGGGAGACGCTCGGGGTCATTGTCTATCAGGAGCAGGTCATGCAAATTGCCAACCGGCTGGCGGGATATTCCCTGGGAGAAGCCGACCTGCTTCGCCGGGCAATGGGCAAGAAGATCGCCGAGGAGATGGGCCAGCAGCGCGAACGCTTTGTAGAAGGCGCATTACAGCGTGGGCTTCCGGAAAAGAAAGTCGTACGAATCTTCGACCTGATGGAGCAGTTTGCCGGCTACGGCTTCAATAAATCGCACTCCGCGGCGTACGCCCTGCTGGCCTATCACACGGCATATTTGAAGACGCATTATCCGGTCGCCTTTATGGCGGCGCTGCTGACCTCGCAGACCGGGGACACCGATAGCGTGGTGAAATACATCAATGAATGCCGGGAGATGGGGATTCAGGTACTGCCCCCGGACATCAACCGCAGCGATGCCAACTTCACGCCTGATGAGAACGCAATCCGCTTCGGCCTCGCCGCGATTAAGAATGTAGGCCGCAATGCCATTGATTCCATTGCAGCCGCCCGTCAGGAGTTGGGGCGGTTTACCTCGTTTTTCCAGTTTTGCGAGAAGGTCGATCTTCGCCTGCTGAACAAGCGCGTGCTGGAATCGCTGATCAAGAGCGGGGCCATGGACGCGTTGGGAAAGCGCTCCCAACTTTTCGCTGTTGCCGACCGGGCCATGGAGCGCGCCCAAAAGGCGCATCGGGACGCCCAATCCGGGCAGCATGGCCTCTTCGGCGTCTTTCACTCCGAAGAACATGCCGCGCCGAAAGACGAGCTGCCGAATGTTCCCGACTGGGATGAATACCAGCGGCTCGCGGCGGAAAAAGAGATATTGGGCTTCTTCATCACCGGCCATCCGCTGGAAAAGTACCGGGAAAAGCTGCTGGACTTGAGCGCGCTCGATACCGAGGCGATCTGCGCCATGAAGCAGGGCACCGGAAAAGATGAAATCTCAGCCGCCGGACTGCTGGGCGGTCTGCGCGTGGTGAAATCGCGCAAAGGCGACCTCTATGCCCAGGGTACGCTCGAAGATATGTCAGGCAAGGTGGATACCATTATCTTTCCCGAGGCCTACAAGCGGCTGGCGGAGAGGCTGAAAATCGAGGTCCCGGTTTTTGTGCGCGGCAGCGTGCGCGTGGAAGAAGGAGCGGCCCCCAAACTGGCTATCTCGCAAATCACCCCGCTGGATGAGATGAAGCTCAAGCTTCCAAGGTCACTGCGGATTCGTATACCCTTGGATAACGCCCAGGCGGAGACCGTAGACGCCCTGCATCATCTCTGCATGGAGCGCCGGGGAGAAGCCAAGCTGCTCTTCGACCTGGAACGGACAAACGACTTTATGGTGGTAATGGAGGCGGACGGATATAATGTCACTCCAGATAGAGCTTTTATCAACCGCGTCGAGGACCTCTGCGGACGTGGTAGCGTACGCGTGATCGATTAGGCCCAGTTCAACCGGGGACAAGGAATGCATGGATTCACCTGCCAAGGCGCAAAAAGAGCTTGAAGCCATAGAAAAACAGATTGAGCACCTGGAGGGCGTTGCCGGCGAGAACCAGGATGCGCGCCATCAGTTGCGCCGTCTGCATACTCAGCTGGAAGCCTTGCGGGAGCAGATCCAGGCCAGCTTCAGCGCCTGGCAGAAGACGGAACTGGCGCGGCATCCGCAGCGTCCTTACCTGCTGGATTACATTCAGCATATCTTTACCGACTGGAGCGAGATCCACGGCGACCGCCGCTTCGGCGACGATCCCGCGCTCCTGTGCGGCATGGCCCGCTTCAATGGAGAAGAGGTCCTCCTGATTGGAAACCAGAAGGGCCGCGACACCAAGCAGAAGGTCTATCGCAATTTTGGCATGGCTAATCCTGAAGGTTTCCGCAAGGCGTTGCGGGCGATGAAATTGGCGGAAAAATTCAATCGCCCGGTCTTCAGCTTTGTCGATATTCCTGGCGCGTATCCCGGACTCGGAGCGGAAGAGCGCGGCCAGGCCGAGGCCATTGCGGTGAATTTGCGCGAGATGTCGCGCCTGCGCGTGCCCATCATCGCTATCGTCACCGGCGAGGGAGGCAGCGGCGGGGCGCTGGGCATCGCGGTCGCCGACCGCGTGCTGATGATGAAAAACTCCATTTACTCGGTGATCTCGCCCGAGGGCTGCGCCTCGATCATGTGGCGCGATGCCACCAAAAAAGAGGTCGCCGCCCAAGCCCTTAAAATCACCGCAACCGATCTTCAGGAGCTGGGCTGTATTGACGGGATCGTCCCGGAACCGGAAGGTGGAGCGCACGAAAATCCCGAAGGCGCCGCCGCACTGGTGGCGGAGGTCTTACAGCAGCATCTTGGCGAGCTTCGATCGCTATCGATGGAAAAGTTATTAGAAGCCCGTTATCAGAAGTTCCGTCAGATTGCGCAGTTCTACACCCAGGCCGCCGCCACCGCCTCCTGATGTGTCGCTGACCCCGAAACTTTTCAAAACTTACATTCCGTTCCAGCGCTCCGGGATAACAGAGCGTTTATCCCCGGCATCGAAATGGTGGTCTGCCGAATAGATTGCATTTCTCCCGAAGTAGGCGAATGATAGAGCTACAACGTTCGCCCAATTGAGACCCGGCAGAGGTGGTTTATGAAGTTGCCCCGCTCAGTCAGCTTGCTCCTGGTCCTGTTTTTTGCAGGTTCTCTGGTGGCGGACACCCCTGACTTCCTCAAAAACCGCCCACCCATGACCAAGGCGACCCGCCTGCAAATGATTCGTCTTCTGGAAGCCGAACTGGCCTACACCCGCAAGATTTTTCCCCAGGGGGAGAAAGGGTTGGAGATAGATACTTCAGGAAAGATGAAGCCGGAGCCGCAGGAATTGAGCCTGCTGATTGCAAATCAGGGCACTGCAGCGCGCGCCGGCCAGCGGGTGCAGATTACGGACGTAGAGTTCAAAAGGCATGAGATTGTCTTCGAGATCAATGGTGGTCCGCAAAAGAAGCGGAAGTGGTATCAGCGCATTGAGATAAGCGGGGCGGGCGGTGTAACCGCGGCCCCGGTGGACCAGGCCAAGCTCAACTCCAAGGGATCGTATCTCTCGCTGGTCTTTCCGAAATATGTCCCGGAGATGGACCTGCAGGAGCTAAAGAAGCTTCTCGATCCGGTGCTGGACTTCAATGCCAAGTCCGCAGCCCAGGCTTATATGGAAACGCTCCCGCCCAAGGTCCAGAAGGCCATTAAAAACCATGAAGTGCTGGTGGGCATGAACAAGGACATGGTCACCGAGACCCTGGGACGCCCGCCGAAGAAAGTTCGGGAGCGCGACAATGGCGTGAGTTACGAGGAGTGGATTTATGGGGAAGCGCCGGCAGACGTGCAGTTTGTCCGTTTCGTTGGGGACGAAGTGGTGCGCGTGGAGGTGATGCCGGTCGGCGGGGAAAAAATCGTAAAGACCGAAAAAGAGATCCAGATCAATCCGCAGACCGGAACAACCACCATGGCCAGCGCCGGCGCTCCGCCCCAGCCGCCGCCGAACCCGGAAGAAAGCGCTGCTGCCAAGCCTGCGAAGACGGTCAGCAAAAAACCGACTTTGCGCCGTCCCGGCGAGGAGCCTCCGCCGGAGAACTCGCGTATTGGGAGCGGACCTCTGCCGATGCCGCGAGATGCCGATCCCGGTCAGGCCCCTTCTCCCAATACGAATGATCCAGCCTCGGGAGGTCCCAGGTAATCCCTTTCCACGCCTGGAATTTTCAGGGCACCGCGTTTTGGATGAATCCTGCTTTCATCATGTAAAATCAAGAAGGCGGCTCCTGTTCCCGCCCGGATCTAATTCCTTCAAAAAGAGAAGCACGCATCCAAACGAGGTAAGCCTCGAAGATCGGGAGATTTTTTGCTCAGGGAGAGTTTGAGAAACAATGGCAAAGATAGCCAAAACAGCAGACCGTAAGAAGCTCATGGACACATCCAAGAGCACCGATTGTCCCAAATGCGGGAAACCGACCCGCATTGTAAAGCGGGTAAAAGACCGCGAGCGCGGCATCGGTGGCGGAGTTTTTATTTCCTGCTCAGGGTGTGAATTTTTCGAGAGGCTCTAAATCCGGGACTCCGGGATTAAAGACCGGACCAATTCAAGTTATCCTCAGCTCGGTCTTACACGCCCGAGCTGATCTCTTTTAGGATTGCCTGGACGGCGGCGTTCTTGTCAGCAGCCTCGGTAATCGGTCTGCCTATAACCAGGTAAGAGGCCCCGGCCTCAATGGCCTGCGCCGGTCCGGCAGTGCGTACCTGGTCTCCCGCTACGCTGCCCGCGGGGCGGATTCCCGGGACCACAATCATCATTTTCGACCCCAGCGCCTTCCGCAGGGCGGCCACTTCGTGGGGCGATGCCACCACGCCGCCGCACCCAGCCTCTTTGGCCAAAGCGGCCAGGCGCAATACCTGATCTGCAATTGCGGCGGTGATTCCGGTAGAGCCCAACTCATCCTGCGACAGGCTGGTCAGGACCGTGACCGCTAAAATCAGCGGGGGCTTGGCGCATCCTTTCGCCGCCTCTACCGCTGCCTTGAGCATGAGCAGTCCGCCGGCAGCGTGGACGGTCAGCATCTCCACCCCCAAAGCTGCCGCCGAGCGGACCGCCGAGGCCACAGTATTGGGAATGTCGTGGAACTTGAGATCGAGAAAAATCCTCTGCCCGGAGGCTACCAGCTCCCGGACGAAGGCCGGACCCTCAGCCGCGAACAACTGCAGGCCGATTTTATAGAAACCGACACTATCACCCAGTTCATAGACGATCTGGCGCGCGGACGAGGAATCGGCAACATCCAGGGCAACGATAAGGGAATCGCGAGGCGGCATCACGCTTCAGATTGTAGCAAGACTGCGCGGCGCCGCCCCCGAGAGAGGCTAAAAGGCGATTGGGTTCTCGGCCAAAGCCAAAGTGTCATCAGAGGAGTGGGTATTGACGATGTCCAGCCGAACACGTTCCACGCCATGGGCCTTCAAATCCAGCATTTCAGCCGCTGTATAAGAAAGGTCGATGATCCGGGTCTTGGGGACCGGGCCGCGATCATTGATTCGAACCAGCACCCAACGTCCATTGCGGAGGTTGGTCACCCGCACCCATGTCCCTAGAGGCAGGTCACGGTGGGCGGCAGTGAGCTGGTACATGTCATAGCGCTCGCCGCTGGCTGTCGGTCTGCCGTGGAAGTACTGTCCATACCAGGAGGCATTGCCTACCTGATAAGCAGTATGCCGTTTCGACGTGGCCCTGGTTTTGCTTTGAACCAGCGGCCGGATCGTTGGAGAAGTGGTTGTCTTTCCAGTTTGGGCCTTAATTGGGTCTTTCGAGGGGGAGCCCGCCATTGCTCCTGCAGCCAGTACAGCGGCTACCAGAGCTTGTGTCAGTATTCCTCGCATTTATTCACCTCAAAGGCTTAGTTTTGGGGATTAAAGGCTTCCTGTAATTCTATGAAAGCAAATACGATAAGTCAAAATCTATAATTTAGTCTCCGCGAAATAAATGTTGCATTTCTACAACGGTTATGAATCCGATTTGGGGCTTTTTACTGCCCCAGAACCCGTGCGTTTTATGTCTGATGTCGTGGGCTGGGCCCTCCGTTGCGCCAGAAATACTTAAATGTGGGGCAACCCTTCGGGCGGGAAGCTTCTGCTAAAGTGACTTGGTGAGGCAAACTCCGGCCGTCGTGCTCTCGATTGCGGGCTTTGATCCCTCCAGCGGGGCGGGGATCACCGCCGACCTAAAAACCATCGCCGCCCACGGCCTCTTTGGGGTTTGTTGCATCTCGGCCTTGACCGTCCAGTCCACCCAGGGGGTAAGCCGGGTAGAGCCGCTGATGCCGGAGCTGGTCCGCCAGACCCTGGAACGGCTGCTTGAGGACTTTTCCCCTGCGGCGGTCAAGATCGGGATGCTGGGGAATGCTGCGATAGTCGAGGTCGTGGCCGGCTTCCTGGGGGAAGCCCGCCTCCCACATGTGGTGCTCGATCCTGTCCTTCGCTCTTCCTCCGGGACGGAGCTGCTGGATCCGGAAGGGACCGATCTGCTTGTGAAGAGACTCCTGCCTCTGGCGGAGGTGGTCACCCCCAACATCGGCGAGGCCGAGCTCTTGACCGGTATCCCAGTTAGGGACCTCTCGCACATGAAGGCTGCCGCCCAAAAGCTCCATGAACTGGGGGCCCGAAATGTGATCGTCACAGGTGGTCATCTGGACAAACCCACCGACCTGCTCAGCCAAAAGAGCGCTTTTGGAGCGAAGACCCTGGAGTTTCATGGGGAGCACATCTCCACCAATTCGACCCATGGCACGGGCTGCGCCTTCGCCACCTCCCTGGCCTGCAACCTGGCCTTAGGTAAGCCGATGGAAGAATCTACCCGGCTGGCCAAGGAATTTGTGGCCCAGGCGCTGCGCCACGGCTATCAAATCGGGAAAGGGAAGGCCCCGATCCATCACCTGTGGAAGTGGGACCGGGAATAATCGGAATCATTTATCCATAAAAAACGCGCAATCGCCAAATTTCCTGGCTTGGCGTATTGTTCTACAGGGAAGTTTCTTCCATCCCTTCAAACATTCGTCCTTGGACGGGTTCTCCGGGCGATGGCTTCGGAGGCGAGGGGATCGGATTCCGCATATAAATCTACTACACTGCTGTGCTTGTTCAGGAGGGCTGTACATGGCTCAGGGCTGGATCAAGCTGTTCCGCTGCTCTTTCGTGGCTATCTTTCTTCTTACGTTCTCATTTCTTGAAGCGCAAAACATTCCGCAAGGTGCCTGGCGACGGCCTATGGGTGCGCCGCTTGCCAGCGCGCTGGGCAAGAAACCCGAGATCGCGGACATGGTGGACGATGGCTATTGGCAGGGAGCGCCAGTCGGGGGCTTCGGCGCGGGCACCTTCTCCCGCAGCTATCGTGGGGACTTCTCGCGCTGGCATTTGAAGGCCGGGATCCATAAATATCAGAGCGTCCCCGCGAACCAGTTCAGCGTATTTATGCAGACGGAAGGAGCGGCCAAGGGCGTTGCCGAAGTCCTCTATGCCGGCAAGCCAGAGGGGAATCCTCTTCCCGCATGGAATTGGAGCTATCCCGTCGGGGCGGGCGATTATGCCGCGTTCTATCCCAAGGCATGGTTTGATTACCGCGCTCCGGAGCTGCCCGCCCATCTGCTGCTGGAGCAGTTCTCGCCCATCCTGCCCGACAACTATAAAGAGAGCAGTTATCCGGTCGCCGTTTACAACTGGCACGCCTCGAATCCCACCCAGCAGACCGTCACCGTCTCGGTAATGTTCTCCTGGACAAACATGATTGGCTGGTTTCGCGATGGCAGCAGGAATTTCAATAACCAGAGCAATCTGCAGAACACCAATCATTTCCGCAGCCAGTCCCTGGGAAATGGCTCGACCATGAAGGGCATCGTCTTTGATCGAGTAAGGAAGGAAGGAGATGTTGTGCAGGACGATTGGGACGGCCAGTTCGCCATCGCGGCCGTGGAATCTCCTGGCGTCGAAGTCAGTTATCTCAGCACTTTCTCTCCGCAGGGGGATGGCAACGAAGTCTGGAAGCCGTTTTCCTCCAATGGCACTCTCCCCAACATGGATCCCAACTTCGCCAGCAGCGGCGAGCAGTTGGCCGGCGCCATCGCGGTAAAATTCACCCTTCGCCCGGGCGAGCAGAAGGACGTGCCGATGGTGCTCTCCTGGGACCTGCCGATCGTCCAATTTGGCCTGGGCAGAAAGTGGCTGCGCCGGTATACGGACTTCTTCGGGAGCAGCGGCGCCCATGCCTGGGAGATCGCGGCCACCGGCCTGCAGCAGGGCACGAACTGGGGGCGGCAGATTGACGATTGGCAGGCCAAATATGCCAACGACAATTCGGTCCCGCTCTGGTATCGCGGGATGCTCTTCAATGAAATGTACATCCTTGCCGATGGCGGCACCGTCTGGGGACGCGAGCTGAAAGGCGTGAATCAGGCGAATGCTCCCAATACCGACGATATAAGAACGACATTGTTCTCCTCCCTGGAGTGCTTTGACTATCAGTTCTACGGCACCCTCGATGTGCGCTTCTACGGCTCCATGCCGCTCATAAAATTCTGGCCGGAGATCGAGAAGCAGGAGATGCGCGAGTTCACCGCCACCGTCCCCCAGCAGAACACCCAAAAGTACGTTTGGCTCTGGGAGCTGCTGGTCGAGAAAAAATTTGAGTTGCGGGACCGCAAAGTGGCGGGCGCGCTGCCTCACGATCTGGGCAATCCTTATGAGGACCCATTTATCTTCGTAAACCAATATCAATGGCAAAGCACCAACCGGTGGAAGGACCTGAACACCAAATATGTGCTGCTGATCTGGCGCGACTACGTCCTGAGCGGCAAAAAGGACACCGAATTCCTGCGATCCTCTTACTCTGGCGTGAAACAGGCGATGGAGTACATGCGGCAGTTCGATACCAATGGCGATGGCGTCATCGAGAATGAGGGCTATCCCGACCAGACCTATGATGTGTGGGTCACGCGCGGAGAGAGCGCCTACAGTGGAGGCCTTTACCTGGCCGCGTTGCGCGCCACCGAAGAGATTGCCCGTACTTTGGGCGACACCGCCACTGCCCAGGAATACAGGGGACTGTTTACCAAAGGGCAGGGCAGCTATATCAAGAAACTCTGGAACGGGGAGTACTTCAACTACGATATCGGCAGTCCATACCATGATAATGTGATGGCCGACCAGCTTGCGGGCCAGTGGTATGCGAACCTTACCGGCTTGGGAGACATCGTCCCGCTAAAGATGCGGCAGTCTGCGTTGCGCAAGATCTTCAACTTCAACGTAAAGAAATATGCCAATGGCGAGTTGGGCGCGTTGAATGGCATGGGGGCGGATGGAAAAGTCCTCAATGCCAATGAGCAGGTGCAGGAGGTTTGGACGGGGACAACCCTTGCCCTGGCCTCCGAGATGCTGGCCGAAGGGCTGACCGATGAAGGCTATGCCACCGCAAAAGGCGTCTACAACGGCGTTTACGAACGCTTCGGGTATTGGTTTCGTACGCCCGAAGCGTGGGGACTTGACGGCCATTACCGCGCCAGCATGTACATGCGACCGGGAGCGATCTGGTCCATGGAGATGGTCAACGAGTTGAAAAAGGGAGGGACAAAATCAAGATGAGAAAAACAACGTTTTTTCAATTTGCAGCTTTGGCCGGTGCGCTGCTGTTCTCTGGCGCCCTCGCCGCGCAGGAACCGCCTTCTACAAGCACTTCTGCGAGCGCCTCGCGCGGAAGCTCCGCATCCTCTACCGCTCCGGGCCTGCTGAGCCTGGGAGAGTTGAAGAAGGTTTTGCCCGCGACCGTCTTCTTTCGCGGGCAGAGCGCTCCGGTACAGTTGCGCAATGCCGGCGGCATTCGTTTTCAGGATGGCAGGTTGTTATTGGCGGCGCTGGTAGATAATTCAGGCTATTCCACCGGGGTGGCGGCAAAATACCAGGGCTACCTGATCGTGGAAGATAAAATTAAAGTCGGCGACCAGGAGCTTGCGCCCGGAGCCTACGGGTTTGGCTTCGTGGCGCAGGACCAATTTGTCGTCCAGGACATCGGCGCGCACGATGTGCTTACGACTACCTTCCAGACTGACAGCCAGCTACCGCGTCCCACGCCGCTGCGCATTGCTCAGACTGGTGGAGAATACCGGCTCTACTCCGGCAGAAAATATGTGACGATCACCGCTCCCGCCGCTCCATAAGTCGCGATGTTCCAGCGCAAAACAAAAGGCCGATGCATTTCGCAGTTGGGGGAGAGGGGCTCAGGCGCTGCGACGTGGCCGGATCGTCAGCTCACGGACCTGGGACAATAAGCTGGAGCGCTGAAAGGCGTCCAGTTTATCGAGGAATGGAACGATGGAAGCGATGAACTCGTCCGCCATCAGGGCTTCAATCTCCTGCTGGCGCGACATGGCATCGCCGCGCAACAAGTCCGGTACGCTCACTTCCAGCGCCCTGGCCAGGCGTTCGAGCGAGGAAAGAGTGGGCGTCGCCTTTTCGTTCTCGATTTTTGAGACGTAAGTGCGAGGCACATCCATACGGGCCGCAAGCTGGCGCTGGCTCAAGCCGCTGCGTAGCCGCAAAGAGCGGATTGCCTGCGCAATCTGCAAATGAGGACGGTTGCTGGTTTGTCCGGACGCAGGAACGGGTTCAGCCAGGATCGGCTCCGGCTCCTCGTCGAGCGAGGCGCGACATTTTCTGCAAAGATTGTTATTGGTCCTGAATTGGACAAGATGGCAATGGTCGCATCTCAAAACTTCCCGTGAATCTACGGGTGCTAGAGTTGTAGCCATGTTTTGGTTGGGAGTTGCCAGAGCGCGGCACACCCATTACAACTGCGCCTACTTTGCGGGAGCGCAGGTAGTGTTGTCAAGAAAATTCTCTGTAAAACACCGAAGAAACACCAAAGCCTCCGGAGAAAACCGGAAGAGCGAGGAGCGAGAGCTTGCAGAATCGTGAGAGCGCGTGGAGTTTACTATGTGAATACACTCAGTCGGAGAGCCTGCGGAAACATGCGCTGGCAGTCGAGGCATGTATGCGGGCCTATGGCGAGAAGTTTGGCGAGGACGTCGAGCAGTATGGGCTGACCGGCCTGCTGCATGATTTCGATTACGAAAAATATCCCACGCCCCAGGAGCATCCCTTCGTCGGCAATAAAATCCTGGAGGAGCAGGGATGGCCGGAGGAGGTCCGCCGCGCTATTCTCTCCCACGCCGACTATTCCGGCGTAAAGCGGGAGAGCAACATGGAGAAGGCGCTCTTTGCCTGCGATGAACTGGCCGGTTTCATCACCGCTACCGCGCTGGTAAAACCCAGCAAATCGCTGGCCGAGGTAGACGCGAAATCGATTCGCAAAAAAATGAAAGACAAGGCATTCGCCCGCAGCGTCTCCCGCGACGACATTATCAATGGCGCCGCCGAACTAGGCGTGGATCTCGACCAGCACATCAGCTTCTGCATCGACGCCATGAAGAAAATCGCCGACCGGCTAGGACTGGCAGGGAACCAGCCGGGAAAATAATTCTGATTCCTTGCGTTAAAGAAAGTCGCTTCGCCGGGAATTTTAATCGGGAAATTCAATTCCCATGGAGTCCGCGATCTGAAGGGTTGCGGCGCGGAACTGCTGGCTGTCGGCAGCGAATGAGGCGTGGCCCCCCGAGTAGGATGCGAGCCTTTCCAGAAGGTCGCGCTCGGAGGCGCCTCCAACATCCAGGCCAATGCAATCCACGGTGACGTTGCTGAGCTGGGCGGAAAGCGGCGTAGCATCCGATGATTGCGCCGTATTGCGGCCATCGGAGATGACCAGCAGAACGCGGTTCTTGTTTTTGCCGATTCTTTTGAGGTGTCCGGCGGCGAAGGCAATTCCATCGAAGAGCGCCGCGCCCGATTTGGGCTTCAGATTGTCGATAGCCTCCTGAAGCAGCGTGTCCTGGGCAGTGAGGTCTTGCTCAAAATCAAGCTGATCGCTGTAGGCCATGATGAAGACCTCATCGTTCTCTCGCAGATGACGCACCATGTCGCTCAGCGGATTGATGATTGCGCGGCGGTTCTCTCCGGTTAGCAGGCTGGTCTGGATGAGGATGCCAAGGGAAACCGGCGCGGTCGGAGAGACCACCCGGCGGCGCGGCCGGGTTTGCACGGGCGCTGGAATAATTTCCGCCGGGGAATTTTCCGCGACTTCGGTATCTTCCGCGGCTGGAGCGCTGGTATTCTTATTCGTTTTCTTCGTTGCCTTGGGGGATTTGCCCGGATTGGCTTTGGCTACGGTGACTGTCGCGGAATGAGAGTTGTTCGGTGATGCGGTGGCGACGGCAGAGTTCGGGGTCGCGGCAGCCGTGGCCGCTAAAAACTTGTCCCAGTTTGCGCTGCTGCCGCCCTCTTCCTGATATTTCTTTCGGGCATATTCAGAGATCTGCTGACCGGCGGGCGTGCCCGAATTCAAATTTACCGCCCGCGCCAGATACAAGTATCCATCGGCTGTGTCGGGAGAGCTTCCGAAGAGCAGAGTGATCGCCAGCCCATAGACATACCGTCCATTGTTAGGATCCGCGCTTACCGCCTGCTGCAGATCTCCCTTGGCGCTGGCATAATCTTTTTGCGCCAGATAGCCCAGTCCGGCCGCGCCATGCAGCATTCCGGATGCCTCTTTTTGCAGCAGCGCGAACTCGCGCTCACTCATCCCTTCGGGCTTTCGCAGGTGGGGTAATTCATTCAGTCCCTGCTTTGCCAGGGTGAATTGACTATCGTTTGGGCGCTGTCCGGCATCGTCCCTTTGGCTTAAGACCGCCAGGGCGAGGGCGTTTGCCGGTTCGAGCTTGAGAAGCTCCTGGGCATAGCTTGCGCTTCGCGCGCGATCGCCGATGCGCAGATTGTCCCACACCAGGAACTCCAGGGCGTCCACCTTCAGATTGCTGTTGCCCGCAGAGGCGGCGAATTGCTGCAGGGCGGAGATTCGGTCTGCGATGACCGAGTGCCTGATGGCGGCAGCGTAGGCCTCAAGGCTGGTCGTGTCCACCGATTGGGCCGAGGCGGCAGGCAACAACGCAGCGAGCGAGAGCGCGCAACAAAGCGCGCCAATCAGCAGTCCCCGTGGAAGGCAGCTTGTGGAATGCCGCGCGATCGGGGAAACCGCGATAAAGGACTTCCGTCCAAGAGTCTGGCTCTTAGACATTGGGGTACCTCTTCTTCTAATTGTGAATATTATGCCGAATGGGATGCGGGGACAAATTTCATAGTTGGCCAGAAGCCCACATTCAAAGTTGCTTAACCCGGCTAAGCTGCCGATGCAGGATTGCGCCGTTCTATCGCTCTTTTTATCCATCGACTGCGCACAGCGTCCGTTCGCCGCTGATGATTTGCGCCACTCTCAATTCTTGTTAGAATGAATGTTTCCAGTCATTCCTGACGCATTCGTATACACTTTTGCCTTTATTTGGAGAGATTTTATGGCGTACGTAATCGCTGAACCCTGTATCAATACCAAGGACACGGCCTGCGTGGATGCCTGTCCCGTGGATTGCATCCATCCCAAAAAGGATGCCGAGAAGTTTGGCCCGGCGGAGCAGCTCTTTATCGATCCGGTGGAATGTATTGACTGTGGAGCGTGCGTGCCGGTTTGCCCCGTCTCCGCAATCTTTGCTGCCGACGATCTTCCCGACAAGTGGAAGCATTTCGAGCAGAAGAACTCTCAGTATTTCGGACGCTGATTCCGAAAGCATTCTGGAGCGCGCAGCCCCCTGGCTGCGCGTTTTCTTGTGTGCGTGAAGGAGGTGCGGTGAGACAATCGGAGGCCATTGTTTTGCGCACCTATCCCATGCACGAAGCCGACCTGCTGGTCACGCTGTTTACCCGCGAGGAAGGCAAGGTGAAGGGAGTGGCGAAATCGGCGAAGCGGTCCAAGAAGCGCTTTGGCGGAGCGCTGGAGCCGCTCACCATTGTGCGCGCCGATTACGATCGCAAGCCCAGGCAGGAACTCGCCCGCTTTAACTCCTTTGAGATCGTCGAATCGCCGCTGACCCACAGCATCGATTATGGATATGCCGCTGCCCTGGGCTACATCGCCGAAGTCCTTGACCAGTTGCTGCCGGAGCATGAAGCCAACGATGATGTCTTTCGCCTCTGCGCCGCCGTGCTGCATCAGCTCAGGGCGGGCGCGATCTGGATGCCGCTCACCTATTTCGATCTTTGGATCACCCGCCTCATGGGACTGCTGCCCGAGCTTGGCTCCTGCATCGTTTGCGGCGCTCACCTCAATGGCCCTGGAGTCAATCGCGCTTACTACCACGCGTTGGCCGATGGACTGATGTGCGCCGAGCACAAGCGCCTGGCCAGCTCCGAGATGACCCACGAGTCGCGCCTGCTCTCCGCCGAGATCTTTCGTTCTCCCATCGATGCCTTCGCTGCCCGGGCATGGCCGCGCGCCTGCGGAGCGGACCTGCGCAAGTTCCTGCTGCAATGTATCGAACGGCATATCGAAAAAAAACTTGTCACCGGCCTCGCCCTCGCCAAACTGGACTAGCCGCGGCTGAAAGCCGCCGCACTTTAAGCTGCTCTGTTTATGCAGCGGGTGCTCGGATATAGTGCCGCAGGCACGCTACAATCTGTAGCCCGGCCCGGCAGTGCCGGGACAAGGCCCAATAACATC
>CAZONJ010000010.1:0-63037 GCA_964581225.1 uncultured Terriglobales bacterium | reverse complement strand
CTGCCCATCGCTTATGGAGTGTACCGCTCGTTTAAGAAGTACTTTGCCGGTGCGCAGACGGAAGGGTTGCAACAGCCCCTGGCACGACGGGCAAGCGCATCATAAGCGCCCAGCGCTGAAAAGCTAAGACCGAAATTGCCTCTGGATACTCTGAACCAATAAGGGATGCTGATTACAGTATCCCGTGATTACAGCATCCCTTTAACCGTTTTAGCTCCCGCACATCGGCGCAGTTCCGTTAAGAGACCAGTTGCGCCGCTCAGACCTCTGCACGATTATTAGAAGCTTCCTTAAAAATTCACTTACACGGTGCGTTCGAGCATTAGGGGTTCTTGCTTGCCGGACGGCTCCCGATCCGGGATGCGGCACAGGAAGCGGCCGCGTTCGGCCTCGAAGTCCTCGATCTCCATACTTACGCGGACCTCGGGCCAGCCGAGCGCAGCGCCGATGCGATGGGCGGCAGTGCGTGTGCATTCTTCGCTCCAGCAGGCCCCCAGTGCGACCGGCACCCGGCGCAGCAGGATGTCAGCCAGAGAGAGGGCGCATTCGTAGCGCACCGCCTCGACCGCTTCGGCCACGATGTGCGGAGTGTGCGGACATAGGGTAGGGCGAAGGACAGAATTAGCCGCGGCCAGTTGCGCGATTCCAAGCGCATAGCGTCCGTGCCACTCGGCGATCGCCGCCGCGCTAGCCGGAGAGATGTGGGCGAGTTGCGAGGCCATGCGCGACCATTCCACAAGAGTGCTCTCAAATCCATTGGCCTCGCCCAACGCGACCAGTGTGCTGGCAGGATCGGTGACTCGTGCTCCAATGGCCCGAGCGCATTCGCGTCCCACTTTGGTGGCGGTGGTCAGCTTGCCGCCTACCAGCGTAATCAGCCCAGCGATACCGTCTTCCAGATGGTCATGCAGCTTGTGCCGGCGGCTGATGGAGCCCAGATTGAACTTCCCCGGCTTCGGCTCCTGGTAGGGAAGTGGACGCACACCCGCGTAGGCATATTGCAGGTCGGACCAACGCAATCCGCCGTTGGGGAAGAGGCGGCGCAGGGAAAGAAAAAGATACTGGATCTCGGCGCGGCTGGGAGTGGTATCTCCGGGAGTCTCGTCCTGCGCAACCTCGGTAGTGCCCAGCAGCAATTGTCCAGCCCATGGGATAAGGAAGATGGGGCGTCCATCGATGCCCTGGGAATAAAGCGCACTGTGTGGCGCTCCGGGGAAGGTGGGTAGAATGATGTGCGAGCCGCGAACTCCGCCGATCAATCGCTTCTCATGGATGGAGGATGCGCGCAGCACCTCGTCCGCCCAGGGACCGCTGGCGTTAATCACCCAGTCGGAGGTGATCGCAGCTTCCTCGCCGGTGAGCAGGTCGCGCGCCACCACCCCGTGCGCCTTGCCCTCCAGCACCATAATCTCCAGCACCTTGCTGTAATTGCGGGCCACCGCCCCGGCTTGCATCGCCTCCATCAGCCATTCCGCGGTAAGCCGTTCGGGAAACTCGCATTGGGCATCTTCGTACGAGAAGATGTTCAGATCGAGTCCCTGGTCCAGGGAAGCCTCAAGCGCGGTCACATCGGACGAGGAGCGCGCCGCCCGGCGGTGGCTGCGACTATGCGCATAGCTGGTATAAAGCCACAGCCCAAAACGGATTGCGAGCGCGCTGCGGCGGCCATAGCCCTTCGGAAGGGCAAGGACAAACTCTTTGGGATGAACCAGATGAGGACGTTCCTTCAACAACCGCTCGCGCTCCAGCAAGGACTCCCGAACCAGCCCTAACTCGCCGTGCTCCAGATAGCGCAGGCCGCCATGAATAATGCGGGTCGCGCGGCTGGTGGTGCCGGCGGCGAAATCATGCTGCTCCAGCAGAAGGGTGCGTTTGCCGGCGAGGGCGCACTCCCGCGCAATTGCCACTCCATTGATACCGCCACCAATAATGATGACTTCATAGTGCTCTGGGGCAATAGGCTTCCGGACTGGATCGGTGTACGGCATCTGATTTTAGGATGCAGAGCAGCTGAACAGGTTTGTAGCTGAATTTATATTTTAGTAAACAGGGTTGGCGCGGCCGGCGCAATAAAAAAATGATCTCCATATTGCAGGGATTTCTTTTAATGCCATTTTTTAAGCTTGGGCCAGATGGCTTGCAAATTCCACTTCAACCCACGGCAGATATAAACCGGGCCGTTTTCCTCGGCCATGGCAAAGGGGTGATACAGCACAGCCGCTTGCTCAACGGAATTACATTTTTCTTCCAGGCTACGGCGGCTGTCCTGTAGCACGATCAGCTCCTCTCCGGTAAATCCCTGCGGTCCCCAGAAAAAATAATTTTGATGCCCGCTGATGGCCGGCGGTAAACCATAGCGAGGACCGAAGAAGTTCAGCGCCGATGCCTCACCATAATTATTTGCGAAGATGCCGGTAATCTTGCGCTCTTCCGGCGGCAACGATTGGTAAATTCTGGCGACGGTGGCGGTCATCTCTTCCCAGCCAAACTGGTCCCCGAAGTATTGCGGCAATGCTCCAATATGATGGGTCTCGCTTTTAGGAGGCTCGAAATGTATTGTGTGCTCATATTGGATCAGGTGTTGCGGAGAAAAGACCGGCAAGACGAGCGGGGCAAAGACCACTCCAGAAACTGCGAGCAAAGAAAACGCCGCTGCCTGCGCCGTCCTGCGAAGGGGCAGATTGCCGAGGCGCGCAATCCATTCTTCCCACAGGACCGCTCCTCCCGCGATCAGATAGGCATATGTAGACGCCAGATAATAGTTCTTGCCTTTCATCAGCACGAAAATAGCAAACAGCGCAAGATAAGCTACGCCAACAGCGCGGTATCTGGAGCCCTTGGGATGGAAGAAGAAATATCCCAACCCAGCTCCCCAGACCACAAATGCCAATAGATTCAGCAGCAGAATCTGTTGGAAGAGATAGGCGACGGGACCAAGGACGACGTTTTTATCGCTCTGCTTGATGTTCTGCAGCAACTCATAGGTAGGGAAGTGATGGTGAATTTGCCACAGCAAATTTGGCAGCGCGATCAGGAATGCGAGCAGCAGGCCGGCCCACAGCCATGGATTAAGAAAATGCTTTCGTTCTTTTGTGAGCAGCAGGCCAATCATCACGGCTGCACCAAAGAAAACGGCGGAATGCTTGTTTTCGATCCCAAGTCCCGCGAGTACTCCAAACCATAGCCACAGGCGCGAATTGTGTGTCCTGATAATCCGGAGCAGCAGATAGATGCAGCCCATCCAGAAGAGCGGCTCAAAGACGTTCATGGAGAGGAAGTCGCAGAATACCAGGTAAATTGGGGCGATAAGGACGCATAAGCCGGCCAGCGCCTGGGCGAAAGTTCCGCCGCCCAGTTCATGGACTATCAAAATAGTCAGCGCTATGAGTGCGGCGCCGGCAACCGCAGGTAGAAACCTGACGACGTGCAGGGAACTGCCAAATAAAAGTTCAATCCGGGCAATCAGTGCGATCAATGGAGCTTGATCCACATATCCCCAGGCGAGGTGGCGGCCGCAGATCAGGTAATAAAGCTCATCGCGAAAATATCCGTACCTGCCGTTTGTAAAAAGATGGAGCAGCAGCTTAAAGCTGCACAATCCAATGAGGACAGGAAGATTGAGCTTTGGCCCAGCGCCTTCGGAACGGGTTCCGGGGAGGATCCTGGGGCCGCCGAGCGTCTGAGCAGCGATCTCTTTCATATGGAGCGTTCTTACGTGTGGATTGGGACCGGAGTTCCAATCGCCTGCCAGGTCATCTCGTGGGCGGAGCTTCCGGTGCGCTTCTTCCAATCAAAGAACATCTGGGCATAGCTCATGGTGATGTAGTCAGACTCGCTGATTCCCAGCTTGACTGCGGTGGTATCGATCCACTCGGGCTGGCCTTCGATCTCCGCGATGTGGCCAATGGGGGTCTCATCGAGGACAACATGTCCATCTCCGTCGCTCCACTCAGTTCGGAATTTCTCATATCGAAAGCAGGGCTGCAAGCCTAATTTTCCGAAAATAGAGGCCAGCGCCTCGCCATCTTCGATCCGCGTTTCGGTTTCGGTGCGGGTCTTATGTTTGCCTACGCCGCTCTTTGCCTTATGCGTGACCTTCCACACATCTCCATATTTGCGGATGCGAAGCAATTCGCCGCCCAGGCGCAGCCTGCGGTTGGGCGTGTCATAGAGCGTGTTCATCTCATGGGTGCGTGGAGTTACCAGATGAAATCCGATGGCGCGCAGCTTTTGCGAGAGCAGTTCAAGGTCCTGAATGTGAAACTTGATTTCAACCTCGGCTGCGGCAGCCATCCGGCCCTATTTCTCCCGCTCTACCACAAAGTCGGGAATCCACAACAGGGCCCGCTTGATTTCAGATTCAGGAAAGCCGCCAAGCGCATTTTTGGCCGCGATCGCATAGTCATTGGCGGCTTCGGTGGCATAGTCGATGGAGCCATAGCGGGTGAGGATGGAGAGAATGTCGGCGGGATGAACATCCTCAAAGGCCCTTTTTTGCAGCACCGATTCGACCGAGGCGCGCTCTTTTGTATTGCAGCGTTCGAGGGCATGGAGGATCGCCATGGTCGCTTTCCCTTCGCGGAGGTCGCTGGCAACGGGCTTGCCCAGCACCTCCTCGGAGGCGGTGAGGTCGAGGACATCGTCTACGATCTGGAATGCCATCCCCAGGTTGCGCCCATACTCACCGAGCAGGCGCTCCTGTTCTTCTGAAGCGCCACCGATGACCGCACCCAGGCGCATCGACACAGAGAACAGGCAAGCGGTCTTGCGGAAGATAAGATCGAGATGCTCGGCTTCGGTGATGCATTTTCCCAGCTTCTCCATTTGCAGCAGCTCGCCTTCCACCATCTGCTGCGTCAGGCCGATGAGGAGGTCGAGGACCTTGAAATTCCGCTCTTCCAATGCAATCTTGAACGACTGCATATAGAGCCAATCTCCGGCGAGCACGCACTTGGAATTTCCCCATTGGGTGTTGGCTGCGGGACGGCCACGGCGGGTCTGGGCCTCATCGATAATATCGTCGTGGACCAGCGTCGCGGTGTGGATGATCTCTACCACTGCGCCCAAGCGGATGGCGCCCTGCCCCTGATAGTCAAACAGCTTGGAGGCGAGCAGCAGCAGCGCGGGACGAATGCGCTTGCCTCCGCCTTCGCGCAGGTATTCACCGATTTCCGTGATTACCCTGACATCGGAGACCGCATCGCGCTCAAATTCGCGCTCGATGGCGACCAGATTGTCGCGCAGAAGGTCAAAGACCTCCTTGGCCCCAAAACTTGGAGAGCCGATCGTATTGGCGGCAATAGCGGAAGTCGTCACTAATTGGACCTGTAATTGGTGAACTGCATATCAATGCCAAAATCTTTAGATTTAAGCAGCGCGATGATCTCCTGCAGGCTATCGCGGTCTTTGCCGCTTACCCGCACCGTATCGCCCTGGATCGAGGCCTGCACCTTCTTCTTCGAATCTTTAATCGCTTTGACGATCTCTTTCGCTTTTTCCGCCGGAATGCCCTGTTGCATCGAGATCTTCTGCCGTACGGTCGCTCCGGTCGCAGCTTCCACCGAGCCATAGCTCAAGGCCTTGAGCGGGACGTGGCGTTTCACCAGCTTCTGCTGCAATACCTCGTTCACCGCTTTTAATTTGTAATCGTCCAGTGAGGTGACCTGGATGGCGTCCTTGCCCTCGATCTGGATGTCGGATTTCGAGTCTTTGAGGTCGAAGCGCGTATGGATCTCTTTCAATGCCTGTTGAATAGCATTGGAAACTTCCTGCATATCTACTTTGCTGATGATGTCAAAGGAATTATCGCCGGCCATTGGGTTATCTGAACTTCACTCTAGATTACCTGATTTGTCCCTGCAACGTGTATCGTTTTTGCCGCCAGCGCCAGGCTGCGCTGCCAGCTTGAAAAAGCGATAGAAATTCTGCGCGGTCTGCGCTCCGACTTCCTCGGCGGAAAGGCCGCGCAACTCCGCGATCTTTTCCGCCACTTTGACTACAAAGGCCGGCTCATTCCGCTTGCCCCGATGGGGGACCGGAGCAAGGAACGGGGAATCGGTCTCAATCAGTATTCTATCGAGTGGCAGCTCTTTTGCAATCTGGCGGATGTTTTCCGCTTTGGCAAAGGTCACATTGCCGGAAAAGGAGACCAGAAATCCCATACGCAGCGCCCGCTCCGCATGATCTCTTTGTCCGGTGAAGCAGTGGAGTATGCCTCCCAACCGGGTGGGGGACCAGTGGGTCTCGATCAGCGCGAGGCAGTCGTCCCAGGCATTTTCGCTGCCTTCGGAAGGGCGGCAATGGATGATGATCGGCAGGGCAGCTTCCTGCGCCAGATGCATTTGCCTGACGAATACCTCCCGCTGCACCTTGCGCGGAGAGTGGTCGTAGTAATAATCGACCCCGATTTCGCCCCATGCGATCACCCGGGGCAGCTTCGCCAGCTCCCGAAGCTCGGTGAAATCGTCCTCCGCAGCCAGCTGGGCCTCATGAGGATGGATGCCGATCGTGGCGTAGATCCAGTCATACTGCTCCGCGATGCGGACAGCGCAATCCAGAGATCCCGGTCCGGTGCCGCTGCCGATAGCAAGGATAGTCTCGATTCCCGCCGCTCGCGCGCGCTCCAGGACCTGCGGCCTGTCAGCCGCGAATTGCTCCATCTCAAGATGTGCGTGCGAGTCGATGAACAAAGAAGTGGACCCTATCGGGAATGAAAACAGCGTTGTGTCCTATTTGAGTCTCGCGCCTACCGGAACATCTTCGAGGAAGCTCGCCAGCACCGGAGTTCCTTCTTCTCCGAGCGAAGCGGCAACAATCATCCCATTGGATTCGAGTCCGCGCAATTTACGCGGAGCCAGATTGGCCACGATCACGACCTTTCTTCCAATCAGGCTCTCAGGCGCGTAGGCCTTGGCAATGCCGGCGACGATCTGGCGGACTTCGGTACCTATATCCACTTCGAGGCGCAGCAGCTTGTCGGCGCCTTTCACTCGTTCAGCCGCTTTTACCTGGCCAACTCGAAGCTCGACTTTGGCAAAGTCGTCGATGGTTATTTTGCCGTCGGTCGTGATTGCGCTGCTCGGCGCCTGGGTTGCAATCTGCTGTCCCGCAGGAGAGGCGCCGGCGGGGACCTTCAGGACGGAGGCCCTGGTCTCGCCAGCGGACTGCGAAGCTGGTTGTCCCGCTGCCGCGCCCTTACCGGCAGGCAGGCTGGCGGCTGGGTTCCGCTGCTGTTCCAGTTGCTGCATTCTTTCTACTGCATTCTTTTCGGCGCGGGGGAATACCGGCTCTACTTTTCCTAGTTTTGTGCCCAGGTGGAGCTGTCCCCATTTCAGCTCTGCCAGCGGGAACTTGGTAAGGTCTCCCAGACCTAATTGGGACCAGATTCGCGCCGTGGAGTCGGGAATTACGGGATGCACCAACGCTGTGACCACCCGCAGGGCCTCGGCGCAGGTATAGAGGACGGTGGCCAGCCGGGCGCGGCTCTCTTCGATATTCACTTCCTTCTCCGCCAGGGCCCAGGGCTCGGTATCGACGATGTACTTGTTCACCGCCCCGATTAAAGACCATGCCGTCTCAAGGGCGCGCGAGAACTGATAACTCTCAAACAGCTTGTTATAGTCCTGGATTACCTCTGCCCCGAGATTGGCGATCGCATCGTCCACTTTAAGGTGGGCCGCCTTGGGCGAAGGGTATGGGACCTCCCCGCGGAAGTAGCGGGTGATCATGGAAAGCGTACGGCTGGAAAGATTGCCCAGATCGTTCGCCAGATCGGCATTGTAGCGTTGCACCAGGGCATCGAAGGAAAAGCTGCCGTCCTGCCCGAAGACAATCTCCCGCAGCAGGAAATATCGCAGGGCGTCGCGCCCGAGGACGTCCACCACAGTCTCGGCGCGGACAATATTGCCGCGCGACTTCGACATCTTGCTCTCTTCGAAGAGCAGCCATCCATGGGCGACGATGCTCCTGGGCAATGGCAGCTCGGCGGCCATCAGGAAGGCAGGCCAGTAGACGCAGTGGAAGCGGACGATCTCTTTGCCGATCATGTGCACGTCCGCCGGCCAATACTTCTCGAACTGCTGCTGGTCTTTTTTCTCGGGCGATCCGAAGCCAATGGCGGTGCAGTAGTTGGAGAGCGCATCCAGCCAGACGTAAACCACATGGCTGGGATCGTCGGGTACGGGGACGCCCCACTTGAAGGTGTTGCGGCTGATCGAAAGATCGCGCAATCCGCCGCGCACAAACGCAGCGACCTCATTGCGGCGTGCCTCCGGCTGGATGAACTCGGGGTCCTGTTCATACAGCTTCAGCAATCTGTCTGCAAAGGCCGAGAGCTTGAAGAAGTAGTTCTCCTCCTGGACAGTCTCGGTTGGACGCGAGCATACCGGGCAGGGGGACCCGGGACCGGCAGCATCGACATAAAGCTCGTCATAAACGCAGTATTGCCCCGAATACTGCCCTTTATAAATGTAGCCGTTCTTCTGGATGCGGCGGAACAGCTCCTGGACTCCGCGCTTGTGCTCCGGATCGGTAGTGCGGATGAACTTGTCGTAGGTAATGCCGAGCCGCTCCCATAGAGCGCGATATTCGCCGGCAATTTCGTTGGTAAGCTCTTGCGGGGTTTTGCCCGCGGCAGCCGCGGAGCGCTCGATTTTTTGCCCGTGCTCGTCCGTTCCGGTCAGGAAAAAGGTGTCGGCGCCCAACATGCGCTGATGGCGCGCCACAGCATCGCACGCAATCGTCGTATACGCATGACCGACGTGCGGCCGCGCATTCACATAGTAGATCGGGGTCGTAATATAGAACTTCTTGGCCGTTTGCATTCGCAACTTCTCAGGGTTTGGCGCTGACTGCCGCTTGCAGCCCAGACGCATCTTCAATCGTCAATATCGACAATTCCTCATCATAGGGGTTAAGCAAAAGGGCAGTCAAACAGGGTAGTCTCTTGCGCAGTTCATGATTTCAAGCAGCAACTTACTCAAGCTGGGTGGAGAAGTTACAATAGGCACTTCATGCAATCCATGGTCGAGCTCCGCGCGGTGCGAAAGGTTTATGACGGAAGGCAGAAGGTCGTCGCCATCGATAACATCGATCTCACGGTCAATCGCGGGGAGATGTTTGGCCTTCTCGGTCCGAATGGCGCCGGCAAGACTACCACCATCAGCCTGTGCACCACCCGCGCCCTGCCCACGGCGGGCCAGGTGTTCATCGGCGGCATCGATGCGGTGAAGGAGCCGGCGCGGGCCCGGCGTTATATGGGAGTAGTGCCGCAATACCGCACCCTCGACCGCTCCTGCAACGTCTGGGAGAACCTCTACTTCCATTGCCGCTATTACGGCTTTAACCACGCTGCCGCCAAGCAGCGCTCGCAGGAATTGCTGGAACAATTCAAGCTTGCCGAGCGGGTAAAGTCCTTTCCCGGCGACCTTTCCGGAGGACTGGCGCAGCGATTGGAGATTGCGCGCGCGGTTTCGCACCGTCCCGATGTCCTCTTCCTGGACGAGCCGACCGCCAGCCTTGATCCGCAGACCCGGCTGGCCCTGTGGGACATCATCCGCGAGCTGCGCAAGAGCGGCATTACTATCGTGCTGACCACCCACAACATGGATGAGGCCGACCTGCTCTGCGAGCGTCTCGCTATCATCGACCATGGCAAGATCCTGGTATGCGACAGTCCGCAAAACCTGAAGAGCAGCGTAGGAGCACAAACCATTTTCGATCTGCGCCTCAAGGACTCGCCGGCGGAAGTGGTGGACAGATTGCGCACGTTGCCGGGAATTGCCGCAGTGGAGCCCACGGCGGCAGGGCTGCGCCTCCGCGCGGATGGAAGAGATGGATTGCTTCCGCTCATCGTCGAGGCCTCCGCTGGTCATCATTTGCGTGACGTTTCGGTAATTGAGCCGAGCCTGGAAACGGTCTTCATCGCATTGACGGGAAGGGAGCTACGTGAATAACCATCCTGCAAGCGAACGGTTGCCCTACAGCCAGATGTTTACCGGCCTATTGCTGCGCGACTTCCGAGTGCTGCGGCGGGAGTTTGTCGCCTTCCTGGTCCGGACAGTGATGAACCCGTTGCTCTTTGTCTTTGTATTTACTTATCTTTTCCCGAAAATCGGGCAAGGAATTGGGGGCGCCCAGAACATGAGCTTCGGCACCGTGCTCTTGCCCGGCCTGATGGCGGTGGGAATATTCTTTCAGGGAATCATGGCGGTTGCCCTGCCACTCTCGATCGAGATCGGGGCGACCCGAGAAATTCACGATCGGGTGATGGCGCCATTGCCTGTGGAAATGGTGGCGATCGAGAAGATTGTCTTCAGCGCCCTGCAAAGCATTCTGGCGGCACTGGTGATCTTCCCGCTGGTTTATTTCATTCCAGTCACGCCGGTGCATGTTCATATATCCAGCTGGCCGCTGCTGATTGCGGTGGTCTTATTGGCTTGTCTGGCCTCGGGGGCCGTGGGCCTGAGCATCGGCACGCTGGTAAAGCCGCAGCAGATTGGGCTGGTATTCGGCGTAATCGTTGTCCCGGTCACTTTTCTGGGATGCGTGTATTATCCCTGGGCGGTGCTGGCCAAGGTGCAGTGGCTGCAAGTCATCGTCCTGGTCAACCCGCTCGTTTATATGAGTGAAGGGCTGCGGACTGCGCTCACGCCGCAGGTACCGCACATGCCCATTCCGCTGATTTTTGCCGCATTGCTGGTGGCGTTGGGCGTAATGAGTTTTATCGGCGTAAAAGGGTTCGTGCGCCGGGTGGTAAACTGATGCCATTACCGGAATCGCAAGGGGAACAGGGCGGTCCATCCTCCAATAAGTCAATATGATAGATTTAAAGCTGGGATGGGCCCGTAGCTCAGTTGGTAGAGCAACGCCCTTTTAAGGCGTGGGTCGATGGTTCGAATCCATCCGGGCTCACCAAACTGACATCTAAAATCCTTCAGGATTACCGGTAAACTACTCAGGGAATAAGGGCTTAGCCCTCTTCACTGGCTAACGACCTTCTGCACGTAATTCATCCTCCATTCCTTAAAATCTTCCAATTTTCCCGGAGCTTTTCGTCAGTCACTTCCTACCCGAAAATTTGCCCGAAAAGGGAGAAAAATTTTTATCATGGAAGGTGTCGATTTTTAATTGCTCATACGTCGTACTGGCGTCTGACATTTCAGGCAAATTACACCAAGGAGATCCATTATGCGTTATATGTTGCTGATCTACACCAAGGAAGACGCAAGCGCGAAGATGTCGCCACAGGAGATGGAGAAGGTCAAGGACGGCC
Organism: uncultured Terriglobales bacterium; assembly: GCA_964581225.1. Taxonomy (GTDB): domain Bacteria; phylum Acidobacteriota; class Terriglobia; order Terriglobales; family Acidobacteriaceae; genus CAYTQA01. The sequence continues at coordinate 51,765 of CAZONJ010000010.1, read as the reverse complement.
ATCGGGCAGTCATGGACGCGACTGCCAAGCTAGGCATATTCAAGGGCGCCGAGCCGCTGGAGCCTACCAGCACCGCTACCACCATCCGCAAGCAGAATGGGAAGACGCTGACCATCGATGGCCCCTTTGCCGAAACCAAGGAGCAACTGGGCGGATATTACATTCTGGACTGCAAGGACCTGGATGAGGCCATCCATTGGGCAAGCCAGATACCGGTCGGTTGCGGAGGCGGCGAAGGCTGCATCGAAATTCGTCCTCTACGGGAACTGCCAATGCGAACCACCGCTCAGGATCGACAGTACGCCAGCGCCCTGAAGGGTTGATCCGAAACCTGTAGCTGAATCCCAACTGCATTTGCTAAATCCTCGATGGAGATTGCAGGGAGAGGACGGTTCGGCAGCAGATACATGGAAGCAGGAAAACGTACGACCCATGTCCTTCAAAACAGGTAGGGTCGAAAAGAGAGGAAATCTGGAAATGAGCACAAGTCTATTAACAAAGGGCGAAGCATATCTGGCCGCGTGGAAAGACAAAGATCTCAAGCGAATCGCGGCGCATATCCACCCCAAAGTCCAGTTTAAGGGCCCGATGACCGAGCTGAGCGGAAGTGAAAGTTTTCTCAGCTCGTGCGAAATGATTCTTCCGATGCTGAAGGATTTAAAAGTCCGATCGAAGTTCGCGTCGGAAAACCAGGCGATCTTCACTTATGATTTCGTCTGCCAGGAGCCGATTGGCGTATGCCGGACTGCGGAACTGATGACCTTTGAAGATGAGCAGATCAAGTCTATCGAGCTGTTCTTCGATGCACTACCATTTGAAAAACTGAAGCGCTCGTAAAATAATGAAGCGCAGGTGGCCTGAATGGCTGATGCGAAAACCGTAGCCGAAGCAGTCTTTCGGCAGCAGTCGGGCCGGATCATCGCTACCCTGATCCGGCTCTTCGGCTCCTTCGATCTGGCGGAGGAGGCCATGCAGGAGGCCTTCGCTTCGGCCCTTCTCCACTGGTCAAGGCGCGGGGTTCCGGATAATCCGGCAGCATGGATTACCGCGGCCGCCCATCGCAAGCTGATTGACCACATGCGTCGCGAGCGCACCCGGCGTGAAAAGCAGGATCCGCTGTTGTATGAAACTGTGAATTCCCGCCGCCAGCATGATGAGTTTCCCGATGATGCCATGCTTAAGAGCTTTCCCGATGATCGCTTGCGCCTTATCTTTACCTGCTGCCATCCCGCCCTGAATCAGGAGGCGCAAGTCGCTCTTACTCTGCGCACACTCGGCGGCCTGACTACCACCGAGATTGCCCGCGCCTTTCTGCTGCCTGAGCCTACGCTGGCGCAGAGGCTGGTAAGGGCGAAGCGCAAGATTCATGACGCGCGTATTCCGTACGAGGTACCGCCTCAACATCTTCTGCCGGAGCGCTTGTCGCCGGTGCGCGCCGTGATCTATCTAATATTCAACGAGGGACACACCGCGACGACAGGCGACCACCTTATTCGCAAAGAGCTTTGCTCTGAAGCGGTCCGTCTGGGCCGGACCCTTTGCGAACTCTTGCCTCAGGAACCGGAGAGCCTTGGACTTGTTGCGCTGATGCTGCTTCATGGCTCGCGCCGCAATACGCGCATTGACAGCCACGGGGCACTGGTGCCGTTGGAGGAGCAGGACCGCGCTCGGTGGGACCACACACAGATTGAAGAAGGCCTGGATCTGCTCGAGAGCGCCTTGCGCCTGCGCTCAATTGGACCATATCAATTGCAGGCGGCTATTGCAGCAGTCCATGCCCAGGCCAGAACTGCTGGAGAGACGGATTGGGGGGAGATCTCAGCGCTTTACCAGGAGCTTGCGCGGCTTGCTCCGTCTCCGGTAATCGCCCTTAATCATGCGGTTGCTGTCGCTATGTGTGAGGGACTTGAAGCCGGACTGGCCTTGGTCGATCGGGCCGGATCCTCGGGCGAACTGGATGAATACTACCTTTTTCATGCCGCTCGCGCAGACATACTGCGGCGGCTGGAGCGCAGCGAAGAGTCTATTGAAGCCTATCGCCGCGCTCTTGCCCTAGTAAGCAACAGCGTCGAGCGCGACTATCTTGATCGCAGATTGAAGTCTTTATCGCCGCGCTCAAGCTGATCCAAATTCATCGAGTAACGCGTTTCGCGCACGCTTCCCAGGTTTGACACGGAATTTTGGGTAGTGTACCGTCACCCTTCGAATGCGCGAACGTCTGGAATACAGGGTGGTGTGGCTTCTGGTCCGCCTGCTTGGGGCTTTGCCACGCGTCCTGAGCCACACTATCGGGAGCGGAATTGGACTATTCGCCTACATGATCGTTCCCAAACTGCGTCGCGTCGGCATGCGCAACCTTGCCATTGCCTTCCCGGAGCGTACCGCGGTCCAGCGCAGGCGGATTTTGCGCGGCGCCTACATCGGTTTGGGGCGTCAGTTGGCGGAATTCTGCCGTTTTCCCAGCTATACCCGGGAAAATGTCCATAAGATCGCAGTTTATGATGGCTTTGAGAACTTCGAGGCGGCGCGCAGGCGGAAGCGGGGCGTGTTGCTGCTGACCGGACATTTTGGCGGATGGGAGGTCGGCTCCTTTGCTCATTCGGTATATGGAAATCCCATCAAGATTGTGGTGCGCGACCTTGATAACCCCTATTTGAACGACTTGGTAAAGCAATATCGCACCCTTTACGGCAATCGGACGCTGGATAAGCAGGAGTTTGCTCGCGGGTTGCTCGCAGCTATGAGGGCCGCGGAGACCGTCGGCATCCTGATGGACACCAATATGACGCCTCCACAGGGAGTGTTCGTGGATTATTTTGGAAAGCCGGCTTGCACTGCCAGCGGAGTGGCCCGCGTTGCGTTGAAAACCGGGGCCGCAGTCGTGCCGGCATTTACATTTTGGGACAGCGACACCAGAAGATACCGGATCCGCTTCGATCCTGAGATCACCTTGTCGCGCACTGGCAACGATGAAGCGGATGCTGTGAGCAATACGGCTGCATTTACCAAAGTCTTTGAATACTATGCCAGGCATTATCCCGATCAGTGGCTGTGGATGCATCGCCGCTGGAAAACCAGGCCTGCGGGAGAGCCTTCGATATATTAGGTCATCATGCCCGAAAGCTCATTACAGGCGATCGCTGCCGCGCTGGAAGCGCAGCTGATAGGAGATGCTGGGGTTATTGTCAGCAACATAGGCAGCATCGCGTCGGCTGAAAAAGGGACGCTGGTCTTCGCCGATTCTCCCCAAGCTCTAGCCCAGGCGCTGGCATCGAAGGCCAGCGCCGTCCTGACCGGAGAGTTTGCCGGCCAAAACCCCGCAGCCAAACCTCTATTGATCTGCAAGCAGCCTAAACTGGCTTTTGCTCAGGCATCGCGGCTTTTGCACGACCAGCAGCGGACCGCTGGCGTACATCGCTCGGCGATAGTCGAAGCCTCCGCAAAACTGGGTGGGAACATCGGAATCGGGGCCTGCAGTGTTATAGGAAAGCACGCTGTTTTAGGCGAAGGGAGCATCGTCGGGGCGAATACTGTAATCGAAGCGGGAGCGGTGATTGGGAGGGATTGCAGGATCGGCCACAACGTGACTATCCATTCCGGATGCCACTTGGGGGACCGAGTGGTAATACAGTCCGGCACGGTGCTGGGCAGCGCTGGTTTCGGATATGTCCGTGACAACAAAACCGGGAGCTATCAGCAGTTTCCGCAAATTGGGATCTTGCGAATCGAAGACAATGTAGAGATTGGGGCCAATTGCACGGTAGACCGAGGCGCCCTCGACCAGACAGTGATTCGCCGCGGGGCAAAGCTGGATAACCTGGTGCATGTAGGCCACAATGTGGAGATCGGGGAGAACGTGGTGATCGCCGCGCAAACCGGAATTTCCGGCAGTTCGGTCATCGGCACAGGGGCGATTGTAGGCGGACAGGTGGGGATTGCCGATCATGTCACCATCGAGGGAGGCGTCATTCTAGGGGCGCAATCGGGCATTCCCAGCAAGAAGGTGGTTCGCGGGAAGGGAATCGTCTTTTGGGGCACGCCGGCGCGTCCTATCCGCGAGTATTTAAAAGAACTGGCGGTGCTGGCGCGTCTTGCCAAACGAGAATCGAAATAAGTATGGCCATTGTTGTGATTGGCGGACACTCCCGAAATGTGGGCAAGACCAGCGTGGCGGCCGGCCTGATCGCGCGCTTGCCTGAGCGTAACTGGACGGCGATAAAAATTACCCAGTTTGGACACGGAATCTGCTCCGCGCATGGCGACCCATGCGATTGTGCGGTAGACGATGAGGAGCACAGCTGGGCGGTAAACGAAGAACGCTCCCGTAAAGGGGAAAGCGACACCTCGCGCTTTCTGATTGCCGGTGCGGCACACTCCTTCTGGGTGCGAACGCGGCAGGGTAGATTGGCGGAGGCCATGCCAAGGGTGCGCCAGCTTTTGGCTGGCAGCGAAAATGCGATGATCGAATCCAACAGCGTGATTGGCTTTATTCGTCCGGAGTTGTACTTGACGGTTCTGGACCACGCCACCGCAGACTTCAAGGATTCGGCGCGACTCTTCCTCGATCGCGCGGATGCGCTCCTGCTGCATCGGGACAGCGCTGCTCTCCCGCCAAATTGGAAAGGAGTACCGCAGGCATTGCTGAATGACAAGCCAGTGTTCCACATCACGCATCAGCAATACGTGACCGATGAGGTTCTAGAGTTCGTGCGCAAGCGGCTGGATTCCGCCGCGTCAGCAATCACGCAACCCGCTCTGGAGGGCCGCTGACCGAAGGCGCATCTTCCTTCGGCTGAATGGATTGCGATTTCTGCCCGCCCTGGATCGAGGACTTCCGCTCAAAGCGCGTGCCGCCTTCCAGTCCAATTTTTGCGAAGCAAACATTCAGGATCAGTCCAGCGATGAGCTCTAAGAATTGCTCCGTCATGCGCACGATCCCCGAGATTTCTTCGGTGTGGAAGCCCGCCTCCTGCATCTCGTCAATGCTCAATTCAGGAGTGACGGGAAGCTCACCAGTGAGCGCCAGCGCGGACTCCTTCAGCCGGTGTTTGTGTTCCTCATACATGGGAGAAGATAATGCCGGCTTCATCGCATTCCAATATCCTTCAAGGAAGTCAGGGAAGCGGCCGAAGGCGCGGTAATCGCTATTAATAAAAGATAGGCCCAGAGTGCGCTTGATGTCGTCGTACACCTTTTTCACCCGTTCAATCCCGGTATCCTCTGGCACCGAAACCGGTTTGTGCTCAAAGACCGGGTGATCGGCCGGTCCGGAGCTTTGCTTCTGGGCTGCGGGTCCTTCGTCAAAGGCGTGGGTCAGGGCGGCAACAATCAGCAGCAGCAATGGATTGTTGTAATGAAACAGCTCGACGATCTCAGCTAATTCCTGGCGCGCCCCCGGGCTGAACTGCTTCTCCTTCACTTCAGCACAGAAATCGGGAACACTGAAATAGTTGTGCGCCCGGGTATAGGCCTCCCCGCGCAGGCGTTCCGCTGCAGCAAAGAATTCAGCAGTACTCACCATCGGCTGCACCGCCCGCCATTGCATTTCCAGGAACTTCGGATAGGCCCCATAAGCCTGAAAAAGCAGATTTACATGAGGGACTCCCAAAGCGGTTTTGATTTCACTATAAATCTCCGCTACACGGCCCTCAGCCTGGGATTCGGGTACCAATATGATTCGCCGCTGCTTTTTGCCGGGCATGACTTAATCATGTGATGGCGATTGTGACAAGGCAGATGTAAGGGAAGAGAGCGCTGAAAAACGATTGAGAGCTGGTCCGAACTGTAGGTTTATTTTGGAGTGGATCCAGGCTCTTCAGCCGGCGGGAGTTTCTCGACAATCGCGCTAGGATTTGAGGGGGGCTGCTCTTTCTGCCCAGTATTTTTCCTGGATGGAGTAGCGCCTGGTTCGGGAGGCAGGGTGGTCCCGCGCATTGAACGGGAGCTCCCATAGGTCTCCTTGGGAAGGGTGAGGGAAGGAATACGTCCGTCGCCTCCCTTCAAAAGCTTCAAAATCTCCTCTTTATCCCGTAAATAATCGCGGGACAAACGGGTGAGGGCAAGACTGACAATATCGGAGTGGTGCAGCTCTTCCATCGGGACCTGACGTTGCACATCCAGCCAGATCCGATGGACCAGCAAAACATCTTCCGGTTTGAGCGTAGGAGTGTGAGGCCCAATGCGAAAAGCCTCTACTTCGAAATCCGGTTTGACTACCTGAAAAACGATTTCGTGTTTTGGTGGAGGCATGGCTTCCCAGGCTTGCCCCAAACGCAAGGCCTGCTCCTGCGCCGTCATCTTGGTCGAGAGGCCAGAGACGATCTGCGCTGCCCGCAAATTATTGGCGGTCTGCACGATCGCCGAAAAGACGTCGCGGGCCGGAACTACCAGCAAAGAAATGCGTTTGCCAAAGCTCTCCGCAATGGAAACCGCTTTGGTAAATAAGTCCTGCTCATGGTCGCTGAAGATTTGCTCGGTAGAAAGATCGACCTCTCCACTGCCCGCGCCAGTAAGGCGGGCAGCGAGTACAACGACGTCCTGCTCGGTCGTATCGGTATGCTGAAGCACCCACCGGAGCTGGGTCAGGGTGTTGGCATCGCGCACCGTAACCAGGGTGCAGCCGGGACGAATGCCGACCGCCTCGCGTTCCACTCCTTCCTGATAGAGCAATTGGAAATGCTCACGCATTACGCTCTGGTTATGGGTGAACTTTTTGACGTTAATTTTCTCCGAGATGGTGAAGATGGCAAAAAATGCCGCGGAAAAGGCTATTCCCGCAATAGTGGCAATACTCTTGGTAAAGAGGTTCACGATCGCGGTGCTTAACAGGACCAGATGGACGGAGAGCAGCCCGACCGGAATTTCGAAGCCGCCGATGCGGATATTAGGGGGCACCTTCCAGCCGCGCTCGCCGTGGTACTTCCAGCGCAGCACCAGCATGGCCAGGCTGTTGAAGGTGAAGCTCCAGATCACGCCAAAGGCGTAGGCTTCGCCGAGGACAATCACGTTTCCCCTACTAAGAATGATGGTCAGCACCTGCAGTCCGACAATGAGATTTACGATGCGGTAGCTGGTGCCGTATTTCTTCTGCGGCTTGCGAAACCAATCGGTGAGGACGCCGTCCTCGGAAATCCTGTTCAGCACCCCATTCGAGCCGATGATGGAGGTGTTGACCGCCCCGGAGAGGATCAGGAATCCCACCACCACCACAAAGGTGCGGAAGATCAGGCGCAACATCAGCGGCCCGGTAAGGTACATGGCCAGGCCGGAGATCAAGTTGTCCCGAAAGACCCTCACCCGGACATCGTCGGGAATGATCATGACGGCAAACAGCGAAGAGAGCCCGGTAAAGACAAAACTGAAGACTGCGATGACCAACGCCGCGCGCTGAAGGTTTTTCAGCTTGGGATGCGCAATCTCACGATTGACCTGGGCCAGCGTCTCCTCGCCGCTCATCGCCAGTACGGAATGGCCGAATGCCATGAGGATGCCAAAGAAACCAAAGCTGGTCGCGAGGCGCGAATTTTTTAGAAATCCCAGCGAGCCGGCCTGAAAGTGAAGGTTCGATGGAGTGGGCCAAGGCGGAAGATGCGCGCCTATCCTGGCGAGAGTGATGAGAGACCACGCCATAAGGATCACGACCATCACAGTCGTAATCTGCATCACGCGCAGAGCCTTGTCGCTCGACTCCTCGATACCCTTGATGTTCTGCCACCAGAAATACATGGTGACCGCAATGGCAAGGAGCACCGAGACTAAATTCTCGTTCAGATGCGGCGTGCCGTGAAACATGGCATGCATGGCGCTTGGGACCCAGCCATGCCGGTCGGCGGTGAGGAAGAGCCCATTCACCAGCCCGGCAATGTATTGGCCGGCCGAGACCCCGGAGATGGGGCCGGTAAGAATGTAGTCGAACATGAGCGCGGAGACGCTAAGCTTGGCCAATGTTCCGCCCAGCGCTTCCTTCACCACGCGGTAGACGCCGCCGCGCACGAACATCGAACAGCTCTCGACGTAGACCGCGCGGACCGCAAACGAGAAGCACATCACCCCCAAAATGAACCAGGGGGCGGATTTGCCTACCGCTTCTTCCGCGATGCCGCCCGCATAAAAAGCCGAGGAGCCTAAATCATTGAGGACGATTGCGGCCGCGCGCCAGAAAGAGATGAAGGTGAGCATCACCGAGGACGCGACTACGATGCGAACACGGTTCGATGGCGGCACTATCTGAGAGCCGGAGGACATTTTTACGGGGTCACCTGCAAATGAGCAGGCAATCGGCTCTTCCATACCCAATGTCGATCAGTCCTGTAAAGAAGACGCGTCAATTTACCCCACACCTCATAAAATAGCTGCAGCGCAGAAAAAGCAGGATCTCTGGACCGCCACTGCGAAAATCAGGAACGAACCACATCATTGGCCGAGCAGTGATTGGGCGGCGCTAATCGTCGTCCCTGCCATTCCACAAAACAGAGGAAATTTTCAAGGCACATGCGGGAATCGTTACCGCTAGTCCCGCAGCTCCTACCGCCGCCATCGCCAGCAAAACGCTGGACAGATGTGTGACCAGTGCATTCCACATGGATAGCAATTATAGCTTTACCATCCATGCAAGTCGATTTGGGGGCCCCGGTCCTTGTAGCGGAATAATTCTTCCAGAAAATGCCGTTGGCCAAAGCATCTAAAATTCTGACCGGCCCTGTTAGACTCAGGGCGATGAGATCCATACCAGGCCGGGCATGGCTGTTGGCGGTAACTTCTGGCGTGCTCCAGATCCTTATATTTCCCACTCTTTTTCTGTATTACCTGAGTTGGATCGCGCTGGTCCCTTTGCTGATTGCGCTGGTTGCGGAGAGCAACTCACTGCCCCGATGTTTTCTTCTCGCCTATGTGAGTGGGACCATCTGGTACGCGGGCTCCTGCTATTGGGTCTATCACGTGATGCATAGCTACGGCGGCCTCTCTCCCATCGTGGCGTTTGGCGTGCTGATATTGTTTTGCCTGTATTTGGGTTTGTACCATGGGGTTTTCGGCCTGCTTGTGGGGTTACTGGCGCGTTCCCCGCATCTTAAAAGAAACCAGCTTTTCGTTCTTCTTCCAATATTATGGGTCGCGATCGAGCTGGCCCGCGCCCGCATCACCGGCTTTCCCTGGGACCTCCTGGGATATACGCAGATTGACAATATTCCGCTTACCCGGATTGCGACGGTCACCGGCGTCTATGGCATTTCGTTTGTGGTTGCGCTGGTCAATAGCGTCTTCGCCTTTGCCATTCTGAATTACCGCACTCAAGGAAAAAGACTGCTCTTCCTCGCCTTTGCCGCTGCCGCTTCTCTGCAAATGGGAGTGCTGATGAAACCTGCGGCTGAGTTGCCGGCTCGTTTGGCGCTCCTGCTGCAGGAGAATCTTCCCGTCGATTCTTACGAGTGGAGCGCCCAGTATTATGACCAGACGATTGCCACCCTGGTACAACTCAGCTCCTCTCCCGGCAGGCTGTCCGGACATGCCTCCGGCGAAGCGCCGCTCATCGTTTGGCCAGAATCGCCCGCGCCCTTCTACTCTGTCGATCCTAAATTTCATCATTGGATGATGGCGTTGGCTGAGACTACGCATTCCTACCTGATCGTAGGCAGCCTGGGGGTTAATCCTGCTCGAACTACGGAACAGCATGCCGAAGTCTTTAATTCAGCCGTCCTGGTCGCGCCGGATGGGGAAATGGCGGCGCGCTATGACAAGATCCATCTGGTCCCGTTTGGAGAATTTATTCCCTATAAATCGCTGCTTGCATTCGCGGAGACGCTGACCCGAGGGGTGAGCGATTTTGCCCGAGGGTCGGAGCGGACGGTCTTCCCCCTGGGCGCACACAATGCCGGCACGTTTATATGCTATGAATCGATCTTTCCCGACGAGATACGCCAATTCACACAACATGGCGCAGAGCTTCTGGTGAACATCTCGAATGATGGGTGGTTCGGCAACTCCGGCGCCCCCGGACAGCACTTCAACATGGCGCGTATGCGCGCTATTGAAAATGGCCGATGGCTGCTGCGCTCTACCAACACCGGAATCACCGCCAGCGTGGACCCCTATGGAAGGGTGGTCAGGCGGGCCCCCCGCAATGTTCGTACGGCCTTTATAGCGCCCTATGATTTCAAGCAGGGGACCACCTTCTACACTCGCTACGGTGATTGGTTCGCCTTTATCTGTGCGATAATTTCTCTCATGGCCCTCCTGGAGAGTGCCAATAAGGCGAGGGTAAGTCGGAAATCCCCTGGCTAACCACCGATAGGAATAGGACATGCTAGTAGAAGAATTAGAGCGCGAGTATGCCCCGGTCCGTAATAAGGCCCGTGAGTTGCGGGAGTATCTTTGACGCTCCCCGGCTACGTGAGCAGCTCGCACTGATAGAAAAGAAAGTCGCGGACCCAAATCTCTGGGCCAATCCCGAACAATCCCAACAGCTCATGCGAGAACGCAAGCGCATTGAGGCATCGCTCGCCTCTGAAGGCGAGCTGGCCCGCCGCGCTGGCGATATCGACGCATATTTCGATCTGGGGCGCGAGGGCGAGGCGGTCGAAGAAGACCTGAGAAGGGAAATCAGCGGCCTGCGGGAAGTCGTCGAAAAACTGGAGACCCAGACGCTGCTCTCCGGCGAAAACGACGCCCGCAATGCCATCGTTACCATCCATCCCGGCGCGGGAGGGACAGAATCGCAGGATTGGGCGGAGATGCTTATGCGCATGTACCTGCGCTGGGCGGAACGCCAGGGATTCACGACGGTATTGAATGATTATCAGGCGGGAGAAGAGGCCGGCATCAAATCCGCCACCTTTACCGTGAATGGCGATAACGCATTTGGTTTGCTAACCAGCGAGATTGGGGTGCATCGTTTGGTACGCATCTCGCCCTTCGACCAGGCCAAGAGGCGGCATACATCGTTTGCCAGCGTATTTGTCTCGCCCGAGATCGACGATTCTATCCAGATCGATATCAAGCCGGAAGATCTGCGGGTGGATACCTATCGCTCCGGCGGCAAAGGCGGACAACATGTGAATACTACCGACTCGGCGGTGCGCATTACCCATATTCCGACGGGGACGGTCGCCAGCTGCCAGAACGAGCGTTCGCAGCACAAGAACCGTGAGGTGGCCATGAAGATGCTGCGATCCAAACTCTACGAATTAGAACTGGAGAAAAAGCGGGCGGAAAGCAAGAAGCTCGAAGACTCGAAGCTCGACATCGACTTTGGCTCCCAGATCCGTTCGTATGTGCTGCATCCCTATCGCCTGATAAAAGACCACCGCACGAAAGTTGAAGTAGGAGATGTAGACCGCGTGCTGGACGGCGACATACAACCTTTTATCCGTGCCTATCTGCTTATCAGGAGAGGTGAATAATTTTCATGGCGGGAATGATGGAGCTCTTGCGCCAGTCAGACGTGCCGCTGGCAGTGATTCGTTCCGCTGCTAAAGGCGCTCTTTCTCTTCCTCCCGGTGAAATGCTGGAGGTGCTGGTTTATCTTTCCGGACATCCCAGTGTCTCGCAGGATGCGCAGAATACGCTGAAGAAGTGGGACGCATCGGCGCTCGGAAAAATTTTGTCCAATCCGCAGACCTCCCGTGAAGTCTTGAATTATTTTCTTCTTCCCGGCAATTGCCAGCCGACATTGCTCGCGGCTTTGTGTGACAATCCCGTCGTCTCCGCTGAAGATCTCAGCACGATTGTAAAGACAGCCTCGCGGGAGCAGTTGGACGTATTGCTGCGCAATCGCCGCGCGCGACAATCTGCGTCAATCCGGCAATTGCTCTTGTCCAACCCGCTGCTCACCGAGAGCGAGCGCGCCGAACTCAACCAGAACGCGGCCGCTCCGGGCACGGCCCCCGCCCAACAACCGGCGCAGCCCGTTGAAGCTGAAGCCGAGCAGTGGATCGTGGAGCATGCCCCGGAAATTGCTGCCGAACAGAACAAAAAGTTCTCATTGATCGGCGGCCTGGATGGAAATTCCGAAGCTACCACCGAAATCAACGATGCAGTATTGGCTACGGCTGCCGCCGAGCCTCAACAGCCGGAGCGGATCTCGGTCTTGCAGAAGCTGGCGCGCATGACCGTGGGCGAGCGGGTGCAGGCTGCGGTAAAGGGCAACAAAGACGAGCGCTCGATTTTGATTCGCGACGGCGCTCGCATCGTCTCTTTAGCCGTCCTGGCTTCGCCGAAACTGAGCGAGGCGGAAGTTGAGAACTTTTCTTCTCTTAAAAATGTTCAGGAAAGCGTCTTGCGGGAGATTTCCCGCAATCGTAAGTTCGCCAAGAATTATGTTGTGACGAAAAACCTTTGCAATAACCCGCGTACCCCGATCGATGTCTCGCTGGCTCTATTAAAAAATCTGCAAATTATGGATTTGAAGATCCTCTCCCAAAGCAAAAACATCCCGGATACTTTGCGGAAGATGGCCCACAAACTTTTTACCACGCGGATGTCTCCATCCGGCAGATCCGAATGATCGGAAAGACGAGGCCCAATTCTATGGATGAAATTAAACAGCTTCTGCAAACCGCAAAAAATATTGCCGTCGTGGGGCTCTCGGACGATCCTATGCGGCCCAGCTACGGCGTTTCTTCGTACATGCAGCAGAAGGGATACCGCATCATTCCGGTGAATCCGACGATTGAAAAGGCGCTGGGGCAGAAGTCATATTCAACCCTCTCGGATGTCCCGGAAAAGATTGATCTGGTAAATGTATTTCGCCGTCCTGAGTTTGTTCCCGAGATTGTGGAAGAGTGTATGCGGCTGAGAGTGCCTGCCATCTGGCTGCAGGAGGGAGTTGTACATGAGCAAGCCGCTCGCAAGGCCCGAGAGGCCGGCATATCGGTCGTGATGGACCTTTGCATCCTGAAAGAGCACCGCAAACGTCAGCTCTGAATCGACTCGGAAGAGGCTTCCCGTTTGCGCAACTCCGCTTTTTTCCTGCGGATCTCTTCGATCCTCTTATGGATCTCGCGCTCCAGCCCCTCGTGGGTGGGCTGGTAATACGTGCGATTTTTCAGGTTATCCGGCAGGCATTGCATGTCTGCAACTTTTTCTTCAAGATCATGCGCGTACTGGTAGTCCTTGCCATACCCGACAGCCTTCATTAATCCGGTGGGCGCATTGCGGAGGTGCAGGGGAACGGGATCGGCAGAGGTCTGCTCCACATCCTCGGTGACTGCGCCGAATGCGGTGTAAAGGGCATTTGATTTTGGCGCCAGCGCAAGATATGCGACCGCCTGGGCAATCGCCAGCTCGCCCTCCGGAGTACCAAGAAACTCATACGCGTCCCGCGCGGCGATGCAGATTCCGAGGGCCCGCGGGTCGGCCATTCCGATGTCCTCCACCGCCATCCGGACCACCCGGCGAGTCACATAGAGAGGGTCCTCGCCGGATGCGAGCATTCGGCCCAGCCAGTAAAGAGAGGCATCCACATCGCTGTTGCGCACGGATTTATGCAGCGCCGAGATCAGGTTGTAATGCTCCTCGCCGGCTTTGTCGTAAAGCAGCGTCTTGCGTTGCATCACGTCCAGCAGCAACTCCGGCGTAATCGAAACCTCGCTCTCGCTTGCAATGCCTGCTGTCTCGGCGCGCTCGCGGGCGGTCTTGGCGGCGACTTCAAGAATGTTGTAAGCGGAGCGGGCGTCTCCGTTTACAAACGCGGCAATGCGGGCGAGAGTTTCTCCGCTGGCGGCGACCTTTAAATCTCCCAGGCCGCGCTCCCGATCGGCCAGAGCACGGTTCAGCAATATAACAATCTGCTCTTCGTTGAGCGGTTTAAGGACGTAGACCCGGCAGCGCGAAAGCAGGGCGGAGATGATCTCGAAGGATGGGTTCTCGGTGGTGGCCCCAATCAGCCGGATATTTCCTTTTTCGACATGAGGCAGGAAGGCGTCCTGCTGGGCCTTGTTGAAACGATGGATCTCGTCCACGAAAACAATTGTCCGGGTGCCGTATTGGCGGCCTTTTTCCGCGTCCGCCATCACCTGCTTGATTTCTTTTATCCCGCTCAGGACCGCCGAGAAAGTAAGAAATTCCGCTTTAGTCACCCGCGCGATGATCTGCGCCAGCGTGGTTTTACCCACTCCCGGAGGTCCCCAGAAGATGATTGACCCGGGATTGTCACGCTCGATTTGCAGGCGAAGAGGTTTGCCGGGCGCGAGCAGATGCTCCTGCCCAACCACTTCATCGAGCGTGCGGGGACGCATGCGCTCCGCCAGCGGCTGGGAGAAGTCAACGTGTTGCTCCGAATTCGGCAGGGACGAAAAGAGGCCCATAAACTCCCGCAATAAGCTGTAAGCATGATACAACTCCGCTCTGGCGAGCGGCGCTGGCCCTCGTCCGGCGCGGTCACTTCGGTCGCGGTCACTGTGGAGGCTGGGAAAGCGGGCGCCGCTGACGCATTACCTCATAGAGGATGATGGAAGCTGCGATTCCCGCATTTAAAGATTCCAGCGGCTCCGATTGCGGGATGCAGATCCTGCTCTCAACTTTATTAAGCAATTCTCGCGGGACCCCAGCGCCTTCATTGCCGATGAATACTGCGACGGGCACGGTAAAATCAAATTCCTGAATTTGCGTCCCATTGCGGGCCACGGCTGCTGCGCTTCGAATGCTATGCTGCTGTAGAAATTTCAATACCTCTTCGGAGCGCATTCGCACGATCGGAAGACGGAAGACCGATCCTGCGGAAGAGCGGACCACCTTCGCATTCCACTGCGATACCGATTTTTCGGTGAGAATCAATCCGGAGGTCGCAAAGGCCTCCGCCGAACGAATGATTGTGCCTAAATTTCCCGGGTCCTGAATTCCGGCACAGACCATGATCAGCGGAGAGGGCGCAGAAACCAGCTCTTCAGGGCCAAACTGCGGGACCTTTACCAGCGCCGCTACACCCTGCGAGTGCTCCGTTTCTACTGTGCTGTTAAATATCTCGTCGGGCAGAAGGAGGGTTTCGGTTTTTTTGCCGACCTGGTTCAGGATTCGCTCAGCCCTTGTTTTTCCCGACGTGCTGAAGCATATTGCGCGTATCTGGAGGCCGCTGCGAAGGGCCTCTCCAATTATTCGTGTTCCTTCAATCGCGCAATGGCCCTCCACGGTCTCGCCCTGGGAGAAAGAACGGCGAAGCTGCTTTACGATCGTATTTTGCCGGCTTGTAACCGGCCGCAGGCGGTCCTGGAGCATGCTATTTTTTCCCTTGGCAATTGCATGGCAAGTGTCGCATAGGTACGATGCTGTATTCTATCTTCCGTCTCCATTATTTGAAGAAGAGGGAACATTGGCACCGGAACTTCTTAAAATCAACTGCAACCAACCGGAAGCGAACCTGGTGAACTATGCCGCCGAGCGCCTTCGTGGCGGTCAGGTGGTGGGTATGCCCACCGACACCTTTTATAGTCTGGCCGCCGATCCATTGAACCTGAAGGCCGTGGAACGTATCTATGACATTAAATCTCGCTCCCGGCACAAACCGTTGTCCCTGCTGATCGAGAGCATCGACCAGGCGGAGGAATTGGCCCGCGATCTGCCGGATGAGTTCTACGAGCTGGCGCGCAAATACTGGCCTGGTCCGTTGACCCTGATTGTGCGGGCCGCCTCCCGGCTTCCTTTGAAGGTCACCGCCAATACCGGCAATGTTGCCCTGCGGCTGCCCGCTTCGGAAGTTGCGGTAGCGGTTATACGGGCTACCGGTTCTCCGATTACCGCCACATCGGCCAGCCTGGCCGGGGCCAATGAATGCACTACGGCGGAGTGCCTGCGCGAGCAGATGGGAAATAGAATCCCATTGATCGTGAACGGTGGGCCTACGCCCCGCGACATCCCAACCACCATTATCGACCTCAGCCACGGACACGATGGCTGGCAGGTCCTTCGTGAAGGCGCAATCTCGGTACAGGAAATTTCCGAACTTCTCTGGCGCAATGCAGAATGATCGTACATACAGAAAGCCGCGGCCCCTATTCAAGACCCTGCTGGCAGGGATTCTTCTTGCTCTCTTGGGGTGGATTGCCGTTCTCTACTATCAGGTAACCGTGCAATCTTCAAAAGATGAGACCCGTCCGGCGGATGCGATTGTGGTTTTTGGCGCCGCCGAATATGCGGGACATCCCTCGCCTGTCTTTCGGGCCAGACTCGACCATGCTTTCGTCCTTTTTCAAAAAGGAGTGGCCCCGCTGGTAATCACGACCGGGGGAAGAGGCGGGGAACTGGATTTGAGTGAGGGTGGAGTGGGCCGCGATTATCTGGTCGCCCGAGGCATTCCCGAAAAAAATATCATTGCGGAGACCCAAAGCCAGGACACCAGCCAATCTGCCGAGCGCGTGGGAAATATTATGAAAGCCAACGGCCTGCACACCTGTGTAGCGGTCAGCGATGGATCTCACATTTTTCGCATTAAGCGCATGTTTTCGCGGGAGGGAATTGCTGCCTTTGGAGCGCCTCGGCCGGAGTACCGCGTTATAGCGCGCCGCCAGCAATTCCAATTAACCATGCACGAGGTGCTGGGTTACATTTTCTGGAAGCTGCATCTGGACCGGCACGTATCAGCGTAACAGGGCGACAATGCGGACCGGGGCCTCTGGGCTGTTCTGGAGTTTTTCCGGCGAGGCAATGACGATGGCTCCCGACTTCGGCGTCAGATCAAGATTGCTGACGTTCTCCAAATGGTAAATCGCGTGAGCGGCCGTATAGCGTCGCACAGGATGATTGCGGGAGGCGCCGTAGTCCACGCTCATGGTATCGATCCCTAACCCAAAGATGCTTCGCGCCTCCACCAGAAAACGGGCAGCTTCAAAGCTGATGCCGGGGAAATGCATATCTCCGGAAACATCGGAGTTTCGATATTCTGCCTGGGAATTCCAGTGGGCCGCCCATCCGGTATTGGCAATCACAATCGCTCCGGCAGGGACATTGCCGTGCTCGCGCTCCCATTCCGCAACATCTTCCATAGAGAGCTGATAGTCGGCATTCCTACGGGCTTTGCTAGCCACATCGATCACGACGAGTGGAGCAATGAGCCGTTCGCTGGGAATCTGGTCTACCGTCCAACTGCCTTTTACTGCGACAGCAGGGGCCTGAAGGGTGGTGGCAAACTGCTGGCTGAATTCTTCTCTGGCGGAGTTACTTCTGGTAGTTTTTGTGGATTGCCGGCTGATTGGATGGGTCAGGTCCACCGTGCCCCGGAATTCCGGAGTTCCGCTCCCATTGCTATTCTGACGCCGTGCGGCAAACAAAAACAAGGTGAGAGAAAGAGCACAAGCTACGATTAAACTGCGTAATTTCATAGGTCCTGGGGAGATTAGACAGGAAAGCAGGGGAAAAGTCGCTCCCCAGAGCCCGGCCCAAACTCACTTTAGTAATTAGGATGCGCAGCTTGGGTTATTCGTTTCTGCTGTCCCTGGAATATCCACTGAATGTGCCAAATTAGATACAGGTCAGTAAGATAGCAAGTGACGCCGAGAAGCAAGTCGAGGCGAGGTTTACGCCGTTATTGGTAAGCCATCCTTTACGCTCCAGCAGTGCGCCGAGGAAGCTGTCGAAGATCATGCCCAAAAATCCGGAGATGACAATTACTCTAGCGGCGCGCATCTCCGCTTGTCCGCTCCAATGACTCTCCAGAGCCACCAGCAGCGCGGCAAGCAGTCCGGCAAAAACGCCGATAATGCTGATGCCGCCATCGGTCCCAATCGGGACGGCGCGGCCGTTGGTGATCAGCCTTGCGCGCTTACCGAACGCCTGACCCAGCTCGCTGGAAGCGGTATCGGATGCAGCTTCCGCCAGCGCAGCAAGCGAGGCGATGCGCAGAGTATGGTCCCAGGGCGAGATTACGGAAAGCGCAGCCGCAACTACGGAGATCCATATATTGGCCAGGACCTGGGCTGCGGTGCGTCCCTGGCTTCGCTCCGCGATCCCTAGCTGCCGTTTGCGCCCTTCGCCGGATTTTGTGGCGATCCACGTGATGGCAAAAACGCATAGAAGGGTCCCAAATCCGGGCAAACCGCTGCTTACGTAGAGGACCAGAGACAACAACGCCCCCGCTGAAGCGCCAGAAAAGGAAACGCCCTTCACACGGTAAGCAAATAAAGCAAAGGACAGCGCGAGAATTACGCCCGAAGGGGCGCGGGAGCGCAGTCCAGGGTTATGCAGCAGAATGCTGATGAACAGTGCAATGAGAATGAGCGCCAGGAGCTGCCAGAAAAGGGTTGGCAGGAGGGATCGGCGTCCCGGATACAGACGGTTTTCCATTCTGTCTCTAATCTTTTAGTAACTCTAAAGGCAATTGCAGCACAGATTTAGGCGGCATGCATCTTATTTTGGGTGTATGTTATCCAGGTGCTCGCAGTGCGAGTGTACCTGAAAACTGAGATCGCGAACATCGCAACAAGGACAGATCATGCCAGCTTCCGTTTGGTCAGGGTATCTCACCTTTGGTTTAATCTCCATGCCGGTAAAGCTCTTTTCCGGCGCGCGCAGCTCCCATGTCAGCTTCCATATGCTGCATCGGGACGATTTGACGCGAATCAAGCAGCAGCTTTATTGCCCTCACGATGAGCGGGTGGTCGAGAGAGACGAAATCGTAAAGGGATACGAGTACCGCAAAGGCGAATACGTAGTAATCGAGCCGGATGAGCTCAAGAAGATTGAGCCGAAGACCGCCAAAGCGATGGAGATCCTGGAATTCGTGAAAGCCGAGGAGATCGATCCGATTTATTTCGAGTCCTCATATTACCTTATGCCGGAAGAGGCCGGACGGCGTCCGTATGCGCTCCTGCAAAAGGCCCTGAAAGACAGCGGCTACGTGGCCATTGCGAAGATCACCATGCACAATCGCGAATACACCGTATTTCTGCGTCCCTATAATGGAGGCCTGCTGCTGCACACCATGTATTACAAGGAAGAGGTCCGTGCGTTAGAAAATTTCGGTCAGGCGGACGCGCAATTAAAAGATGCTGAGGTCAAAGTCGCGCATCAGTTGATCGAAGCGTTGGCGGCAGATTGGGAACCTGAAAAATACCACGATACCTTTCAGGAGAACGTCAAAGAACTCATCAAGGCCCATCTTGAAGGAAAAGAAGTGGCCGCGATCGAGAAGCCGAAGAAGATGGCGCCCGTAGTCGATTTAATGGATGCCCTCAAGCAAAGCCTCGCCAGCATGGAAGGCAGAAAGAAAGCGCCGCAACGCGCAGTAGAGGCGCAGCGTGCGAATGAAGTCCATGTACAAGCCAAATCCAGCCATGAACACGCGGCGAAGAGAGCAGGGAAGAAGCGTTCCGGCGGCGCTGCTTAGTCAGTTTTAAAAATTGAAAACTTGAAGCTTGAAACTGCTTTTGTGAGAAAGCCTGACTCTGCAATGATGACCCAGCATTCTTGGGGTCCTTCGACTTGCGCCTGGCTCGCTGGCCCGCCTCGCGCGGCGCTCAGGATGACAAAATTTAGAGAAGCGGAATGACAAGGGCTGGGCAGATTTTAAGAGCCGGATCGTTTGAAACTTGAAACCTGCATTTAGGCGGCTAGATTATCTCCCAAGGCTGAAGCCTCGCAATCATTGCGACCTGACGCCGGACTACAGTCCGGCTCTTCCCCGGTGCTTCCGGTCTCTTTTTGTACGCTAATTCCAAAAATTCAGCTCGCTTTTGAAACTCGAAACCTGAAACCTGAAACTGGGCGCTTTGCAGTATCAGCCCAAAATGCAGTTCCGCGGTCATCTTTTCTCCGTCCATACAACAGCAACCTGGGTCTCCGTAGCTCTCGGGCTGCACTCTTGGGGGAGAAGCTGCTAAAATCTAAATTTCACAACAAAGATTTTTAGGAGCAGGGATGAAGTTTACGCAGAACGCCTGGATGGCGTTCCTAGGCACATGTTTGTTTTTGCTCTCCGGATGCGGAGACACTTTTCGGCCCATTGCCAATCCCATCTCCTTCCCTAACCCTGCCCCGCAGGGATTTGGCTCTGCGTTCGTTCTCTCCAATGGCGGCACGAACAGCGGCCTCAAGGGCTATGTTACAGAGATCAACGTCTCCGGCGACTCGATCATGCAGCAGGTTTCGGTAGGATCCAATCCAGTCTCCGCCTTCGTGAGCGGGACGACTGTCTATACGGCCAATCAGGGCGACGATACTATCAGTACGTATTCCTCCGCAACCACAGCTCCTTCGGTGAACACGATCAATCTTCCTGCCGGATCGGCGCCAGTCTATGTGCTCCCGGCTGGATCGGATGTGTATGTCGCCAATTCTGGCGCGGCCCATAAGTCGGTGGGAATAATCGGGTTTAGCTCTGCATCTGCATCCTCCACCTTCGTGGCAGAGGTTCCCCTGGACAGCAATCCGGCCATGCTGGCTGCTTTGTCTGACGGCTCCAAGGTATATAGCGTTAACCCCAGCACCAATGACGTGAATGTGATTTCCACCAAGGACAACACCGTGGTAGCAACTATCTTGCTGCCTTCGGGCTCGACACCTGTACGGGCGGTGGTCAGTTCGGATAATTTGCGCCTTTTTGTGATAAACCAGGGTTCCAACAACGTAAGCGTCATCAACACAAATACCAATGCGGTGGTGAGTACGGTGAACGTCGGGACAGCTCCCGGGTATGCAGTGTTCGATCCCACGCTGATACGTCTTTACGTTGCAAATACTCAATCGAACAACGTCAGCGTAATCAATGCGGACCCCAATTCCTCTGGTTTTCTTACCGTCAGGAATATCGCGGTGGGTACTACGCCGGTTGCGATTGCCGCGCTGGCAGATGGAAGCAGGGTTTACACGGCGAACTCGGGCTCGAACGATGTTACCGTAATCAACGCGCTGAGCTATACCGTGACCAAAACGGTTTCGTTGGGGGCTGGTACAAAGCCGGTTTCGATTGTCTCGTCGCCGGACAGCAGTAAAGTCTATGTGGCCGACCAGGGCTCAACCGACATTGCGATTGTCCGTACCTCGGACGATACCCAGGTTCTGCCTTCTACGTTGAACGGGCAGCCCGCGCGCCTGCATATACAACAAGATCCGAATTGTGTGCCCACTTCTCAGCAGGCATGCCCGTTTTCCGTTCCCGCCTTTGTAACCGCGCCCTAAAATTCCTAAGACTAAGGAAACAATTCGCTCGCATTGATAGTCTCCGGGAGACGCACCCTGGCGTCTTGGGCGGCTTTTGCAAGCCCCTCTGGGACGCCTTATAGGTGAGACGCAGCCCGATACCTATCCTCTAATTTTGCCGCGCCTAAAAATATTTGTTGACTGTTATATAAAACTAGTACACTATATGTATGTATGACAGTGAAGGCCAATCATGGAAGGCGCTTTCAGCTCCGGCTGGATCCGCACAGCGGCGTCCCGGTCTACCGGCAGATCATCGACCAGGTAGTCGGCGGCATGGCGACTGGCGCCCTTGCGGGAGGCGATCAGCTGCCCACCGTGCGTCAGTTGGCGGTCGATCTATCGATCAACCCCAATACCGTCATACGGGCTTATCGAGAGTTGGAGATTCGAGGGGTGTTGGAGACCCAGCAGGGTACCGGCACATTCATTAGTCACCAGAAGATAGAGCGCGACGACGCCGAGCGGCAGCGCCGGCTCCATCAGCTAGTGGGTGAGTTTGTGGCCCGCGCGGGTTCAGCCGGCTTCACCATTGAGGAGTTGCTGGAGCAGTTGCAGAGCGTGCAAAGCGATGCAGGAAAGAGGAGGTAGAGCGATATGTGGCAGGAGCTCAACAAAAATCATATCAGTGGGGCAGCGGTGGCGCTGTTCGTCCTTTCAGTTGCGGCCGGGTTCGGGCTTGCGGCCGCTATAGATAATCGGGTACCGCTCTTCGTGGGGTTGCTGGCGGGCGTCTATCTGCTGTTTTCCATCAAGGTAGCGGACCAGTGGGAGAAGGTGGCGGTGCTGCGCCTGGGCCGCTATATCGGGCTGCGCGGGCCGGGGCTGTTTCATGTAGTTCCCATCGTCGACCGGTTGAGCCGGTACGTCGATCAAAGGGTGCGTGTGGCCAGTGTGACCGCCGAATCTACGCTCACCCGCGACACTGTTCCGGTGAATGTGGATGCCATCGTCTTTTGGATGGTATGGAACGCGGAAAAATCGATCCTGGAAGTTGAGGATTTCGTGCAGGCCATCACCATGAGCGCCCAAACCGGGCTGCGGGAATCGATCGGACGTCACGAGCTGGCGCAGATGATCACGGAGCGCGAATCGCTGGGACGCGAGTTGCAGCGCATCCTGGACGAAAAGACCAACCCCTGGGGCATTACCGTGCAGTCGGTGGAGATCCGTGACGTACGCATCCCGCAGGCGCTCGAAGACGCAATGTCCCGCCAGGCGCAGGCAGAGCGCGAGCGGCAGGCCCGCAACATCCTCGGCCAAGCCGAAACGGAGATCTCGGAGAAGTTCGCGCAGGCGGCTTCCACGTACCAGAACAATCCGGTCGCACTGCATCTGCGCGCCATGAACATGCTCTACGAGGCCATCAAAGAGCGGGGTTCCATGGTAATCGTGCCCTCGTCAGCGGTAGAGACGATGGGGCTGGGTGGGAGCCTGGCGACGGCCTCGCTTGCTGGAGCAAAACCATAACAATCCCACCTGAATAGGCCGAAAGGAGGAGGACGTATGAACTATCTACTTGAAGTGTGCCTTGTCGCGCTAACCGTGGGCATTACGCCTTCTGTTGCCGCGCAGTCTACAGCGGGGATGCAAAAAGGGATTAGCGTGGAGTTGCCGGTCACCAGCAACGCCTTGTCGATGCCCGACGCAGACCAGGATAACGCGCTCATTGTGAGCGTAACCCGAAAAGGCGGTGTTTACTTCGGAGTTAATCCGACCAGTCCCGCCGCCTTGGCGGAAAAGATCAAGCATAGCTCTTCCAACCGGACAGAGAAGAAGCTTTACATTAAGGCGGACGCTCGTAGTATGTATGCCGATGTGATGAAAGTCCTGGAGGCCGGGCGCGCTGCGGGAGTCGAAGCGCCAAACCTGCTGACAGCCCAACGAGACTCGCTAGAACCAGGGACTCGAGTGCCTCCAAAAGGTTTGGAAGTGCAGTTGAGTCCGCCCTTACCCTCCGGAGCAAAAGCTGTCATGGTGGAACTGATCGATTCGAGCCAGCGATGGCCCACGCTGAAGATCGACAACGAGACAGTTGCCTGGAGCGCTCTGCAAGGCACGCTGACCCAATTTTTGCAGAAGCACAGCGAGAAGGCGGTTCTGGTGAAAGCTGACGGGCAATTGCCGTTCGCAGATATCGTGCACGCGATCGATACGTGCCGTTCGATGGGAGCTAAAGTTTTTCTGCTGACGCCAGGAATGTGACCAAGGTGAATAACAGCAAAGTCTCAACACGTCGTCTTATCCCAAAAACGCCGTGTTGAGACGCTGGTTTGCGCTAATCTGCCACTACCGCGGCCCGCTCTTCTTTCCTTCTGCGGTTATACCGCATTGCGATATTCATATACAGATTTCCCCTCGGAGTATTGAAGCACATGACCATGGCCTCTATTTCCTCGTTGCCGGAAAGGCCTTTGTCCGCGGCATGCACCTCGGGAGGAGAGATCTTGAAGTGAAAGCCCTGATCGTTCAGGGCAGTGACCGCATTGCCGATCACCATGTTGGCAATTTCGCAGATGGTTTCTTTCACGATGGATTCCGACTCTTCCACCTGGCCGCCTGCGAGATATGACGCGATGTTCATGGCCGCAGGCAGGTCCATATCGAAGATCACGCGGCCTTCGATATCGCCCAGGATCTGCACCTCGGCGGCAACTCCCTTGCGCCGGTAGGCCTCTTCCTCCATGGTGAGGTCGCCAATATTCGTCTTGCACTGAAGCACTTCCGCAAGCACCGCGTCGGCCGAGTTGATGAACGGCTGTATCAGTTCGATTTTCATCTTATCCTCCAGCGGCGGTTGCTGCTGCGGTCGTGACCGCATCGCCAAGCACGTAACGGATGACCTCGTACAATACCTCCGGCTTGACCGGTTTCTGGATAAAGTGGCGAGCGCCCTTTTGCAGCGCAGAGACCACATTCTCCTGGTATCCGACCGAGGAGACCATCACGATGCGCGCCTCCGGATGCTGGCGAACGATCCTCTCCACCGCCTCGATGCCTTCCATTTGCGGCATCGTAATATCCATCAGCACGAGGTCCGGGTGAGTGCGTTCGTACTCGGTGATCGCCGTGCAGCCGTCGCCGGCCTCGCCGGCCAACTCTCCGCCGAACGACTCAATCAGCTTGGCGATGTTTTTCCGCGCGAATACCGAATCATCGACGATCAGGTACCGAACGGGACGTTTATCCTTACTGCGAACTAGAGCGGCAAATTGCTCCATAATTATCTCCTTACAACCAACCTTTTTACGACCTGATTCCGGTTGCCGAACGACGTTCCTCTGCGCATTGCGTCATTAAGGAATTCGCAAGAGCATCCAAGGGGACTACACGCATAACATTTCCACGTTCCAGAGCGGCTTTGGGCATGCCATAGACCACGCACGAGGGTTCATCCTGGGCCAAAGTCATGCCTCCTGCTGCCTTGATTGTTCCCAAGGCGTCAGCTCCATCCTCTCCCATTCCAGTCATAATGAGTCCAATGGTGGTAGGGCCAAAGTCCAGCGCCGCAGAACGGAAGAGAACATCCACGGAGGGCCGGTGTCCATTGACCTGAGGCTCATCGGACAACACTGCCACCGCCCCCAGATGCATGCGCCGGACTCGAATGTGCCGGTTGCCCGGACATATAAGCGCCCGCCCGGGCAGGAGCATGTCGCCAGACACCGCTTCTTTTACTTCAATGGCGCAGGATTCATTCAGCCGGCGGGCAAACATTTCCGTGAACCCTTCCGGCATGTGTTGTACCACTACGATAGAACCGGCAAAGCTCTCCGGCAATTGAGATAAAAGATACTGCAAGGCATTCGGTCCGCCGGTCGAGATGCCGATGACCACAATTTTAGTGGGAGCGGAGGACCGGTCTGCGCGCGGCTTTTTGGTCCGCTGCAGGTTGTGGACGAGCGGTGGAGGAGTAATGTACCTCGGCACGCCGGCATGGGCGGCTACTTTCACCTTGGTCGTGAGTTCATTGGCGATCGCTTCCAGATGGGCGGAAGCCGCGTTCTGGGGTTTTGCGACGAAGTCGAAGGCCCCCAGCGCGAGGGCCTTAAATGTAGCGGAGGCCCCGGCCGTACTGTGCGAGCTTACGATGATGGCGGGAATGCGGTGGATCCTTGTGATCTGGCGCAGCATTTCCATCCCATCCATGCGGGGCATGTCCAGGTCCAGGGTGACCACGTCGGGCTTTAATTCCAGTATCTTTTTAAGCCCAAAACTGCCGTCCATGGCCGTTCCCACCACCTGAATGGATCCGTCCCGCTCAAGAATCTGCGGAATCATCTTGCGCATCAAGGCCGAATCATCCACTACCAGCACGCGTACCGGTGCGCTCATGCAGTCGCCTCCATGCTTTGAGCTTTGACAAAGCGCGGGACAACTGCGGAAAGGTTTAATATCAGCACGACGCTCCCATCTCCCAGGATCGAGGCGCCGCTCACCAGTTCGGTCGCGACCAGATGATCGTCAAGCGCCTTAATCACCAATTCTTCTTCTCCCACAAGCCGGTCCACTACAAGTCCGAATTTGCGGTCAGCCAAAGAGACAACGATGATAAAAAGTCTCTTCGCCGAGGTATTTCCCCGGGCCATTTTATTCAGGCGGACCAGCGGCAGCACTTCATCGCGGAGTTGGACCACTTCATGCTGGTCTACGCGATGGATTTCTGTTTGCCTCGCCCGGGTAATCTGCAGCACGGATGTGAGCGGAACCGCGTAGAGCCGTTCCGCAACCCGAAACATCAGCGCTTTTATGATGGCCAGCGTGAGAGGCAATCTCAGCAGGAATGTGGTCCCTTCTCCGCGCCGGGATTGAATGCTGATCGTTCCTTTCATTCTTTCCATCACGCTGTGGACAACATCCATACCCACGCCGCGCCCTGAAACTGAGGTCACCTGCTGGGCCGTGCTCAAGCCGGGATGAAACACCAGGTTGAATCCTTCCGATTCGTTCATCCGGCTGGCCTCGTCGGAGGTGAGGATCCCTTGCTCGATCGCTTTGGCCATCAGCTTTTGCCGGTCGATGCCTTTTCCATCGTCGGTACATTCAATGATGACCTGGTTGCCTTGATGATAGGCATTTAGGCGAACGCTGCCCTTCGGGGTCTTGCCGGCCCGTATGCGCTCTTCCGGTGTTTCAATTCCATGGTCGATCGCATTGCGCACCAGATGCGAAAGCGGCTCGGCCAATGCATCCAGAATGCTTTTGTCCAGGTCGGTCTCGGCGCCGTTGATGAGCAGCTCTACCTCTTTTCCGCAAAGCTTGGCGGTATCGCGGACAATTCGCGGGAACCGGCGGAAGAGTTGCTCTACGGGGACCATGCGGATCTTCATCACCGATTTCTGAAGATCGTTGAGCACCCGGGCCTGGAAGGCCATTGCATCGGCGAATCGGGCCCGCAGCGGATCTTTGGCCAGCCGTTTGTCGAATTCATGCATGCTTTGCGCAAGCATGGATTTGCCGATAATCAATTCGCCGACTAAATTCAAGACTGCATCGATTCTCTCCGCATCCACCCGCAGGATATTTTCGGAAGAAGTCGACGCCAGGACGGGCGTTTCAACATGGATCCCTTGCGTAGGCTCTTCTTCTGCCGCCGGGGAGGAAGCTGCTTCCGCCGGGGCTGGAGCCTCATCAGAAGGAAGAATCCTAAGATCGGTTTCTTCCGGCTCGCCGGTTTGCGCTTCTTCCGTTTCTTCCAGCTCGGGGGTAAGGGGATGGACGGATACCTCGGACACCATTGCTGGAATCAGGCATTTCTTCTCGAACCATTCCGCATTTTCGGCAGTGGCGACGGCTGCTTCGAGCAGGCCCGGATTTTCAATGACTCCGGAAGGAGCGGGATAGAAGCCGATGAGCGAACCGCCTTCCTCCAACACGCTTCGAATCATCTGCAAAGCTGCCGCAGGCATCGCACATCCGTCATCCAGGATGACTTTGACGTGGAAGACGGACTGGCCGCTGCGCAGGGCATCGTCGATCATCAGCTGCTCATATTCCGTCCAGGCAGCGCGCGGGGCCGGCGCATGGTCATTGCTATTGTCCGGTGCGGCCCTCAACGCCTGAATCTGCTGCCGCAGCGTCCCATGTTCCGGAAGCGGTGAGCTGTTGCGATAGGCGGCGAGGAAGGCGCTGAACGCGTCCGCCGCTTTCAATACCAGCTCTGCGAGAGGGCTTTGACTCCGGGCCGCGACCTCCGGAGTGAGAATGTCTTCCAGCTCATGGGCGAGCTCGCTCAATTCGAGATAACCGCATCCGGCGGAATCTCCTTTGAGCGTATGCACGGTGCGGCGCACTTCACGCAGCACCTCAAGATCTCCGGGATTTTTCTCCAGCTTGAGCCCTTCTTCATTGAGCATTTGCAGCAACTCGGCCGCGCTCTCAAAGAAGAGGTCTCTCAGCTCAGAGGACCGTTCATCGGAGAAAAAGCTCAAGCGGTCACCTCAATTTTTTGATATGCGGTGCCGCTGTTCTGATGGATCATGCGGAACTTGTCGGTAAGCCCAAACAGGCTCTCGGCATGTCCGACGAAGAGGTATCCTTCCGGATTGAGGCAGCGGTAAAACTTTTCGATCAATCGTTTCTGCTCGGCTTCATCGAAATAAATCATCACATTCCGGCAGAAGATCACATCATTGCGCTGCGGGAGAAATTCCGTCTTCAGATTATGGAAGTCAAAGCTGACCAGTTCCTTTGCCGCTTTCTTTATGGCGTACCGGTCGCCGAGTTTATCGAAATACCGCAGGCGGAAGGCGTAATCCACCGGCTCCATATGGGTTTCGGAGTAGGTCCCTTCCTGGGCGGCGCGCAGCGCGGAATAGCTGATGTCGGAAGCCAGGATCTCCACCTTCCAGGGTGGCGGGATCAGCGGCTTTGGCGAGGGCATCTCGAAGGGAAGAGGGTTGCGCAAATAGTAATAAGCCAGAGCGTCGCTGACCTGCATGGCCATGGTGTACGGCTCCTGCCCGGTGGAGCATCCGGCGCTCCAGAAGCGCAATGACCAGTCACGCCTGGCCTGCTTGCGGTGCAGGATTTCTTCCAGGATGGTCTTCTGAAAAAGCTCCAACTGGGGCTTATTGCGGAAGAAGCTGGTCTCATTAACGGTGAGATTTTCGAGAAGCGCGCTCAATTCCTCTTTGCCTTCCCGGCTGGTAAGAAGCCGGTAGTAGCTGTAAAAAGTATCCAGTTTGCAGGCTTTTAAACGGCGTTGAAGCCGGTCCTGCAGGAAGTGCACGCGTCTCTCGTCGAAATACATCCCGCATTCCTGGTAGACGAGGGTTTGCAGTAGTTTAAGTTCTGGTTCACTGATTGCGATAGAAAGACTCGGTGTTGCCATGGGTTCTCACGTTTGACTGGATTAAAGACGGCGAACGGAAAAACGTACGCTGACTTCTAAACCGTTAACGAACTGGTTTGCAGTTGACCGGTCTTTTGAGGGAAACTCTTCCCCAGCGACCGGGGGCTCAAATTTCGATGGTTACGCCGAAGCAGCAGCCGCTTCCGATGTAATCTCTTCAAGACGACGAAGCTCTCCCTTCTGCAACACTTTGGTCAAATCGATCAGAATGATGAGCCGCCCGTTCAATTTGCCGACCCCATGCACATAATGGACATCGTCGTCCCCGAAAACACCAGGCGGAGCGTCGACTTCGGAGGCGGGGATCTTCAGCACTTCCGAAGCTGCGTCCACGATCAATCCAACCACTTTGTTTTCCACTTCCGCGACCAAGATCCGGTTCTTCTTGTTGGGCTTGATCTCCGTTTCGCCGAAACGCTTGCGTAAATCTACGATGGAAATGATTTTTCCGCGCAGATTGATCACCCCTTCCACGTATTCCGGAGCGTCCGGAACGGCGGTAATTTCCGGCATACGCACAATTTCGTGGACCAGATTGATCGGCACGCCAAACGTCTCACGCCCGATGCGAAACCCCACTATATGAAGGTCTTTTGCCATGAGACTTCACTCCAATTAATTGTGTGCCGCTGCGGATGCCAGGCGGTTTGCCGGACGGCTGGATGCGGCTTCCTTGCGGTGTCCGTTCAGCGACTCCAGCACAAACCTATCCATTGAATCCAACAGATTGCGGGACATTTTCGACATCTGCTCCGCGGAAGCGGCCACCTCAGTGGAGCCGGAGGTCGAACGTTGAATCAGTTCGCGCATCTTCTCCATGGACCGGACCACGGCGTCCGCCCCGGAAGCCTGTTCCTCGACCGAGGAGTTGATCTCGTGCGTGATCTCGTTCAGGCGGGTCGTGGCCTTCGCAATTTGAGAAGAGCCGTGGGACTGCTCGTTGGTTGCAGCGCCGATTTCCTGGGCAAACTTGAAGACCTCCGTCACCACGCTGGAGATCTTCTTCAGCGCGGTGCTGAGGTCCGCCCCCAGATTGAGTCCGTCGTTCACGATGGTCGTGCTCTTCTCCATGTTTTCCACTGCCTTGCGGGCTTCTTTCTGAATGCTCTCGATCAGCTCTGAAATTTCGCGCGTGGATTGCGCCGATTTTTCCGCCAGTTTGCGGACTTCATCCGCGACCACGGCGAAGCCTAATCCATGTTCCCCGGCGCGGGCCGCTTCAATTGCGGCGTTCAGGGCGAGCAGGTTGGTCTGTTCCGCCAGATCGTCAATTACTTCCACGATTTTGCCGATATCGTCAGCGCGCTGACCCAATTCCCCGATAATGCCGGAAGAGGACTGGATAGAAACGTTGATGCGGGTCAGGCCATCGGTGGCTTTTTCCATAGTGGAGATACCGCTATAGACCTCTTCCCGCGATCGTTGTGAAATGTCCAGCAATACCTTAGCGGTATCCGCCACGCGCTGGATGGAGGCGACCATCTC
The DNA here is from genome assembly GCA_964581225.1 of uncultured Terriglobales bacterium. Classification (GTDB taxonomy): domain Bacteria; phylum Acidobacteriota; class Terriglobia; order Terriglobales; family Acidobacteriaceae; genus CAYTQA01. The sequence goes on along the minus strand of CAZONJ010000010.1, from coordinate 21,806 downwards.
ATCGATGGAGGCGGAGGTCTCGCTCACGCTCGAGGCCTGGGTTTGGGTGTTTTTTACCATGTTCTGGACGTTAATGCTCATTTCATGCATAGTGCTGGTAACTTCATCGATGGCGGCGGCGGATTGCACGTTGATCTTTGCCGATTCGTCCGAGGCGCTGGCTACCTGGGTCGAGCCGCTCGCAACCTGAGATGCTCCATCGCGCACGTTGCGTACCAGGGAGCGCAGTCCATGAGTCATCTCCATAAATGCGTTGGCCAGAGTGTCGCGGCGCGAGCGGGGCTGGACTTGAACGGTGAGGTCTCCGCCGGCGATCGCTTCGGAAACAGCGGCCATCTCCTTGAGATACACCACCATATTGTTGAAGGTCCGGGCCAGCTCGCCCAACTCATCGTTGCGCTCAATATCCACCGTCTGATCGAGATCTCCGGAATCGCCAATCTCGCGGGTAACGCCGATCAGGGCCTTGAGAGGTCCAGTGATGGACTTGCTGGTGAAGAGTGCCAATATGGAGCCGGCGACGATGGCCAGGATGGCGAATATTGCCGAGATCGTAACCGTGACTTTGCTGGCGGAGTCATCGCTCTGTTGCTGTTCAAAAAGCTGGCTGGCGGTGGTTTGTTCCGCCCGCAGCAGGGGATCGGTGGATCGCTTCAGCCATTCCGCCGGGTTCTGCTGCAAATAAAAAATCTGTAACTCGGCCACGGTGGCGTTCCCGGCATCTACCTCTTTTCTTTTCTGGATCAGAGGTTGCGCAAAGTTTCTGTGCCACTCTTGTTCTACCTGGAATACCCGGTCAAGCGCAGTCCGCTCGCCGGTGGAGGCCTTTTTCTGCGCGTCCTGCACGATATTGTCGAGATTGATGATGCCGGTTTCGAGCTCCTCGACTTCGTGGCTGTCGCCACTCAGCAGGTAATTGCTCAAATAAAGCCGGTTCTCCATGAGCTGGAAGCGGATATTGGAAGTGGCTTCCATGAGCTCAATGGAATGTTCGGTATTCTTTCTCGCGGAGTGTTCCCGTCCCAGGGCCACAAAATTGACGATCACCACCAGAACTACCAGGATGATCATTCCGCTGAAACCGTAATAGAGTTTTTTTCCGATCGTCATCGTGATTTAGCCTTCTCAAAGTATTGACTGTAAGTCTGCATTCATCGCTACTGGTTGGCGTCGAAACGGATCTCTACAACCTCAGTTTCCTTGGCGCCAGGCTCATATTTCCACTGCTTCACGGCTGCGACTGCGGAATCGATGAGCAGCGGGTGTCCCCCCAGCGGTCTTACACTCTCCACCGTCCCGGCGCTGGATATCACAATCTCCAATTTCACGGCCCCGGTGATGCGCATCTTCTTGGCGAGCTCCGGATATTGAGGAGGAACTTTAGATTTCGACTTCCGCTGGACTTCAGCGCTCGTACCAACAAGGCTCGTACCCAAAACGGCTGTCATGGCCAACAGGGCGAACAGATGCGATTTCTTCATGGATTGCACTTGCTCCTATTTTTATGAATTCAGCTTTCTATATGCAAAAACAATGCCAGTGCAGACTGGAACCTTGAATTCCGTCTCCGTCTGCTCCTAAGTGAATGAAATATCGCTACTTATCTTTCATGAAATCGCGATCCTGCAGCGGCAGCAGGACGATTAAAAGGGGGCAGATGTCTCAATCAGGAAGAGACATGAGCAACTTCGTCTCAGCGTGAGATGGCCTCTTTTGTCTCATTACCTTCGAGTAAGCGCGGAGATGATTGAGTATTGACTCAGAATGAGACAAACGATAATTTTCGCTTCGATAACCTGAGATGAGAATTAATGATTTGTGCTTTGCCGGGAATCAAAATGAGTAGCACGTCTTTTCAATTTGAAGGTGAGGCCAAGCGGCCAGTGCAAACTGGGTTCGAGCACCGCGCGCAAGTATTACTTTCTCTCAGCCTTGAGCTCTCCTCGGCCAGGAGTTTGGCCCAACTTTCCCGAATCCTGACCGACCGTCTTGCTGAATTATTCGATTCCCGTGGGGCGGCTCTGGCGCTCTGGCATGGCGGGCAGATGCGGGTCATCCATCTTCATAGCGGGAACCTTGCTATCGGCACTGGCGGCTTCCGCAAAGTCCTGCACACCGGACTATCGGCCATTTTTCCTTCGATCCCACACCGGACTGCTGTGGTCCCAGCTTCAGCGGTTTTGGGCGAGGCCCTGGCAAGGGAGGCAGAATGGAACGAGATGGTTATCTCCACGCTGCTTGGATCCAGCGGAGACACCTTAGGCGTGATTGTCCTGGCGGACCCTCACAAGAAGGCTGCGGAAGATCGCGAATTCCTGCTGCAGGCGTGTAACCACGTTTCGGTTACGCTGGAGAATTTGCGCCAAGTCGTGCAGGTCACACAAGCCAGCCGGCAATGGGCGGAGATCTTTGACGCGATTTCCGATTTTCTCCTGGTCCATGACGAACGATACAAAGTAGTGCGGGTCAATCGCACCCTGGCGCAGTCCAGAAAAAAGCATCCGTCCGAGTTGGCGGGCCAATCCGTGGCCGATATGTTTTTCGATCGCAACGCTCTCCTAACGTGCCCTTTTTGCGTTGAGGCAGGCAAGCCTGCGGTCCAGCAAGAATATTTTGACCTTCGCACCAGCAAGACGTATCTGGTTTCCACCTCTCACCTGGCTGGGATTGGGCAAGAGGACCGGCACACCATCCATATATTGAGGGATGTAACCGAGCATCGACAGGCAGAGCGGCTTTACCGCGAACTTTTCGATAATCTTCAGGAAGGGGCGTATTTCTCGACCCCTGACGGACGTTTTATCGAAGTCAACGATGCCCTGGTCAGGATGCTCGGTTACGCCAGCAAGGAAGAGTTGCTCACCATCGATATTCCGCGCAAAGTGTATGTCTTTCCCGAACATTCTGAAATTCTTCGGCAGGCGCTTTCCAGTTCCGGCTCGATGAAAACGAAAGAAGTGGTATTGCGCCGCAAAGATAACTTGCTGGTGCACGCTCTGGAAACCGGTTTCGCGGTCCACAATGAGAATGGAGATATTTGCCAGCTTCGCGGAGTCATCCTCGACATTACAGAAATCAAGCGCATCCAGGCGCAACTGAAGCGCGAGCGCGACTTCAATACTCAAATCCTGGACCACACCCAGAGCATGATCATGGTGGTCGATACGGCAGGTCTTGTCAGTTACGCCAACAAAAAATGCTTCGAGGTAAGGGCCAGGGCCGGCAATGGTGACCTGGTTGGGAACCGGCTGGAGGAGGTCATTGCCTCCACGCACCGCCGGATCTTTCAGAACGCTTTTGAAAATACCTTGCAAGGTCATCAAACCAACAACCTGGAACTTCCGTTGCTGCGCGATCATGAGCTTCTGGGGACCTTTTCCGCCAATCTCAGCCCCATGCGGGACGAGAAGGGGAACATCAATAGCATTGTCGTGGTCATGACTGACATCACCGATATGGCCATGATGCAGGCCAAACTCATGCACGCAGAAAAAATGTCGGCGGTAGGCCAAATGGTCTCGGGTGTGGCCCATGAAGTCAACAATCCATTGACTGCGATTCTCGGTTTTTCCGATCTGCTCCTGGGCAATTCGGAGCTGCCAGCCTCGGCGCACGATGAGTTGAGGGTCATCATGCAGGAGGCCCAGCGCACCCGGGAGATCATCCAGAACCTGCTCAGTTTTGCGCGGCAGAATCCCGTACAGCGGGGCACCGTCGATATTAACGCTGTCCTTCGCCGCACCCTCATGCTACGGACCTATGACTTCAGCGATCGGGGGATCGAACTGGAGCAGTCCTTCGACGACTCCTTGCCGCAGGTGATAGGCGACGCCCACCAGTTGCAGCAGGTCTTTCTCAATATTCTCAACAATGCCTTCGATGCGGTTTGTGAAAACAGCGAGCATGGCAAAGTCCTGGTGAAGACCTCGCGCACGGATGAAAACGTGGAAATCCGCTTTTGCGACAATGGCCCTGGCATTTCGCATATTGAGCGAATCTTCGATCCTTTTTTCACCACCAAAGAAGTGGGAAAAGGGACCGGGCTGGGATTGAGCATCTGCTACGGGATCATGCGAGAGCACGACGGTGAAATTAGCTGTTTTAACAATTCTAAAGGCCCGGGCGCCACTTTTGTCTTGCGGCTTCCGAACGGCGCCAAGGCGCGGACCATGGCGGCGGGAGCGGGACAATGACCGTGACTGGCCTTTCTCCTCGTCCTGAGCTGAACAAAAACGGCCTTTGCATATTGGTGATCGAAGACGAGCCTTCGGTGATGGCGTTTCTCAGATCTGCGCTGGAAAGGAACGGCTATAAGACCGTTTGTACCACTTCCGCGCTGGAAGGATTAAAGCTGCTGCGATCGGAAGATTTTCAGGGAATCATTTCGGATATGCGCACACCCGGAGGGGTGAGCGGGGCAGACGTCCATAAATGGCTGCAATCCAACCGGCCCGACCTGGCCGGACGGATCCTCTTCATTACCGGGGACACAGTTAATCAGGAGACGATCTCGATCCTCAGAAAGACCGGCGCTCCCTATATGGAAAAGCCGTTTCGAGTATCGCAACTGCTCGCCATGCTTACCAATCTTTTAGGGAATGTTTCGTTATGAACCAATTACGCTTACGTTTTCTTGTTGTCGATGACCATCAGAGCATACGCAAGCTCTGTACCACGGTCGGCAGCTCCATCGGCTTCGACTGTGTGGAAGCCGAGAGCGCCGAAGCCGCGCTGGCGCGCCTGGAGACAGAATCTCCCGATATGGTGCTGGCGGATCTAATGATGGCAAACATGTCCGGGCTGGATTTTTTACGGGAGGCGAAACGCATTCTTCCACGCGCCGAGATGGCCATCATGACCGGCCACGGATCGATTGAGACCGCGGTCCAGGCAATGAAGACCGGGGCTTACGATTACATCACCAAGCCCTTCCGCATCGAGCAGCTGAAGCTGCTGTTGCAGCGTATGGAAGAAAAAGTTCGTTTGATGACGGAAAATCGGTTCCTCCGCGAGCGCGTCACTACGGAAATGGCGCTGAACGGCATTGTTGGCTCCTCGGCCAAGATCCAGGACGTGCTCCGGCTGGTGGCCCGGCTCAAAGATACCCGCACTCCAGTCCTGATCACCGGAGAGAGCGGCACCGGCAAAGAGCTGGTGGCGCGGGCAGTGCATTATCGCGGGACTTTGTCGCATCGTCCTTTCGTGGCAGTGGATTGCGGATCGCTGGTGCCCACGTTGATCGAAAGCGAGCTCTTCGGCTATGAAAAGGGCGCGTTCACTGGCGCAATGAAAAATAAAGATGGACTATTCCAAAGCGCCGGGGGTGGCACAATTTTTCTCGACGAAATCGGGGAACTTCCGCTTGAGATGCAGGCCAAGCTGCTGCGTGTCTTGCAGGAGAAAGAGGTCCGGCCGGTGGGCAGCAACGAAAAGGTGAAGGTAGATGTAAGGGTGATTGCAGCTACGAACCACGATCTGGAAGCGGCATATAAGGAAGGGAAATTTCGCAAAGACCTCTTTTTCCGGCTCAATGTGGTTGCCATCCATTTGCCGGCACTGCGCGAGCGCAAATCCGATATTCCCACCCTCGTCCATTACTTTCTGGACAAATTCGCAAAAGACAAGAGCATCCAGGTTACTCCGGCGGCGATGAATGCTCTGCTTGCATACGATTGGCCGGGCAACGTTCGGGAACTGGAAAATTGCATAGAGAGGGCGGTCGCTTTAGGGGACCACAGCAGGATCGATTTCCAGGACCTGCCTCCTGCAATCCACAAATGTGCGATGGAGGGGCCGGAGTCCGTCGAGGTGAAGGAGCCAATCTCTGCCAACGATCTGGAGCAGCTCGAACGGGTCACCATCCAGCGGGTCTTCGAAGAGACCAATGGAGACAAGACGCTTACCGGCCGCATGTTGGGAATCAGCCGCGCTACGCTGTATCGCAAATTGAAACGCTACAACATCGGGCAGCGGCCCAAGGCTTCGTCTGCGATTGCTACGGTTTCATGAGACGCTCGGCCAGAAGGGTGAGACGGAGACGTTTCAACATGAGACCAGGGCCTGGGGCCCAGCGGTGCGGTTCAAGATCGTCCGTTTCAAATCAGCTATTTACGCGGAATCGAAGTTTGGAAATGCTCGTGCTTCTCTTCTTGTGCAGGACTGCGTTTGTCAGTCGAGGCGCAGTCTCAGCGGCAACCAAACAATGGCGATTTCACCTAAGCGGCGAAAGAAGGACACGAGAAACGCTCCGGAGGACCAGGGTCGGGTTTATCCAGAGTCGAACGGATGGAGCGGGAATCCCGGGGCCGCTCGCCTTGCGGAATTTTTTCCCGGCGCCCTTTCAATGCGCATGCCGGTAAAGATTCAGCGAACTCCCGAGGGCCGAGATTCGGAAGTGCAGGGAGTGATTGAATTTGGCACTCCCCGAGAGGTGATTCTTACCTCTCGGGTGCCGTTCGAATTCGGGGAGTTATTGCGGATCGTGAATGCCAATTGCTCTTTGGACACTCGGGCGAAGGTGGTTGCAATGCAAATCTGCGGTCCGGAATACGCATTAGTTTTGCGATTCGCTGAAAGCGCTAAGAACTGGATCATTCAAGAATGAACCCCGGCAATTCTATTTCGCAGACCAGAGCGGTATGGCAGGACATGTGCCAGCTCTATCCCTTTTATATTGCGCTGAATGAGCGCTTCAATCTGGGGATCAGTCTTTGTGACGAGCTGGAGCAGGAAAATCCAAATCCTAATTTAGACCAGGTCACAGTTGCCCATCAATGGTTTGAGCAGATCGATACAAAAGTCGCCGTGTTCCATATCCGCCAGTTGATGCATAGCGGCGCCCCGCTGCCGGAGCCGAAGCTCCGCAATCTGCTATTGCGTCATCTTCATCGGCTTGAGAAATCGGAGCAGTTGCGTGAAAAGCTGGATTTCCTGCTGGTGCAGTATTATGCGCAGGCTGCCGGACCCAAAATCCATCCTGAGGAAATGACCTTCGACGATGTCGCGCAGGCTTTGCGCCCCGTCTTTGGGGAAGTAGCTCCTGAGAAATTTCCCTGGATCGAAGAGCTGCAGGGCCTGAGCCGGGAATTGTTGAGATACAAAGGGCTTAAAGATCTTCTTCAGGGCGGCCTGCTGGACCGCGGCAGGGCAGTCAAGCGCACCATCGACAAAGAATATTTCCAGCCCGCGGCGTTGGTGGCTATAACCCAATTCAATTTTGTCTTGCGAGCGGGTTTCTTCCGCCTGATGCACGCCGATATAGAAGCGATTGGCAACATCCTGAATCAATTGCGCTTGGCGGGCGTGCACGCTGTAGATGTTTCCAGGGCTGAACTGAGCGCGCAGGAACCGCTCGATTCCTTAAAGGCGATCTGCCATGAGTGGAAACGGCGCCTTCGCGCGGATTATCAACTGGGAAATTCTTTTCAGCAGCTGGTACTGGTCCGTGAAGCGTGCGAGCAGGCGCTGAGCTCTGTCAAAGGGGAAGCGGCTGCGAAGTCAAAGGTGGCAGTCCCACCTACGGTGAAAGCTGATCCTAAGCCAGAGGCCAAGACTCCGGCTGCGCAGCCGGCCAAGCAACTAGCTGCGCCGGCGTCCGGTCCGAGCAAGGCAAATAGGGTCGCTGTTGCTTCCAAGGCGCCTGCACCAGCTTCACAGCCAGCGGCGCAGAAGCGTCCTAATACAGCCGATGCCGCTGCGTCCGCATCGGCGAAAGCAGCCCAGACTCCAGCGCCGGCAACGACTCAAAATCCAATTGCTCCGTCTTCCGCGACGGCAAAAGCGCCACAGCCGACCGCCCAAAAGAAAGCTGCAACTTCAGCTGCAGCCAGCGCGGCGCCGGCGAAAGCGTCCCCAGCGGTCGCTCCGCAGAAAGCTGCGAATCCGGCGGCAGCAGTGAACGTGGGCGAATCGTTAAAGCAGATCAAGACCCAACTCGAAGCGAAAAAGGGCACGTCAGCCTCAAGCGTCGTCCTTGCAGGGACCAAGATGATGCTCGCTACCTGGGAGGTCGAAGCCTTTATGCAGAACGGAAATGGGGCCAGCGGAAATGGGGTGAGCGAAACCTTGCAGCGCGCCGTAACCGCGCGCTCGCTGATGGCTGCTGCACTGGATGGCTTCAAGAAGAAACAAGCTTGTGATTTACCGGGCACGCTGGCGGTCGCCCGAAATGAAGTTTCCCGTCTGAATGCGGAGATTGAGCAGGCAAAGGAGCGCAAAGATCTGGATGCCGCGGTGAATCTTGCGGCCACAGGCAAGCGGCTGTCTGGACTAATCAGCGAAGCGGAAGGGCTCATAAAATAATGTGCGCTTGGGAACAAAACCGGGTCTATAAGCAAAATGTCCTCATCATCTCGGACAACGGAGATTTTGCTCGCGACGTGCTGGCCCACTGGCAGATCGAACGCCAGCTCCCTGCCTTCACATTAGTTACAACTGAGATGGGTACGGGGCCAAAGATCTCCAGTTTTGACCTGGTGGTCGTAGGTCCGGTGCAAGAGGGACTGCGCAAGCTTTTGCAGAAACTCGGGTCTTCAACCACTCCCCTGATCTGTGTGGTCCCGCCCGGGGTCAATCCCAGGACGCTGCCTGTGGAAGGCCATGCGATCACGCTGTTACGCGAGTCGGAAAGCTGGGTGGAAAATCTCGTGGTGCTGGCAATCGAAATACTGCGGCGAATGTCAGACCAGGCGCGCCTTCGCCGAGCGGAAGCATTGGCCGCTGCAAACCATAACCAGGCTGCCCTGGGGCGCTATATGCAGGAGATGCGCCACAGTTTCAATAATGCGCTTACCTCCGTATTAGGAAATGCGGAGCTGGTATTGCTGAATGGCGACAAGCTCAGGGGCGAGATCCAGGAGCAGGTTGGAACGATCCGGGACCAGGCGCTGAACTTACATGAAATGATGCAGCGGTTCACCTCACTGGAGTTGGAATTGCAATGCCGGGAGCCGAATGCCGAGCTTCCGGCAAAGATACGCGCCGCGTCTGCGGGTGCATACGATGCTTAATGGACGCTGGAGAAGGATGTAACGCTTGAAGAAGATCCTCATTGTCGATGATTCGTTGTCGGAAGTGAAGCTGATGCAGTCCGTGCTGGAGAAGGCCGGCTATTTGCCGGTGGCGATTCACGATCCACGCCGTATCGAGCAGACGATCGAGAACGAGCGCCCGCTTCTGATCCTTCTCGATGTCGTAATGCCGGAACGGAATGGCTTCCAGGCCTGCCGCGAATTGAAGAACCATGCGGAGTACGGGCGCATTCCGGTCGTGCTGGTAAGTTCCAAGAGCACGGACAGCGATAAGTTTTGGGCCCGGCAGCAAGGAGCGGACGGGTATGTGGTGAAGCCCTTCAAGCCGCAGGAGCTGCTGGATACAGTGCAAAAATTTATTTGAAGTGAGTTATGAGCGAACAGGAAGCTACAAATCGGGAAGGGATGCAGGAGCTCGATCCGGCCCTCCAGGAGCAGGCCAATCTGCGCGAAGAAGAAGTTTCGCCGGAGCGGCAGTATTGCATCTTTCGCGCCGGACGCGAGCGATTCTGCCTCTCTGTGCTCGATGTGGAGGAGGTCGTGGAATGGCCGATATTCACCCGAGTGCCTTTAGGGCCGAGCTTCCTGATGGGGATCTTTAATTTGCGCGGCGGCATTGTGCCGATTGTGGATATCGCGCTGACCGAGGGACGCCGTTCGGACCTTATGCCGCGCCATGTCGTAGTGGCATCGTTGCGCGGGGAGGCGGACCAGGAGGATATCCGTATGGGCATTGCCGCGGACGAGGTGATTGGCACCTACACCACTGCAGAGCCGCTTCTCGTGGATGAAGCGCCACGCGATATTCCCCATTGCGCAGGGATGTTGCGCCATGAGGACAAACTGGCGTTGACCATCGATTTACGCAAGCTTACCGAGGTATTTCCCGTCCCGGTAATTTGAGGTTTGTTTTTAACGTGTACCAAGAATCTGTTCCAGGTTTCGGAGGCTGTTTATGAAAGGTCGGCTGAATTCGGCCCTAGGAGCACTGATCGCAGCTAATGTGGTCGGGCTCTTCCTTGTTTTATTTTTTGCATATACCGCAGGGTCCCACTCCGGAGGTCTTTCTTTCGTAGATGGGCTCTCCGCGCAGTCGAACACCCCGGTGTTTATCGTCTTCGCCGCCCTGCTGGTGGTGGTGCTTCTTGTGGTGGATTGGATTGTCCTCTCCAGCCGCGTGCTGAAGCCGGTGAAGGGGCTTGTAGAGTTTTCCGACAAGCTGGCGGCTGGGGAGTACACAGCGCGTCCCTCTATCGACGCCACCGACGATTTCGGACTGATTGCGGCCAACCTGAATCGCAGCTCGCAGCGCATCGTCCTCACGGTGAACAACCAGGAGGCGCAGGAGACGTTGCAGCGCAGCGTCACCGACTTCCTGACCATTGTCAGCCAGATCGCCCGCGGCGACTTGACCCTGCGCGGCAAAGTCACCAATGACGCGCTGGGAAACGTCGTCGATTCGGTCAACTACATGCTCGATAACTTCGCAAAAGTCCTGGAGCGTGTGCGCAAGGCCGCCATCGACGTCTCGTCCAGCGCCAACGAAATCCTGCTTTCGTCCGAAGAGATGTCGAGCGGCGCCATACAGCAGGACCAGGAGATCACCAACACCTCCTCGGCGGTCGAAGAGCTGACGGTGTCGATGAAGCAGGTGTCGAACAACGCGGAAGCGTCGGCGGAAGCCGCCCGTCGCGCCCTCGACGCCGCCGAGCAGGGGAACCGCGCCGTGCGCGACACGCTGGAAGGCATGCAGCGCATCCGCGCCTCGGTGCAGGCCACGGCCAAGAAAATAAAATCCCTTGGCGATCGTTCGCTAGAAATCTCCGAGATCATCAACGTGATCAATGACATCACGGAGCAGACCAACCTCCTGGCCCTCAATGCCGCTATCGAGGCGGCGCGCGCCGGCGAGGCGGGACGCGGATTCGCAGTGGTCGCCGATGAAGTGCGAAAGCTGGCGGAACACTCCCGCACCGCGACCAAAGACATTGCGGCGTTAATCAAGGCCATCCAGGCGGAAACCAACGAAGCGGTGGTCGTGATGGAGGAAGGTACCAAAGAAGTGGAGGTAGGGGCCAGGCTGGCAGATCAGGCCGGTAAGGCGCTTGAAGCGATTTCAAGCGTGGTCCGGCAGTCGGCGGAGCTGGTGCAGGAAATCTCAATGGCCTCCAAGCAGCAGGTGCGAGGAACGGAAGGCGTGGCGAACGCAATGCAGATTATTTCGAACATCACGCGCCAAACCTCGCAAGGGGCAAGGCAGACTGCGCGCACCGTTGAAAACATGGTGAAGCTCTCGGAACAACTGAACGAAGCGCTCTCCCAGTTCCGCGTGAGTTCCACCGGAGCTCCGGAGCCAGGACGCGCTGAAATGGCGGTTGTTGCCGGACGCAGAAGCTAAACCAGATTGACGACCAAGGGACCTGAGCAGCTGCCATGGGCAAACAATACGCGGCCAATACGGTTTTGACGGAGCACGAGCTTTCTGAAATCCGCGCATTTATCGAGAAACGATCGGGAATCGTTTTCGATGCGTCAAGAGAGCGTTTCTTTTCGACCCGGGTGCGCGAGCACCTGGAGCATAAGCGGATTGCGCGAGGGACGGAGCTGATGCGGTTGATTCGCGGATCGAATGCGGAATATGACGCGTTTCTGGAGCGCATGTTGACCCAGGAAACATCGTTTTTCCGTTATCCCGCGATCTTCGAGGCGCTGGAAAAGAGGGTGTTGCCGGAGATGCACGCGCAAAAATTCTGGGAGAACCCGAGAACGTTGCGCATCTGGAGCGCCGGCTGCTCCACCGGCGAGGAGCCTTATTCCATCGCCATGACGGTGGTGGAGACATTTGAATTTGCCGAGGCGTGGAACGTCCACATCCTGGCCACAGACATCAGCAGCCATGCTTTGCAGGTCGCAGATCGTGGGGTTTACTCGCGTCGCGACCTGGCAGGATTGGGTGCGCAGCACATTGAGAATTACTTTACGCCGCTGCCCGGCAGCCAGAACGAGTATCAGGTAAAGCCGCGCATTCGCAATATGGTGAGCTTTGCGCCCATGAACCTGGCCCAGATGGTCTATATGGGGCGATTCGATTGCATCTTCTGCATGAATGTCCTCATTTATTTTTCCGAGGAACTGCGGGCGGCATTGATCCAGCGCTTCCAGGAGTATCTGGAGCCGGGCGGGTATTTGTTCCTAGGGCATGCGGAGTCTGCGGCCAAGTCCAGGGTAGTGGGATTGGAACCGATTGTTCACGGGGATTCGCTGATTTACCAAAAGGTGCAGTCCGCATCGCGGCGCGCATCGGCAGGACAGGTTATATAAGTGAGTACACCGGGTCAAGAATTCGTAGAAGTATTCCTTCAGGAAGCCTCCGAGCACCTGCAGTTTCTGCGGGAATACTCGGGTATTCTTCAAGACCCGTATCCCGTCCCTGAGGCCCTGGAGCGTCTTTATATCTCCTCCCACACGTTGACAGGAAGCTCCGCCTCTTATGGCTTCCCTCTGTTTGCTGAAGTCGCCGGCAAATTGAGCCATATCTTCCAATATGCGATCAATGCCGCCATCGCCCCGGAAGCCGCTGTACCGCTGGTGGAATTCATCTCTGAAGGTATTGCTGTTCTCGAATCCGATCTGCTGATGATCAGTGACCGAGGATCGGAAAACATCGATGACATCACCGCGTTCAAGCAACGGTATCCATTCGCATTTCCGGCCCCGGTCGCGCCCGCCAAAACCGAGGAGCAGCCTCATGCAGCGCCGATTCACCTGAATGAGAGCAGTGCGGAGAAGCAGCGCGAAATTCAGCAAGCTCCCAGCGAAAGCACATCGGAGCGGCGCCAAGCCGCGCAAGCTTCGGTGGTCCCTGCCGCTGAAGCTCCGGCACAACCCGCTGTGGCGGCAGAGGCTTTGGATATTCCGGAGCTCGAATCGGACGATGATGTGCCCGCGGAGATCCTTGAATTCTTTGTTCCCGAGGCCGAAGAGCATTTACAGATTGCGCAGGATTGCCTGCTTTCGCTGGAAACCAATCACGGCCCGGAGGAGGTAAACCGCCTCTTCCGCGCCATGCACACCATAAAAGGCGCGGCCGCCCAGGTCGGCTTGCGACGCATCTCGCGGATCGCGCATGCCGCTGAAGATTTAATCGGAAAACTGCGGGATGGAGAAATCAAGGCAAGCTCCAAAGTAGTGGATTTGAGCCTGGAAGCCGCGGACGCGGTCCGGAAGATCCTGCATCGGGAATGGAGCGATGAAGCCACGCTGCAACAATCGGTGCGGTCGTTGCTGGTCCGCATTCACTCGGCAACGGCAGCTCCGGCGGAAGTCCCTGCAGCGCAGCAGGCGCCTGTGACTATCTCTCAATCCCATGCCGCAGTTGCGCAGGCGCCGGTCGCGCATGCTCCGGTCGTGACGGAGATTCACAAAGAGCAGATCGAGCCAACGGGAGAGCCCGAGGTTGCGGAGCCGGAGGTGATTGCCGGGTTGCGCAGCAAAGAACCGGCAGCGCTGGCGCAGTCCAAGTCCGTGCGAATCGCGCTGGAGCGCCTCGACAGCATGATGAATGCCGTTGGCGAGCTGGTCATCAACCGTACGCGCATGTTAGGACGGCTCGCGGAACTCGAGCGTCTGGCGGAAGTGCTGAACTTCTCCAAGGCGAGAATGTCCGACAAGATCGGGGAATTTCAGGAAAAATATGAATTCAGCCGGATCACCTCCGGGACCGGCAGTTATTCTGCTCCGGCCAAGAGCGCTCCATCTGCCTATCCGGGCTTCGATAATTCGGACCCTGAGTTCAGCGAGCTGGAGATGGACCGTTATGACGATTTCAATATCCTCTCCCGGTCGCTCACCGAAATTTCGGCGGACATCAGTGAAGTCCTGAACCAGCTGGACGGATTTGTGCGGCGAGTCGATTCCGATATCGACGAATTCACCAAGCTTGCGCACCGCCTCCAGGACGACATTACGCAGTCGCGCATGGTGGCCATCGGCAATCTCTATACCCGCATCTCTCGCACGGTGCGCGATGCAGCCAAGGCCACCGGCAAGCAGGTCGAGCTGACGCTTGCGGGAGCAGAAACCGAGCTCGATAACAACATCATCCAGCAGATTTCCGATCCGCTGATCCATCTGGTGCGCAATGCGGTGGCCCATGGGCTGGAGACCGCGGAGGAGCGTTATCTCTCCGGGAAATCGGACCATGGCAATGTGGCGGTCCGCGCCTATCATCGCGGCAATCACATCTTCATAGAAGTAGAGGACGATGGCAAAGGCATCAACTATGAAAGTGTGCGCGCCAAGGCGGTCGAGAGGGAACTGGTCGCAGCGGAAGATGCGCAGCGGCTTACCGAGCGCGATCTGCTCGAGTTTCTCTTCCATCCCGGATTCACCACCGCTTCGCGCAAGACCGAGCTGGCCGGACGCGGCGTCGGACTGGACGTAGTCCGCGCAAATCTGAGCGCGCTCAACGGCGAAATCGATATAGAAACCCAAAAAGACCTGGGCACGCGGTTCACCCTGAAAGTTCCGCTGACGCTCATCATCTCCCAGGCGCTCTTCGTGCGTTGCGGGGATTGCACTTTTGCCTTTCCATTGGCCTTCGTGGAAGAGATACGCCGGTTGCGGAATGAGGATATTGAAGAAGTCGGCGGCAAGCTGCTCACCAAAGTGCGCGAGGTGGTCACCGAGGTTGTACGACTTGACTCGCACCTGGGACTGCCGGCGATTGAGCCGGTCAATGACTTTTATCGTCTGGTGATTGTCAATGTTGCGGGACGGCAGGTCGGCATTGTGGTGGAAGAGGTACTGCGCAAAGATGAAATCGTAATCAAAAACCTGGGACCGTATCTGCGCAACCTCAAACTGTTCCCCGGGGCCACTATCGCGCCCGATGGCAACCTGATTCTGCTTATCGACGTGAATCGCCTGATCGCCGGGGAGGCAGTCGAGCGGCGTCCGCTGATGACCTTGGCGGCGGCCCGCATCTTCACTCCAGGCGCGGCAGCGGTGGCTGCGGGCAACATTCCTCAAGGCGCAATCGAGCCGGCGGTCGAAGAAAAAGTCGTCATCCTCGCCGACGATTCGATCAGCATCCGCAAATTTGTCGGACGCATGCTGGAGAAGGCCGGGTATCGCGTCCGGCTGGCCTGCGATGGCCTGGAAGCGCTGGAGATTGCGTTGCAGACGCGCTGCGATCTGGTGATCACAGACCTGGAAATGCCGCGCACCAATGGATATGAATTGATGGCCCACCTGCGTCAGAATCCGGAGACCAAAGGCGTTCCGGTGATGGTGGTGACTTCGCGCGCGGGAGCCAAGCATCGGGAACGCGCCATGAAAGAAGGCGCGCGAGGTTTCCTGACGAAACCGGTGCAGGAAGACCAGTTTATCGCCGCGGTTTATGACCTGATCGGACCTGGAAAGGCCATGCCACAAAAGGCAGAATCCATGGCGGCATCGATTTAAAAATTGGAAGGGAAATGAGCAACGCAGGAAATAAAATTCGAGTGTTGATCGTAGACGACTCCGCCTTCATGCGCAAGGTGTTGCAGGGCATCATCTCCGTCGATCCGCAGCTGGAAGTTGTAGGCGAGGCGCGCGATGGAAAAGATGCGATTGCCCAGACCCAGGCGCTCAAGCCGAACGTCATCACCATGGACATCAACATGCCTCATGTGGATGGATTGCAGGCCACGGAGATCATCATGTCCGGCACTCCAACTCCGATTGTGATCGTCAGCTCGGAGTCGCGCGAAGGGGCGGACACTACGCTCAAGGCGCTGGAGCTGGGAGCCATTGAGTTTGTCGCCAAACCTTCGAGCGGCATCGATCTCGACATGAAGAACGTGAGCGACGAACTATGCCGCAAGCTCAAGCTGGCGGCCAAGGTAAAGGTCGTGCGCACAGCGGTCCGCACTAAGCTGGGACATGAGATCGCCAATTCAGCTCCGAGGACGGAGCCGGGGACGGCGCCTCCTCCGCCCACTCCGGCAAAGCCGAACGCGAAATTTCCGCTGGTCGTGATCGCCGCTTCAACCGGAGGCCCGGCCACGCTCATGCGCTTGATGCCGATGTTTCCTCGGGAATTCCAGGCGGCCATTCTGCTGGTGCAGCACATGCCGGGAAACTTCACCACGCAGTTCAGCAAGCAGTTGGCGGAGATATGTCCGATACGCGTCAAGGAGGCCAATGCCGGAGAAATCATTCTGCCGGGAACGGTTTACGTTTGCCCCGGAACGCATCACATGCGCGTCACAGGCACAGGCCGTATCACGCTGGATGATGGCCCGCGCGTAGAAGGCTATCGTCCCTGCGCCGACATCACCATGGAAACCGCCGCTGAATACATCGGTCCGCTAAGCATCGGTGTGGTGCTGACCGGAATGGGCAACGACGGCACTCGCGGGGCCAAGGCCATCAAAGCTGCCGGCGGCCAGGTGATCGCGCAGGACGAGGCCACTTCGGTGATCTTTGGCATGAACGCGGAGGCGATCAAGGCCGGCGTTGTGGACCAGATCGTGCCGCTGGATTCGGTATTCAGCGCAGTCGAAAAACGCGTGCTCTACGTGCAGGGAGCGGCCAAAGTAGGCGCCCTATGAGGCTCACACGCTCCAACTTCCGCAAACGTGTTGACCGGCAAGCCGAGCCGGCGATCCTGTTTACCGTAAGCAGCAGCATCTTTGCCATTGCCGCCAGCGCCGTGGAGGAGATCCGCAACATCGAAGGTCTCGTCCCCTGCGTGATGGGAGACACTTACAAGGGCCTTCGCAAGGTGAAGTTTTTCCTGGAGCGGAACCAAAGAAAATATCTGGTGATTGACTCCAATCTGCACTTCCACGCCGCTCCTTCCCAGGCTACGCGATTATTAGTTTTGCGCAATGCGCCGCTCGCTGTGCTGGTGGACAACATCGACCGCATGTGCGAGCTGAGCGTAGTGCGCAAGCTGCCCCAGGCGTTTACCGGCGAAGAGCGCCACTGGTATCGCGGATTGACCGTCCTCAACGATCGCGTAATTCCGCTGGTAAACCCGCAGGCATTCCTGAGCCAGGCGGAGACGGCTGTCGCGTTATCGGAGCTTCTTCGCGCCGGTGTTTCGAGTGAAGAAGATAAAAATGTCCTTGCAAAAGGAGCAGCCACTGCTTGAGGGGCGCCTCGTTACAAGTCGGGCAGGAGATGGGCAGCGCGTCCTTCGTGCTTTTTCCTTTGGGGAAGAAGCGTTATGCGCTTTCCGCCAATCTGGTCACGGAGCTGGCCCGTCCCGACCGTTTGCACTCGTTTCCGCATACTACGCCGCTTTTAAGCGGGGTGCTGCTGCGACGGGGAAAAATTGTTCCGGTCTGCGACATCGCCACCGTGCTCTTCGGGCCTGAAGCTCCTGAACGGAAGTTTTACCTGATTGCAACCTCCCAAAACTCGTCCGCCGATGAGTGGACCGCGATCCCAGTCACCGGCGAATGTGAACTTGTCTCCGGTGAATTGCTGCCGGCGGAAGGCAATGCGCCGTCGTATGTCTGCGGCCTGCTCTCGCTTGGGCAGGAGACGATAGAAGTCATCGATATCGGCAAACTGGCATCTTCGGAGGGGGCCGCATGAGCACCGCAGCCACAGCTCCCTCCAAAATACTGCTGATCGACAGCAATGTGTTCTTTGCCAAGCGCCTTTCCGACGCCTTCAAAGGCGAAGGTCTGGACGTAATACACAGCACCCAGACCGCCTACGCCCTCACCATGATCGAGTGGAACACTCCCACCGCCATCGTGTGCGCCACCAACCTGCGCGAGCTGGGGGCTTTCGAGATCCCTCGCATCCTGAACACCGACAATAAGACGGCGCACATTCCCGTAATCGCCATGGGCGAAGGCGGCGACCAGGCGCTGATGGACGCCTATCGCGCCGGTTGCGCCGACTATGTAGACCGCCGTCTCGGCCCGGAGCACATCGCCAGCCATGTACGCACTTTTCTGAA
Source organism: uncultured Terriglobales bacterium (assembly GCA_964581225.1). GTDB lineage: Bacteria > Acidobacteriota > Terriglobia > Terriglobales > Acidobacteriaceae > CAYTQA01. Next base: position 3,812 of record CAZONJ010000010.1, on the reverse strand, counting down.
GAGCAGTGAAGAGGGCTTCCAGCCTACGCAGATGCTTGGCTCTTCCGAAACCGCGCTGAGCGGCAACCTTACTCATCTCGATCTTCCCGGAGTCGTCCAGATGCTGACGCAATCGCGGCAAAGCGGCGCCCTGCATGTGAATTCAAGCGAGCTGGACGGGATTATCTTCTTCGATGCGGGAGAGATCTCCCACTCCGAATCCGGCGACCTGATCGGCGACGATGCCGTCGTGGACATCGTGAAGCGCTGCAACCGGGTCGAATCCGGAGTCTATAAATTTGTTCCAGGGGCGGCCGCCGCCACCCGGACCGTACTACGCTCTTCCACCGAACTTTTGCTGGACGCTCTGCGTGAAGTTGACGAAAGCGACAGCCTTTTAGGAGGCGAATCCTCGTGAGCACCACACCCACAGTAGCTTTTATTGATGACAGCGCCACTATGCGCGAAGTGATTAAAATCGCTTTTCGCCGTGAAAATATCGACGTGGTCACCTATTCCGATGCGGCCAGCGCGCTGCAGCAGATCGAACAGAAGGCTCCTGACGTCGTGATCACCGACGTGATCATGCCCGATAAAGACGGGTACGAGGTCTGCCAGCACATCAAGCAGCACCCGCGCCTGGGAAAAGTGCCGGTGATCCTGATGTCGGGCGTGGTCAATCGCGCCGTCGCCGATAAGGCCTTCACGGTGAAGGCCGACGAGCTGATCCGCAAACCCTTTCAGCCGCAGGACCTGATCACGCGGGTCAAGCATCTGCTGCAACCGGCCGCAGACGCTGCATCGCCTGCTCCAACCAATGCCGCCGCGGCTTTGAGCAGCATCTTTGGCGCGCCGGCCCAGGCAGCGGTGCGCCGTCCGGTAGCCTCAGTGCCCGCCGTAGCCGCGCCTGTGGCGGTCGCCGCGGGCGCGCCGGCAATATCTGCGGTCGCACGGCCCCAGGCCGCTCCAACCCCGGCGCCGGCCGTTTCATTGGGAGCACAGAGCGCCGCAACAGCGCAAAGAAGCTCCATCAGCGCCGGCAACGATCCGCAAAAGCTGCGAGTCGAGATATCTCGCCTGGAAGGACTGGTCAAAAAGCTCCAATCGGAGCTGGCGGCAGAGCGCGAATACACCCGCTCGCTCGAAGAGCATATGAAGACATTGCAGGAAGCGTAAAGCCGTCGCAGACCATCTACGTCACCAGAATCTCTTTGGTACGCAGCTCTTTGACGATGTCGCGCAGCCTGGCGGCCTTCTCGAACTCAAACCTCTTCGCCGCCTCGCGCATATCGCTTTCCAGCTTGGCGATATAGGAATCAAGCTCCTCCTGATTGCGAATCTCCGGCAGACCGTCGGCCGAATTGGCAAGATCGGCGTAGTCGGCTTCCACCACTCCCGCCAGCGAATAATCTGTAGAGCGGACGATGGTCTGCGGCGTGATCCCATGCTCCTCGTTATAGGCCTGCTGGATGGCGCGCCGGCGCTCGGTCTCGTCGATGGCCTTGCGCATCGAGTCGGTCATTTTGTCGGCATAGAGGAAGGCCCGGCCGTTTACGTTGCGGGCGCAACGCCCGATGGTCTGGATCAGCGATCCGCTCGAGCGCAAAAAGCCTTCTTTATCGGCATCGAGCACCGCGACCAATGAGACCTCCGGCAGATCCAGCCCTTCGCGCAGCAGGTTGATCCCGATCAGCACATCGTATTCACCCTTGCGCAAGTCGCGCAGGATCTTGATGCGCTCCAGCGTCTCGATCTCGGAGTGCATGTAGCGGCAGCGCACTCCTACCTCGCTGTAATACTCCGCCAGATCTTCCGACATACGCTTGGTCAGCGTCGTGACCAGCACCCGCTCCTTGCGTTCCACCCGCAGGCGTATCTCGTGCAAGAGATCGTCAATCTGGCCTTTTACCGGACGTATCTCCACTTCGGGATCTACCAATCCGGTGGGGCGGATAATCTGCTCCACGACCACGCCCGCCGACCTGGTCAACTCATAAGGGCCAGGGGTCGCCGAGACATAGACCACCTGGTTCACGCGGTTCTCGAATTCCTCGAACTGCAGTGGGCGATTATCCAGGGCGGAGGGAAGCCGAAAGCCGTATTCCACCAGGTTCTGCTTGCGCGAGCGGTCGCCATGCCACATGCCATGGATCTGCGGGACGGTCTGGTGTGATTCGTCTATAAATAGAAGATAATCGCGCGGCACATAATCCAGCAGCGTAGGCGGGGGCTCGCCGGGAAGCCGGCCCGAGAAGTGGCGCGAATAGTTCTCAATTCCGTGGCAGTAGCCGACGCTCTTGATCATCTCCAGGTCAAAGCGAGTGCGCTGGTGGACGCGCTGCGCCTCTACCAAACGTCCCTGCTGCTCCAGCTCCTTCTCCCACCAGGCCAGCTCGGCGAGGATGGAATCCATGGCGGTGCGCTTGCGGTCCGGCTGCAAAACATAGTGACTCTTGGGATAGATCGGCAATCGCGCATACTTCTGCTTCACCGTGCCGAACAGCGGATCGATCTGGGCCAGCGTCTCGATCTCATCGCCGAAGAGCTCGATGCGGTAGGCCATCTCGTCGTAAGTAGGGAAGATTTCGATGACGTCCCCGCGCACCCGGAAGGTCCCGCGACGGAAGTCGCCATCGCTGCGCTCGTAGAGGATCTCCACCAGCCGCCGCGTGATGTCTTCGCGCTTGATGCGCTGGCCCTTCTCCAGGAAGAGCAACATGCCGTAATAGGCCTCGGGGGAACCCAGACCGTAGATGCAGCTTACGGAGGCGACAATGATGCAGTCGCGGCGCTCGAAGAGCGACTTCGTCGCCGAAAGCCGCAGCCGGTCCAGCTCATCGTTGATGGTGGATTCCTTCTCGATATAAACGTCGGAGGAGGGAATATAGGCCTCCGGCTGGTAATAGTCGTAATAGGAGACGAAATACTCGACCGCGTTGTGGGGAAAGAACTGCTTGAACTCATGGTAGAGCTGCGCCGCCAGGGTCTTGTTGTGCGCCATCACCACCGTCGGACGCCCCACATGCTCGATCACCTTGGCCATGGTATAGGTCTTGCCTGAGCCGGTGACGCCGAGCAGCACCTGGTGCTTATCCCCGCTATAGACACTTCGAGTGATCTCTTCAATGGCGCGGGGCTGGTCGCCAGCGGGCTTGTAGTCGCTTATGAGCCTGAACTCCATAGCAAATCTTCTTATTGTCTCATCGTCAGCGGCCAGTTGTCAGGGGTCAGTTATCAGCGGCCAGTCCCATAATTGAAAAACCCAACTTCCCGCTGCAATGTTCACCACGTTCACCTTTTGCATGTAAGCCATGTGCTTTCATCAGCTTGCGGCGGTGAACATTGCAAAAGCCGACGTTCACCAATGTTCACCACGTTCATCTTTGTGCACAAATTATGGTGCAATAGCAGCTCTCAGATAGCAGATGGCAGCCCTCTTGGCAGCAAGGGCGAGCACACCAAGCCAGGGGCGCGGGATATGTAAACCGAAAGGGCGAGGCATTGCAAGAAGAATTTGGGCGTGCGGCAGGTGCAAGCGTAGGCCTTTAGGCCTACGAAAAAGAGTGTTTGCAATGCGCTTCAGCGCTGGGCAGGCGAGATCGGCAGGAGTCCCTGGGGCGAAGCTGCTCCAAATTTCAAAAGAAGAACTTGTAAGCGTCATCATAGCAATCGGATGCTACGCCAGCGCTAAAGCGCAATCTTAAAAGCGGATGTTCGCAGGCCTGAAGGCCTACGCTTCCACCCCATGGTGGACGAGGGGGGCGGGTCGCTTCCACCGAGGCTTACGCTTCCACACATCGTGACAAGGGGCAGGTCGAAGCGGAGGCAGGGCT
>CAZONJ010000009.1:42964-71631 GCA_964581225.1 uncultured Terriglobales bacterium | reverse complement strand
GCTGTTGACCGCCTCGACCGCCTGCACAAGATGCAGGTCCGCATCGGGTTGCGGACGCCATCCACAACCCAGGCACTGCTCGCCGCTGGGGGCCATAGGATGATTGATCGAGACCATCGCGCCCAATTTGTTGGCGCGCTGCAGCAGCGTGCTCATCTCCGGCACTTCGGGGCTGCCGACGCGGAAGTCTATAAACTGCGATGTCCCATAAACGTTCGCATGTCCCTGGAAGGTGGTGATTTCGCGCCCAAAGAGCAGCAGCAGCCGATCGAAATAGGGCGCGAGCTCGCGCATGGAGTCGTACTGGGAGATGGTGTTATGGTCGGTGATCGCGATGAAATCAAGGCCACGATTGGTTGCGGCTTGAAGCGTCAAAAACACCGGACAGGGCACGATCTTGCCACTCTGGCTTTCACAGCTTCCATCGCTGTGCGCGGTGTGCATGTGCAGGTCGCCGCGATACCATGCTGGGCCTGCGCGCAAAGATTTACTGAACTGCTCCTCAGGGGCCGCCGAGCCGCTGCGAAAAAAGAATATGCGCGCCGTGTATTCGGAGCGTACATCGGGACGAATGTTTGGAATCCCCAGAATCAGCTTCCATACACCCGCGCGAATTGGTCCGGCCAAATACGATGGGGTGGCGTCCGACTCGGAGATGGTGAAGGTATGCTTGCCGCCGCCGCTCCAGCCGCGAAAGCCCGCGGGATCGGCCAAACCTAAATCGACGGTCGTATGCTGCTCCCGTCCGGTGTAGGAAAACTCGACGGTGATGCGGTACACGCCTTCGGGCACGGTGAAGGGCAACATGCGATAGGTCTGATGGTCCTCATGCGTAAGCACCCCGTTCAATACGAGGTCGGGCTGGGTCGTTGGGGGCTCTTCGCCGTTCAACCAGCAGCGGCAAAAGATAATCAGGCAAACGATAAACCAGAGACGCCAATTGCGCTGCAGCATCTCTGGCCGAGGAGAAAAGTTCAGATGGTGGTCCAGGATCGGATTACCTCCGCGATGATCTTAAACTTCCTGCCGCCGAAAACGGAAAACGTGATGAAAATCGCATTATACGGGCACCATTAAAAGAGGTGATTACAATCTGATATCCCGGGATGCATTGGCTTCCCAGCCGCCGCTTGAGATAAATTAAAAGTTCATGACACTGCTGCGGACCCTTCATATCACGAAGAAAGAGCCAGACCCCAGGGAAATGCGGCCCCATGGCCACTGGTAGCCGGGAGTACTGGGGGCGGCGCAGCCGGAGGCATCTCGTTCTCGCCCTGGCAGCGGTGGCGGTCACGGCCCTGGTCTTCAAGTTAACTCCTCCTCCGGATGTGCGCCATCGCCTCAGCATGGGTTCGGCCTATGCGGCGCTGCTGTTCCTGGCGGGATCGTTATGGCTTGGCCCGTGGAATGTGCTGCGCCGGCGACCGAACCCAGTTTCGTTTGACCTGAGGCGCGATGTCGGAATCTGGGCGGGTCTGCTGGCGATCTTCCATACCGCGGTCGGCCTGACCGTCCATCTGCGCGGGCGCATGTGGATGTATTTCTTCAAGCGGCTTCATCCGCTCAAGGTCCAGAACACGCAATTTGGATTGGCGAATTATTCCGGGCTGGCCGCCGCCCTGGTGTTTCTGCTGCTGCTTGCGCTCTCTAATGACATATCGTTGCGCGGCCTCGGAACTGCGCGATGGAAGTCCTTGCAGCGGTATAGCTATTTAGCGTTTGCGCTTACGATTCTGCACGGCATCGCCTATCAATTGATCGAGAAACGGCATCTTCCCTGGGTGCTGATATCGGCAGCAATTGTCACTGCGGCGATATGGATCCAGGCGCTGGCATTCTTCAGACGACGAAGCGCGGAGAGAATTCTGAGCGGGAGATCCGAGGCCCGATCTTCGCCAGGCGCGTGACGTAGTTTATGATCGGAAGCTGTCAAAATAAAATCGCGCGCCTGAAACAAGATGCCATCCACGCTACCGGTTGAAGCCACCGCGGTCCCTCGCAGACGATGGAGAATAGCATTCCTGCTCGGCTTCGGGGTGCTGGTCAATTACTTTGACCGGGTCAATCTTTCCGTCTCGCAAAGCGCGCTTCACCTCGAATTTGGAATTTCCACTGTCGCTTTCGGATACCTGCTGAGCGGATATAGCTGGAGCTATGCGTTGCTGCAACTGCCGTCCGGTGTCCTGCTCGACCGCTTTGGAGTGCGCCTGGTGGGGCGGGTGAGTACGTTTTTGTGGAGTATCGCCTCTTTCGCTGCGGCGGTATCGACTGGCGTCGGCGGATTTTTTGCCGCGCGCCTGCTGCTCGGCGTGGGCGAAGCCCCCACCTTCCCGGCGAATGCTAAGGCGATCGGCTACTGGTTTCCCGGAGCGGAACGCAGCCTGGCAACCGCCATCTTCGATGCGGCGGCAAAGTTCGCCTCTGCGATCGGGGTGCCGATCATCGGCATCCTGCTGCTGCACTTTGGCTGGCGCTGGAGTTTCGCGGCAACCGGTTTTGTCAGCCTTCTTTATTTTGCGCTGTTTTACTGGATCTATCGCAATCCCAGCGAGGACCACCGGCTTTCGGATGCGGAGCGGCAATTCATCGCGCAGGGCGGGGCGCAGCCCGAGGACCAGGCAAAAGCCGAGAGAGGCGCTTCGCTCGGCTATCTGCTGCGATACCGGCAGGTATACGGCCTGGCGCTGGGCTTCGCCGCTTATAACTACACTTTCTACCTGCTGCTGACGTGGCTGCCAAGCTATCTCTCCTCTGCCCTGCACGTGGACATGCTGCACTCCGTCCTCTATACCAGCGTCCCATGGCTTTTTGCGACCTTCACCGATCTTGCGGTGGGCGGATGGCTGGTGGATGCGCTGATTCAGCGAGGCTGGGAGCCAGCCCGCGTCCGCCAGTACATCCTGATTGGAGGAACCAGCTTTGGCTTGGGAATCCTGGGAGCGGCCCATGCGCATGGCCCGGCAAGCGCGCTGCTGTGGATCAGCATTTCCATTGGAGGTCTGGCGGCAGCGGCCCCCGTGGGATGGTCCATCCCCTCTTTGATTGCGCCCACCGAGAGCGTGGGCCAGGTAGGCGGAATTCTTAATTTTTGCAACCAACTATCGGCGATCGCCGCACCCATCATTACCGGCTACATCGTGGCGGCGACCCATTCCTTTGCCTGGGCATTCATCGCCGCCACCGCATTTCTGCTGGTGGGCATCGCGGGCTATGTGTTCCTGCTGGGGCGGATGGAAAAAATTCCCGATCCGGCGTAGAGAATACAGTTGCCGTTGTTTTAGCCGGAGGGTTCGGCCCTCATTACTTTGCGGGAGAGGCCAGTGCGCGGGTAGCGCCGGTCGAGATGCCGCCATCGACCAGCAACGTCTGTCCTGTTATGTAGCGGCTGGATTCTGCCGCGAGGAAGACAACCGCGGCATCGAGATCATTGGGATCGCCGGGCCGTTTTACCGGAATGCGGTCACAGAGATATTCGACCCATTCCTTGTTCTCATATAGGACTTTGTTCTGCTCGGTGCGGAACCACCCGGGCGCGAGACAGTTGACGGTGATCCCATGCCTTCCCCAATCGTCCGCCAGGCTCATGGTCAACTGCCGGATGCCGCCCCGGCTGGCGCCATACGGACCGAGTCCGGCATAGCCAGCCACGCTGGTGACCGAGCCGATGTTGATGATACGGCCATAGCCGCGCGGCACCATGCGACGGGCCACAGCCTGGGCGACGAAAAAGCTGCCCCGCAGGTTGGTGTCGAGGACCAGGTTCCAGTCGTCCCAAGTGACTTCAAGAGCAGGCTTACGAACGTTGCAGCCGGCGTTGTTTACCAGGATGTCGAGATGTCCAAACGCCGCTTCGGCGTCGGCCGCCATCTGCTCGATACTTTCAAGGCTGTGGACATCCAGTTCAAGCGAGAGAGCGCGACGGCCGAGTGCCTTGATCTCCGACTCGAATGGGCCGAGGCGATTGCGGTCGCGGCTGGTGAGCACCAGGTCCGCTCCAGCCTTCGCCAGGGCGCGGGCCATATACTGGCCCAACCCTCTGCTGGTCCCGGTGACGATGGCGACCCGGCCGCTCAGATCGAAGAGCCCGCTATTCATGGACGCCTCCCGGAGCGAGGACGACCTTCATCAGGTCAGGCTCGCGCGAGTGCAGCCGTTCAAACCATCGCGGCCCCTCTTCCAGAGGAGCGACGGCGGTGATGAGTGGTTTCACCCGAACAGCGCCGCTTGCCACTAGGTCGATGGCCAACGGGTATTCTCCGGCGGAGGCGCACGACCCCTGAAGCCGTATCTGGCGCGTAACTACCTTCTGCAAGGGCAGCGTAACTTCCGGAGAGAGATTGCCGACCAGCGTGACGGTACCTCCCTTGCGAACGCTCTCCACAGCGGCGCGGACCGTCGCATCGATTCCCACGGCCTCAATCGCTACATCTACGCCGCTGGCGTAGGTGAGGCGAAGGACCTCGGCAACGAGCTCCTTCCCAGAGCCCTGTACTGTGGCGGTTGCGCCGAGCTCGGAGGCAAGATTGAGGCGCGATCGGTCGATATCCGCAACCAGGACACGGGCATGGCCTTGGGCGCGAAGCACCTGCAAGGTAAGCAGTCCGATCATTCCCGCGCCGATAACCAGAGCGGTATCGGAGGGAGCGATGCGTGAAAGGGAAACCCCATGGGCCGCAACAGCTACTGCCTCAAGCATGGCCGCCTCGGAAAACGAGAGGCCGTCCGGCAGGTGATAAACAATGCGCTGGGGAACGATTACGTATTCCGCGAAGGCCCCGGCGCGGCGGTAGTCGGAGCAGGAGACGCCCAGAACCTCACGCCGGTCGCAGAGATTGACTTCTCCCCGCAGACAATATGAGCAAGCGCCGCAATAAATGGTGGAATCAAAGGTGACCCGGTCGCCCACGCACAAGCCAGTCACGTCTGCACCCACTGCGGCAATCGTTCCCGCAGCTTCGTGTCCCATGATAATCGGGGGAATACGGCGTCCGGTGGAACCATCGTAGCCATGGACGTCACTGCCGCAGATGCCGCAGGCCGCAACCCGAATAAGGACCTCATCGACAGCAGGAGTTGGGACGGGAGCGTCGGCAATTTCAAGATGACGATATTGCGAAAGCAATAGAACTTTCATAGATGCTAAGAAGCGCGCACGATCCAGCAGGAACTTCAGATAGCATAGCAAAGCGTCCCGCGGTGGCCGGAGGCTTTGCCGTTAATATTAAAGAGGGGTTGCGAAGCGCGTCTGATCGCGGCGATTATTTGCCGAGCAGACCGTAGGCGGTAAGCTGGTCTGCGCCACCCACATAGACTTTGCCATTAATCACTGAAGGGACGGTGAATTTTACCGCAATCCCAGCCTGGTCCCGCGCCCCGGCGATGGCGCTGTTGTACAGTTCGCGCGAAAGGTCGTTGGCATCATAGGCATGCAACACGGCCGGGCCACTATCAAACTGGTCCACCTGCAAGGCCCAGACAATGCCGTTGGAGCCGCCATTCGAGGAGACTGCCGGCGTGGTCCCCGGATAGCCAAAAATTTGCGCCGATTGCGAGGCCGCGGTGAACTGGCCTCCACTCACTGTATAGGATTGCAGGGGAGCGCCTACAGCTCCTATGTACACCTTGTTCTGCCATGCAGCCGGGGTGCTGAACAGCGGGCCAGGCAGATTAACGACTTGTACGATCTGGCTGTCGTCAGCGGCATTAAAGTGGCCCATGTTATCGCGATTAATCACGTAGAGCTTGCTCTGCTTACTGCCGCCGATGAGCAAGTGCGGCGGGCCGGAGGGCTGGTCGGGAAGGAGCACCGGGCCGCCCGAGCCCAAGTCCCAATCGTTGTCGTCGAGCTCTTGCTGGTTGAAGGGCGTGAACCAATCCAGCACGCTGAAACTACCGTTGGCTGGTTTCAACTTCAGCGCAGTGTCGCCAAAATCCCTTCCCCCGGAAGCGACGTCAAAATCTCCATTTGCGACCAGCACATAGATGTTTCCCGCGCTATCTGCCGCAGGGGCGCCGCCGCTTTGCCAGACGCTTCCCCCAGCCCCGTCCGCATCGGGGGTATATACCACTACCTGTTTGAGGTTTTGCGCGCCGTAGCCAAGGACCCAGCCATTAAACGGATCGAAATCTCCGTGGGAGCCAAAGGCCAGATAGACCACTCCATTCACCAGCAGCAACCCGGCCCTTTGCAGATTGATCAGCGGATCGAAGACCACATTGCCATTGCCGTCATTCGTCACCCCAGCGCCGGGAACAGAGGCCTGGATGATGACCGGACCACCAAACTTTTCCGCTCCGCTGGTTATGTCCAATGCGTGCAGCCGCTGATAATAGCTGCCGTTCTCCTTGGTTTTTGTGACCACGTAGATAGTGCCGGTAGAAGAGTCAATCACAGGAGTGCTGGTGATGCCGACCTCAGGCTCAATGTCTTCGTATCCACTCTGAATATCGTTGCTGGGAACAGCGGTGATGCCCGCGCCCGGATTGATGAGGCTCTTCTGCCATAAAGGAGTGGCGGTCTTGCCATCGGCGTCAAAGGCAAAGACGCTATCGTGCTCGGTGGCCGCATAAACAACATTATGCGTACCCTGGCCGGCGATGGAGACGTTGGGCACATAGAGTGGCTGGGCGAAGATCGGACCATCCACCGGGAAGGAGAATAGCTTCCCGAAGGTACTTACATTTACATTGGCGGGGGTAAGTAGGGTCTCACCCAGGTTTGCCCCGGTACGGGCAAGGTCGCCATGATAGGTGGTGAGGCTTCCACCCCCTGAACCGGGCTGCCCGAATCCACCTGACGAACCGCCTTGCCCGGATCCAGTCGACTGTCCGGCGCCTGCACCCTTACCGGTCCCGCCACAGGCGGCGATTAGAAATGCGATGATGCCAGCAGCAAAGAGAAGCAATAGGGGCTTGAAGAAATGTTGCACGGTACGGCCTTCGAAGGATTTCCGTTACATTGGAAGCCTCAACTCCGGCCTGAGTTGTGCGGGGCCCTCGCGCACGACATATTAATTGCCTTAATTGCCGCTGCTCTGCCTTGACTCTGTCATTCCGATGGAAGCCCCGGCCGGATGTCCAAAAGAAGATTACAAAGCCAGTCCTGGAGTAATTAATTTTTAACTTTGGCGCTCTCGCATTGGCTCCGTATTTATGTAATTCTTATTGCATGGAAAAGAAAAAAACCGAACCCGAGCCCGGCGGACGATTTGCCGAAGTCACCCGAAAAGCCAAAGAGATGCGCGCCAAACTTCCCAAAAGCAAGAATGAGCGAGAGGACTTCAACCAGGCTACGGCGCCGCTCACGAGAGAAGACTTCCCTGACGAAGAGTAACTTTGACGTGATTGCCGCTTCCGCGCTTCCCTGAGGCGTGCGATGGCCGTGTTCTTCTGCGCTTCGCGCGGCTACCCCAGAGATTCCTGCGTCCTGATGAGCACCAGGTAAACAACGGTTGTGAAGTACGGATTCGGCTTCCGCATGAGTCGCGACGTGAACCACTTATGAGCGGCGCCGAGCAAGGGGATCCGGTTGTAATACGAGTGGCCGAAGAAGCCCGTATACGACTCCACCTCATATCCGAGTTTTTTTAAACGGGAAATCTGCCATGGCACTGGGCCGAAACACCAGCGGTAATAGGCAGGAAATTTGTCCTTCTGCCCACTCTGGGTCCGATCAGGCGATATCAGCTTCAGGAGCTTCCATCCTAACCGTTCGGGTATCAGCCGATTTGCGATGTATGCAGAGCAAAACATGGTGGGGAAAAAATGAAAGGCCCGCCCGCCCGGAGAGAGCAGTTGGCGAATGTTGCTGTGGAACTTTCTCGGATCGCGCACATGCTCTGCCAGCATCCGGCTGATCACCAGATCATATTCATCCTGCAAAGGAACATTCGAGCAAATATCGGCGCAGATTTTGTTGTAACCATCGGGCGCTTTATCCAGTTCCTTTTGGGAGATATCCAAAACAGAGTACTCGCGAATACCAAGAGCCGGAAGATCGCTCAGCGGGATTGCCGGGACCGCTCCTCCGCCTACTTCAAGGACGCGCTCCGGTTTAGTCCTTCGGATGAGAGCTGTGAGCCACGAATTATAGTTGAGCCACGCGTCATCGCAATGACCGCCATATACGATGTTCATGGTTCGCACATTTTACCCCGACTTGACCGCGGCCGGCACCTCCAGCCTGCTCTTCCCTGAGGCGATCCACTTCTTCGGCTCTGCCGCGATTAGCAATTTGATTCGGACGAATGAGTTGCTAGAGACGCCAAGGGTCATCGGAAGCGGGAGACCCCAACGTAGAAAATGTTGGAATCGGTCCCAGGATTACGCGCGCTGATATTCGCGTTCGACATATGCTGATAGCGGTAACCGAGCGTGACCGCGTTGGTATTGGTATGAAAGATCTGGACTCCTCCCCCCAGATCGATGGTGAGCATGAATTGCGAAGCCTGGGGAGACAATACGCGGTCGCCAAAATAAAGAAAGCCGCCATTGGTGCTGACGAATGGCTGGTATTTGCCATGCGGATGAAAGCCCATCTGGAAGCCCATGGGGCTCAAACCACCGCCATAAATCCTCATGCGCTGCTTTGTGGGATCGTTCGAAGGGAAAAATCGCGGCTCGGAGAGCACAACCACAGGAGTCGCTTCCGGGGAATAGCGCAAGTCCCAGCGCGGATCGTCGACAATCAAATGGCTGTAACGAACGTTCCATGTTCCCAGATACACATCCTTCGCGTATCCGAAGACATGTCCGGAAATAAAGGACATTCCGGCCCAAAAGCCGAGCTCGTTATCTCCTCCGGGCAGTTCTCCCGGGCTGGTATTCCTTTTGCCCCAAAATGAGGTGGTAAGAACGGGGCGAGTGTCACGATACCAGGGGGCCTTGAACCGCATGAGATTCACCAAGCTTCTAGATGGGTTGAGAAACGAAATCGCTGTCAGCCAGAACTCGTTTTGACTGACGGTTTCGAGCCGCCGGATGGCATAGCGATCGAGCGCATCTTCCACTATGGTCCAGCCCAGGCCTCCGACCGGGGTGGTCACAAGACTCACAAACCCTGTGCCGTTCGTCCATTTACCATTATCGATGTAGTAATAATGATCTCCATTATGGCCAATGGCCGCTTCCCCAAAAGGGCCTATTTTCCATAGCGTGCTGTAAACCGTGGAGAATGCGAAGGCCCGCGCGCGGCTCTTCCAATATGCGCTGGAATTTTTGAAATCGAGGGTTGTGCCCCGAGGATCGTTGGCAATCCAGATGTAGTTGGTAATCGATCCCATCATAGGGTGGCCTACATAATCGTCCAGCATCGGGTTATCATCGCTCCAACGCGAAAACCGGTAGTCGGCAACCGAATCTATATAGCGATGAAACCATTTCCCATGAGTTGTCTCGTAGCGGTACCAATAGCCGGTATATACATTCCCCTCGTCTTCAAAGGAGTTGAAAATTGCGATTTCCAGCAAAAGAGGGCGCCAATGGACGGCGCAGTCTTTTCCGGAATTCTCCGTATACGGGCATTGGGATGGAGCGATGGAATATGGGCGCACACTGGCCGGCTCTGGAGCGTGCTCTGAATTGACGGAAGCGGCTCTGCTGCCGCTCTCCTGCATAGGAAAATTCGTAACTTCCTGGCCTGAACAGATGGAAATAAGACAAAGTAGTATGACAGCCAACCGGAACACGGTAGTCCCCTCCCGAAACCGTTTTGAAGCGACTTGTCTGGGCAGAGTTGTTCATTTAAAACCGAGCATAGATGATTGCATTTCAAAGATGAAGTGGTCCCCGCTTACAGGCGCGGCCATCCTGAAGGCAGGCAGGAAAATCGAAGCTATCTGGAGGGAAAATATATGGCTTCAACCATGCACACAGACCCAGTCTGCCAAATGCAGGTATGGGAAGAGGACGCAGTAGCGACTGCGCAACAGAGCGGGCGGACTTACTATTTTTGCTCGCAGCAGTGCGCCGACACGTTCAAGCGGGACCCGCAGAAATATATGCAGGCAGCTTGATACGACAAGCAGGGCACGAGAGATCGTGCCCTTTCTATATGGAATTGTCTGTATGATAGCGGGCACGAGACTAAACCATGGGACTGGAAGAATATAAACGCAAGCGCCGTTTCGACGAAACCCCTGAACCGGAAGGCAAGGTGGAGGGCAAAGACCGCCGCCGTTTTGTAGTGCAGAAGCACCGGGCATCGCATCTCCATTACGACTTCCGCCTGGAGATGGATGGCGTGCTGAAATCGTGGGCGGTGCCGAAAGGGCCGTCGCTCGATCCCGCCGACAAGCGGCTGGCCATGCAGGTGGAAGACCATCCGGTTTCCTATTTCCATTTTGAAGGCATTATCCCGCCGGGAAATTATGGTGGAGGCACGGTGATGGTGTGGGACACCGGCACATGGGAACCGATGGGCGACGCTTCCGAGATGTTGCGCAAAGGGGACCTGAAGTTCCGCCTGAATGGAGAAAAGCTGAAGGGCGAGTTCGCGCTGGTGCACATGAAATCGCGCCGTCCCGGATCGAAGGGCACGGAGTGGCTGCTGATCAAGCACCGCGACCAGGAGGTCGTCCCCGGTTACAACATCGATAAGCTGGATTACTCGGTATTGACGCAGCGCTCGCTCGACCAGATTGCCGCCGATGAAGGCTCGGCCGAATGGGAGAGCAATCGCAAGGCAGCATCAACATCCAAGAGCGCGAATCAGGATTGGCTGGCAGAGTCGATCAAGAAATCCGATACGGCCAAGCGGGCAGCGAAGAAAACCTCCAGCAGCACCGCCAAGGCCAAACCTGCTGAAGCGGGGCCGCAAGCGTCGGCAGCGCGGCCAGCCAAAGAATCATCGGCAAAGAAATCTCCGGCAAAAAAATCTGCGGCCAAGAAAAAGGGCCCCGGACCAAAAAAAAACTTTGATCTCGCCGCGGTGAAGGGAGCGGTGAGGGCGGCGATGCCGCGCGTAGTCCATCCCATGCTGGCCACGCTGGTGGACGAGCCCTTTGACGACGATCAGTGGCTCTTTGAAATCAAGTGGGACGGCTATCGCGCGGTGGTTTTCTTCGGCGAAGACGGCAAGAAGGGCCTTCGCATGCTCTCGCGCAATCAGAACGAGATGACGGCAGACTTCCCCGAGCTGCACGCGCTCGTCGAATCACTATCATGCAAGTCGGCCATCGTGGATGGCGAAATCGTCGCCCTTGACGAGCAGGGCCGCGCGTCGTTCAGCCTGATGCAGCAACGCAGCGGCTTCCAGTCGCCGGACAAACGCAGCGCGCCGGACCGCAGCGTCTTCATCGTTTACTATGCCTTCGATTTGCTCTACCTGGACGGCTATTCCCTGCTGCGCGTCCCATTGGAGCAACGCAAGGCCCTGCTCCAGCAGGTGCTCGAGCCCAGCGAACGGGCGCGGATTTCCGAGCACTTTGCCGGAAAAGGGACCATGCTGATGCAAGCCGCCGCCCAGCAGAAGCTGGAGGGGATTATCGCCAAACTGCGGTACGGAACTTACGTCCAGAAGCGCAGCCGCGAGTGGCTGAAGATGAAGATCACCCAACGCCAGGAATGCGTGATCGGCGGATACACCGACCCGAGAGGCGGACGCGAGCACTTCGGATCGATCGTGCTTGGCCTTTATGACGATAAAGAGCGTCTCATTCCAGTCGGGCAGGCGGGCAGCGGGTTTACCACCAGCTCCCACGCGGCCATGTGGAAGCGCCTGCAGGAGCTGAAGACCGATCGCAGTCCTTTCTATGGCAAGGTCGAGTCAACGCGGCGGGTGCATTACGTGAAGCCGGAGATGGTGGCGGAAATTAAATTTACCGAGTGGACGCACGAAGGGCAAAGCGGCCAGGTAAAGATGCGCGCTCCGGTCTTTCAGGGTATGCGTTTCGACAAGCCAGCGCGGGAATGCCATTTTGAAACCAGGAAACCGGCACTGGAAGAAGCGGAAAAAGCCAAGGAGGAGGAGAGGGCCGCCTGACTTGAAGACGCTTTTCGCCTGAACTCTGAAACCTGAGTAACAAAAAAAATCGCGGGGGCAATCCGCGATTTCAAGTTTCCAGGAACTGCGATAAAGCTATTTAATATCTTTGGTCGGCAACACAGAGCCGTAATCCTGTCCTGAGGGGGCGACCGCCCGGGCCACCAGCGCAGTGAAGGCGCTCTTGTATTCCGGATATTGCGCTGCCAGGCTTCTAAGAAAGTTCATGTTGTCCTGAAAGGCCTGCCCGGTATTGGAGATGTCGGAGATCGCCTGATATTTCACCACCAGGTCGAGGCCCTGCTTATCGTCCGGGGTGGCAAAGATCTGCTGTACCTGATAGGTCTTTCCATTCAGCGTGACCGGAACCGGCTGCTGCGGGTTGGTGGGAACATCTTTCGGAGCGGCTGCCTGCTCTTCTTCGTAAAGCTTGTCCAGTTGCAGCGTGCTCATAAAAGGAACCGGGGCGAGCAGGTCGGCAGCAGTGGTGTAATAGAAGTAAGAGTTGTGCTGCTGCCCTTCCTTCTTCATGTCCCGCGCCTGGACCCAGTACCAGAGGCCATCATGCGGCCCAAGCTGATGAGGACGCGCGTAGTACCCGGCAAGCTGCCATGCCCCACTGTTTTGCTGCAGCACATAGGTGATGGTGTAAGGGAGCTTGGAGCCTTTTACGTCCTGGATCGCTACCGCATAAGTGCCTGGAGGCAGCCCTGGAATTACAAATGAGGTCCGTTGCGGCGAGTTGAACAGACCGCAGAAGAATTCCGCCCGATCATAGGCTGTGGTCCCGGGAGCGCTCAGCAGAAAAGAAGTCCGCAGAGTAGCCTGGCCTCCGGCGATTTTGTCTTTGTTTGCCTCAACCGTAGCGGCAATGCCCTGGAAGTTCCCGGCAATGGCGGGAATCGAATTGCGGCGCAACGACTCCGCATCGCCCGCAGCAGCCGAGCTGTAGAACTGCGCTGCGGTGCGTTCGATGGCGCTCCGTGTAGCAGGATCCATCTCCTGCTGGGTCTGGCACGATTCCTGCTGCGCAACGGCCCACGGCGCAAAGAGCAGGAAACAAGCGGTGAATACAGTGAGAATTCGCGAACTGGAGAAGATCATACCCATCTCATTTGCTCATGATAGCTGCCGGGCAGAACGGCCCTTCCAACAAGCATAAGATGCCGATTCCGGCAGCTCAGATGTAAGGTTGTTTGCCCCTCAAAACTATAAATTACCGGTCCCAAAGGAGTAGGATATTTATATTGTGAACTCCCACAAGGCAGGAAATCGGCCCTTGATGGTTTTATTGGCGTCGGGGCTGATCGGTCTCTCCGGGGCATCCGCGCAGACAACGAACCCTCATTCGCCCGCAGTGACCGCCCCTTACCCGGCGCAACAGCCGGCCAGGCAAATGCCGCAACCATCGAATGCCCCTGCGCCTGCAACGGGGCAGCCCCAGGCGACCACTTCCCAGCCGGTACCCGGAGCGGCTTTGCATCCATCTGAGATGCCGCCTTCGCCTCCCCGGCTAAGCTATGCTGGCGGGGCGCTCACGGTGGTAGCCAATAATTCCACGCTTACGGACGTCCTGAAGGCGATCTCCAATATTACCGGCGCCAAAATTGAAGGACTCAATGGGGCGGGAGACAGGGTCTACGGCCAGTTTGGGCCAGCGCCGCCACGGGCGGTCCTGGACACGCTGCTGGAGGGCTCGCATTACGACTTCATCATCCTCAGCGCGGTAGATAACCCGCAATCCGTGCAGCAGGTGATTTTGAGCCCGCGCGCCAACACGCCTTCCGGAGGAGCGCAAACCGCAACCGCCCCGGTGCGCGCGTATCCTTCTGTGCCTGCGGCAAACAATGAGGAAAATGACAATTCCCAGGAAATGGGAGAGGAGCAGCAACCGGAGCCGCCCCAGCCCATGCCCCAGGCGCAGCCACAGCCCGCGCCCAACGGAAACGCGCAGCAGAATGGCCCAAAATCGCCAGAACAGTTGCTGGAAGAGCTGCGGCGCTTAAACCGCGTGCCGGACCAGTCGTCGCGCCCGATTCCACCCCAGTAAATCGCATCCATCCTCGCGCTTTGATTGTGCGTTGCGGAGCAAAAGAAAAAGCCCCACTCAATCGTGAGGCCAGTTCCTTGGGGAGAATAAACTGGGTTGATGGTTTAGCTGCGGGCGTTTACGCTGGCTGGAAATGGAACCACTTTGGCGGGCGACTTGGCTGGGGCCAAGGCACGGCGTCCACCAAAAGCGTAGAGAATACCGCGAATGCTCCAATATGCCGTATACACGCCCAGCAACAGCGCCGAAAGTACTGTGATCAAAAGGGTTGTCGTAGTCACAAAATTTAAGACCGCTGAGTTGAGGAATGCCAGATCCACGTTGCCTTTACCTTCTATCTGATGTCACTTCCGCCGGCCTAGTTGTTTCTCTTGCCGGCCCGGAATGCGCCTTACCGCTTGCAGAACTAATGTGGACTTTTATTCGATATCCATCAATGTCGCGCTGGTGCATGTACTTCCGCGCAAGCTGGTTACCTTCGTCACTGCTCTCTCCCTTTTGTTTTGGACTTTATCCTGCATTGACGCCCTTGAGTGTTAACTATTAAGATACGGGAGTAGAGTTGTGCCTTTGCCCTGCTGAAGCGTTCTGTGCGGCTGCACTCTTGCTGCGCAACTCCATGACGGCCTTGGCTTTCAATATCGATGTACATCTCCAAAATCTCAGTTCGGGGCGCCCGCCAGCACAACCTGAAGAACATCAGCGTGGATATTCCACGCAATTCGCTGACCGTAATTACCGGCCTGAGCGGTTCCGGGAAATCTTCGCTGGCCTTTGACACGATTTATGCCGAGGGGCAGCGCCGTTATGTCGAGACCCTCTCCGCCTATGCGCGCCAGTTTCTCGACCAGATGGAGCGGCCGGAGGTGGACTCCATCGAAGGGCTCAGCCCCTCGATCAGCATCGAGCAGAAGACTACCAGCCGGAGCCCCCGCTCCACAGTCGGTACAATCACCGAGGTTTACGACTATTTACGCCTGCTTTACTCCTCGGTAGGCGTGCCCCACTGCCCGCAGTGCGGACGGGCAATCTCCCGGCAATCGGCGGAGCAGATCGTGCAGCGGGTGATGGCGCTGAAACCTGAAGACCGGGTGATGGTGCTGGCGCCGATCGTGCGAGGACGCAAAGGCGAGTTCAAGAAGGAGCTGGAAAAACTGGCGCAGCAGGGCTACACACGCGCCCGCATCGACGGCGAACTGCGCACGCTGGATGGCAGCGACGAGAGCTATGAGGACATCAAGCTCGATAAGCGCAAAAACCACACCATCGAAGTCGTCATCGACCGTCTGCTGGTAAAGCCCGGGATCGAGAAGCGGCTGGAGAATTCCGTGGTCACGGCGATGAAGCTGTCGGAAGGCTTGGTGCAGGTGGCGATCGTGGGCGGCGAAGAGCAGCTCTATTCCGCCAAAATGGCGTGTCCGGATTGCGGCATCAGCATCCCTGCGCTGGAGCCGCGGTCCTTCTCCTTCAACAGCATCTATGGCGCTTGTCCGGAATGCCACGGGCTGGGCAGCAAATACGATTTCGATCCGGCGCTCATCATTGTGGACTGGTCGAAGCCCCTGCTCGACGGCGGACTGGGGCCAGGCTCGGGATCCACCTATCTGCAACGCATGCTGGCCCTGGCGGCCGCAGCCTACAAGATCGATCTTGATACTCCTTTTGAAAAGCTTCCGCAGGAGCAGCAGAACCTGCTGCTCAATGGCCCCGGAGAACGGGAGGCGCCGCGCACTGGCTTTCATGGCATTATCGCGTTCCTCAGGCAGAACCTGGAAGAGTCCACTTCGGAGAGCTATCGCGAATGGCTGCTGAATTATATGTCCGCGACTACCTGTCCGGCGTGCCAGGGAAGGCGTCTGCGGCCGGAGAGCCTGGCGGTGCGGGTAAATGGGGTTTCGATTGCGGAGTTCACCGAGATGCCGGTTGCGCGCGCGCTGGAAACGGCGTCGAAGATGAAGCTCAATGAGCGCGAGCAGGCCATTGCCGGACGCGTGCTGCGCGAGATCACCGAGCGCCTGGGATTTCTCTATGGAGTGGGTCTGGGATATATTTCGCTGGACCGCTCCGCGGCCACGCTTTCCGGCGGAGAAGGCCAGCGCATCCGCCTGGCCACACAGATCGGCTCGCGCCTGCGCGGGGTGCTGTATGTGCTCGACGAGCCTTCGATCGGCCTGCATCATCGCGATAATGCCCGGCTACTTGCGGCACTGGAGGCCTTGCGCGATCTTGGCAACACCGTCCTGGTGGTGGAGCACGATGAGGAGACCATTCGCCGCGCCGATTATGTGATCGACCTCGGACCGGGCGCCGGCAAGCACGGCGGCGCATTGGTTGCCGCCGGCACGCCGGAAGAGATTGAACAATCGTCCGATTCGCTGACGGGAAAATATATCTCCGGCCAGATGGCGATCACTGCCCGGCCTCAACCTCGGGCCACCAACGGCAAAGCGATTGCCGTGCTGGGGGCGCGCGAGCACAATCTTAAAACCATCGATGCGAGCTTCCCGCTGGGGGTGATCACGGTGGTGACGGGCGTAAGCGGATCGGGCAAATCGACTCTAATCAACGACATCCTTTACCGCACCCTGGCGCGGCAGCTATATCGCTCTCGGGAAGAGCCGGGAGCGCACAAGTCGGTCACCGGGGTTGAGCATGTGGACAAGGTGATCCGGATCGATCAATCCCCAATTGGGCGCACTCCACGTTCCAATCCAGCGACCTACACCGGAGTATTTACCGCAATCCGCGACCTCTACGCCATGCTGCCGGAATCGCGCGAGCGCGGTTACAAGGCCGGACGCTTCTCCTTCAACGTGAGCGGCGGGCGCTGCGAGGCCTGTCAGGGAGAGGGCCAGCGGCGCATCGAAATGAACTTTCTGCCGGATGTGTATGTGCTCTGCGAAGTTTGCGGCGGCCGCCGTTACAACCATGAAACCTTATCCGTCCGCTTCAAAGGCTATTCGATTGCGGACCTGCTGGAGACCCCTATCGCCGACGCGCTGCCGGTCCTGCAGGACATTCCCCAGATCTACCAGAAGCTGCAAACCCTTGTAGATGTGGGGCTGGGCTATATCCATTTAGGGCAATCCGCGGTGACGCTCTCCGGCGGCGAGGCGCAGCGCATTAAGCTGGCGCGCGAATTGAGCAAACGGCAGACCGGCAGGACGCTCTACCTGCTCGACGAGCCCACCACCGGGCTGCACTTCGACGATGTGAGAAAGCTGCTCGACGTGCTGCATCGGCTCACCGACCTGGGCAATTCCATCATCATCATCGAACACAATCTGGATGTAATCCGCAATGCCGACTGGATTATCGACCTCGGGCCGGAGGGCGGCGAGGACGGCGGGCGCATCGTGGCCCAGGGACCGCCCGAAGCGGTTGCGCGCAACAAAAAGTCATATACCGGCCAGGCCCTGGCAGAGTATTACAAAATGATGCGGGAGCGCGTTCCGCAACTCGCTGATCAGTAGTTGCTAATAGAGGCAATTTTTAAGTCGCTCCTCATTGCTGTGCTCCCTCCTCCGGCAGAGTGGCGGCGATTCTTATTCAATTCTTTGCGGCACGGATAAATCCGTGCCCTGACACGTGACTTGCCGCAGGTTAAAACGGCGCCTTGACGCGTGATGTTGAAGGTTGAAATCCTCCCGATATCAAAGGTGCAGGTCAGGGAAAATCCTCGATGGCCAAATGCGCCATCGCCAATTGGCTTTTTCTCTGCGTCTCTGTGGCTCTGTGGTGAATCGCAGCGGCCATAACGCAGCGGCATTATGCAACTGGCGCCGCAAGCACGACATGCTTAACTTGATGGCTCAATCTTCTCTGTGCTTCTGTGTCTCTGTGTTAAATCCGCTGCAATACGCCAGCCGTCAGGAATATTAATTTTCGGTGCGCCCGCAGATGCGTTGGACCTCAGAGACCCACTTCTCGGGGGCCACACGTTTGTCGATGCAGGCATCCACTGCGGCGAGAAGGCGCTGCGGGATGTATTCGGTAAAAGCGGAAAGCAGGATAATCGGGACCTCGGGATGCGCCCTCCATATATCGAGGGCAACATGCTCTCCATCTTTGCCGGGCATGCGGTAATCGAGCAGAACACCGGCAATAGAATTTCTGCGGGCAATCTCCATCGCCTGTTCCCCGCTGGTTGCGGTCAGCACGTTATACCCCGATTCCTCCAGATAACAACGGGCGAACTCGAGGTCGTTTACGTGGTCGTCAATGCAGAGAATAGTCAGCGATTCAGCTTCGGTGGCGCGGCTCATTGTATTCATATTTTCAAAGTGCATAAGATGGGACAGGAAAAGAAAAAAGTTGCTTTTGCCTTAGTCCCGGTCACTTAGCCCGAACGGCGGCCATTCTGCCTGGGTTGCCCAGGAGAATGGGGCGATAAGCTGCTGTTACAATCCAGTTTTGGAGTCCATAAGAAGTTATGTTTGAGAACCTACAGGAAAAGCTACAGCGCACGTTCAAAAACCTGCGCGGGCAAGGCAAGGTCAGCGAAGAAAATATCGGCGAGGCGCTGCGCGAGATCCGGCTGGCGCTGCTCGAAGCCGACGTCAATCTGAAAGTCGTTAAAGAGCTGATCGAGCACATTCGGGAAAAGGCGATTGGGCAAGAGGTAATGCTTTCGCTCTCGCCCACCGAGCAGGTCATCAAGATCGTCCACCAGGAGCTGATCGAAATCCTCGGCCGTGACACGGCCAAGCTGAAATTCGCCTCGCAGCCACCGACGGTAGTATTGATGGCCGGCCTGCAGGGTTCGGGCAAAACCACTACA
The DNA here is from genome assembly GCA_964581225.1 of uncultured Terriglobales bacterium. Taxonomy (GTDB): domain Bacteria; phylum Acidobacteriota; class Terriglobia; order Terriglobales; family Acidobacteriaceae; genus CAYTQA01. Next base: position 52,821 of record CAZONJ010000009.1, on the reverse strand, counting down.
TCAGGCAAGCTCGCCGCCTGGCTGAAAAAGGGCGGACACCGCCCCATGCTGGTCTCGGTGGACGTCTATCGTCCGGCGGCGCGCGAGCAGTTGAAGGTGGTGGCCAAGGCGATCGGCGCCAATCTATATGAAGGCAAAATCGATGGCGAGGCCAATACCACCGTGGTGGAGCGGCTGGCGAAAGAAGCGAGGCGTGAGGCCGCGATCAGCGGCTGCGATGTGCTGATCGTCGATACCGCGGGCCGCTTGCACATCGACGACCAGTTGATGGAGGAGATGCAGGGGCTGAAGCGCCTGCTCAATCCGCAGGAGATCCTGTTCATCGCCGACGCGATGACCGGACAAGACGCGGTGAACTCCGCCAACGAGTTCCACAAAAAATTGAGTCTTACCGGCGTGGTCCTCACCAAGATGGATGGCGATGCGCGCGGCGGCGCGGCGCTTTCCATCCGCAACGTGACCGGCCAGCCCATCAAGTTCCTGGGCATGGGCGAAAAGTATGACGCCCTGGAGCCCTTCCATCCTGACCGCATCGTGGGCCGCATCCTGGGAATGGGCGATGTGCTGTCGCTGATCGAAAAGGCGCAGGAGAAGCTCGACCACAAGAAGTCGGAAGAGTTCGCAAAAAAAGCGCTGAGCGGCGACGGATTTTCGCTGGAAGATTTTCGCGACCAGCTGCGCCAGATCAAAAAACTCGGCTCTCTGCAGAGCATCGTGAAGATGTTGCCCTCCATCGGGCCCTTCGCCGGATTGCAGAACATGGCCGACAAAGTGGACGACAAAGAGATCACGCGCGTGGAAGCCATTATTAATTCCATGACGGCGCACGAGCGGGAGCATCATGAGGTGATCAACGGCAGCCGCCGCAAGCGCATCGCGCGCGGCTCCGGGACCAGCGTGCAGGAGATCAATCAATTGCTGAAGCAGTATGCGATGATGCGCAAGCAGTTCAAAAGCCTCAGCAAGGGCAACTTCGCCCGGCGCATGGCTGGCATGAAGCTGCCGGGAATGTAAGCCATGAAATGGCGCGGCGTCTCGGAAAAGATCGAAGCTCCGGCCACCGGTCCGCTCAGCGAGCGTTTGCAGGAGATCAAGGCGCGCACCTATGAACTGGCCCGTCCGGAGAACCTGCAAATCCAGGAGCGAGCAATAGCGGAGCTTGAGGCATCGAGGGCCGCAGAGCACATTCTTTCCGTCGGCTCCAATGCCCCGGAATTTGAGCTGTTGGATGCGAACGGCAGGCTGGTCCGATCCGCCGATCTGTTGGCCCGCGGTCCGCTGGTCATCCTTTTCTTTCGCGGACGCTGGTGCCCCTATTGCGTGGCCACCCTGGAGGCATGGCAGGAGATTTATCCTGCGATGCAGCAGCTCGGGGCTTCGCTGGTTGCGATTTCACCACAGACCCTGAAGCAAACCAGCCTGATGGCGGAGCAGCACCAGCTTCGCTTCCCGGTGCTCAGCGATGCCGAAGGCCAGGTCGCGCAGCAGTTTAAAGTCGCTTATAAGCTGCCTGCCGATTTGCAGGAGCTCGACCGCCGGATCTTTATCAACCTCGAATTCATCAACGGAAATAAAAACTGGGAGCTGCCGATGCCGGGAACGTTTGTAGTTGCCTCCGACCGGACGGTACTCTTCGCCGAAGCGCACACCGATTACACCCGGCGCACCGAGCCAGAGCGGGTGCTTCAGTTACTTTCGCGAACGCATTCATAACTTTCCGCCTACCTTTCCCGGCACTTCTGTTCTATTCTTCTCCTCAATATGCGCGGCCAATATTTATCTTTCGTCCTGTTACTCGCATCGCTTGTAACCTTGCCGAGTATGGCCCAACAGGTTGCTCAAATAGAGGAGCATAAGCCATGCCCCCTTCCACCGTTATCGGCGGTCGTAAATGACCCGAACATTTTTAACGCGCAGCAGGAAGAGTGGCTGGGCGAAATCCTGGACCAGCAGCTGACGAAGCAATACAGGATTATTGAGGACCCTGACGGTCATTTGCGGCAGACCGGAGAGCGACTGCTGGCGCAGCTTCCCCCGGCCAAGGTCCACTATCAGTTTTTCATTATCGATCTTCCCATATTGAATTCGTTTTCCAGCGCCAGTGGCCATATTTACGTTTCCCGCAAGCTGATTTCGTTCGCGAAAAATGAAGACGAACTGGCCGGGGTGCTCGGCCATGAGATCGGACATATCGTCACTCATCAGTTCGCAATCCACAACACTTATCTGTTTCGCAAAGTGCTGGGGATCACTCAGGTTGGAGATAAACAAGACATCTTCAACAAATGGAACCTGCTCCTGGACAATATTGCCCGTAAACCCGCCGTCCTGGGTGGCGGGAGGAAGCAAAACGACGAGCTTATCGCCGACAGGATTGGCCTATATGCAATGGCGCGCGCGGGATATCAGGCCTCCGGGACCGCCGAAATCTTCGACCGAGTGGCCCAGACCAAGGGCAATACGGGAAACTTCTTTACCGATATTTTTGGGGTGACAAGCGAAGATTCCAAACGACTTCGCGAAATGATACGCAACTCGACTCCTCTTCCCCGAGATTGTGTTGCGTCCCTACCGGCCGAGAGCGCCGTCAATTTTACGAAATGGCAGAGGGCAGTGACCGAAGCGCATGCGGTGGTGGCCAAGGAGGAGCTACCCGGCCTTATTCGAAAGGTTTCTCTGCAACCTGCATTACGCGCGGACCTCGATCACATACGATTCAGCCCCGATGGGAAGTATTTGCTTGCGCAGGACGAAAGCAGCATCTTCGTTTTATCGCGCGATCCTTTGCTCAATCTTTTTCGCATCGACGCTCCGGAGGCGCGTGCTGCCCAGTTTACTCCGGATTCTAAATTCATCGTCTTCTATGACAAGGAGCTACGGGTCGAGCAATGGAACGTTGCCAGCCAGCAGCGTACAGCAGTGCATATCGTGGCAGTACCAGGCGGATGCTGGGGAACAAAACTATCGCCTGCAGGAGACGTCCTGGCTTGCACTACTCGGGAGTTCGAGGTGCGGCTCATCGATGTAAACAGCGGGACTGCGTTTTTTGCTCGTAAAAACTTTTATGAGCCAGATTACGCAGAAAGATGGATGCTTCAACTCCTGTCCATGCTTGGCCAGAGCTTCGAGTTCCCCATGAACTTTTCACCCGATGGTCACTATTTCGTGATCGGAAGGCGCGGAGCCGCGCTGGGCTACGATTTGAGGACCCACTCTGAAATAAAACTTGCCGGCAGAGTGAAAGAGCTCGCTTCCTTCAGCTTCACGTTTTTGGGAGCTGATCGGATTGCGGGATTTAATCCAGACAATCCCGCCAAGTCGGGGGTGGTGCGTTTTCCAACTGGAGAAGTTTTGAACGAACTCGCTCTTAGAAATACAGAGCTGGCGGCCGCGACCAAGGGCGACTTCCTGCTGATACGACCCGTGGGGGAATACGGTGTGGGAATTCTGGATTTGAACGCAAAAACGTTAACTGGCCACAAAAGAGGCGCTTTAGACATCTATGACCGATTCATTGCAGTGGAAGAACTCGGCGGCGATCTCGGTATCTTCTCCCAGGGCAATAAGAAAGCGACCGCATCGATTCAACTGCCGCACAGTCAACTAGGAATCTTGCAGACCTTCGGCTTTTCTCCTGACGGGAATTGGCTGGCAATTTCCGGCCGCTCGCGTGGGGCAGTCTGGGACCTGCGAAGCGGAGAACGGATTCTTTACACACGCGCCTTCGATGGCAATTATTTTGAAGCAAACCACCTGATTGCGAAATTTAGAAAATCCGGGGAGTACCCTTCACAAGTTGTGGAGCTTGATCCCTTGGGCAAAGCAGACCACTTACTCTACGAAATCACTAGCGAAGAGCCTGCGTACCAGAGTGGAGATCTCCTGATAACTTTTCATTCCGACAACAAAGATCCTACTTCGATTCATAGTATAAAAATGCAGGTTCGAGACGTTCGCTCGAATGAAGTCCTTTGGGAACGTCGGTTTTTCAAGAGCCTGCCTCGATTCAGCTACTCTCAAGTATCAAACACATTAACTCTTTTGTTCACGGATCCCGAAAGCATGAAAGCCCAAGCCAAGGCCGATCCTGCCGTCGAGAGACGGCTGCACGCGATCAAGGACAAAAAATCCTCCTACCTCGTCGAAGTCGTCGATGCGCGCTCTGGAAGCAATTTGGGCGCGGTGGCGATCGATACGGGCAAGCTTTCTTTTCGGGTATACGAGGCGATAGCTGAGGCGGACACCGTGGTGGTTGCCGATTCCGATAATCGATTGCTTTTTTATTCCCTCCGATCAGGGGAGCAGAAGGGAAAGATATTCGGCCACATACGCGCCTTATCAAAAAATGGAGAGAAACTCCTGGTAGAAGGCGATCCGGGTCAATTGGATATATATGATGTGGCCACTCTGAATTCGCTCGCCCATTATGTGCTTCCGGCACACATAGCCGCGGCGGCTTTCGATGCGAAGGCGGACTCCATTTCAATCTTAACGGCCGACCAGGCAGTCTACAGCCTTAAGCTGAGTGTTCCGGAACAGGTTTCCTCCGTTCATTGAGAAAATCCGTCAAAAGAATAACCGGCGTTCCTTAGCCATCTGTATGCCATGGTTGGCTCATCCCATTCAACATGGGATGGATCGAAGAGCATTTGGGCCGTAGCTCACACCAATCGGAAACCGGAGAAGCAGGGACAGAGCAAAGCTTTGCCGAGGCCGCCCGGCAGCGCTGGCAAAAGCTGGGCGAGGAGCTTCGCGCCGACGTCGCTGAGTTCAACTCACACCATGATGGCGCCAGCTTCAACCAGCCTTCCGAGAACCAATATCAGGTAAGCAATGCAAGGTCGGGGCTGGAGGTGGTGATTACCGCCGATTTTTCCGCGCACACCATCCAGTACGAGTATGCGGCATTGGACAGCAAAAGCGCCGGAGCGCCCGAGGGAGGCATTCTCTCCATGCGCGAATCGCGCCGGGGGAGGGTGGAGTTCTATTCCGCCGATGAGCGGCTTACCCCGGAGGAGATGCGCCAGGTGGTGCTGGAAGCGGTGCTCTTTCCGCCCCAGTTGGCCGCCTAAATTCCAACAGAAGCATTTCCGGAAAATTGATTTTGCGCGCACTGCCGGCTACAGCGGCTTGCAACTTGCAGCTAACGTGAGGCGCGATAGGCGATCAGGAACAGCCTCCGGAAGGGGAAGAGCACACGTCCGTCAGGACGGACAGGATACGCTTTCCGAACCGCATCCAGGTAATCGGCGGTAAACCGCTCCCGCTCCGCCTGCGCGGACAAAGCCTCCAAAAACGGCCGCAGTCCGCTTCCCTTGTACCACTCTACAATCGACTCCGCATCGGGCATGACATGGATATATTCGGTGTACCAGATGTCGAGGCGCTCCGTATGGGGAGCCAGCAGATCGTAGTAGAAGGGCGCATCATGGACGTGCCACTCCGGCACTTCGGAGGCAAAGCGCTTGCGCCAGGATGGGCCAGCCGTGAGCTCCCGCATAAGCCGGTTTGCGGGCGCGTCCATATTCGCCGGGACCTGCACTGCTAAGGCCCCTCCGGGAGCAACATGGGCGAAGCACTGCGGGTACAAAGACGCATGATTTGGAAGCCATTGCAGGGCGGCGTTGGAGCAGATAATGTCATATTGCTTGCCGGCGGCCTGTGCCCAAGCCGCGATGTCGCCCATGATCCATTGGCACTTGGGAAGCGCCTGACGGGCGGCTTCGAGCATCGCGCTGGAGCTGTCCAGTCCAGTAATCTCGGCCTGCGGCCAGCGATTGGCGAGGACGGCGGTGCTGGTGCCGGGGCCAGACCCCAGATCGATGATGCTGGCGGGATCCGCTATAGAGATTCGGGCGACCAGGTCCCGGCAGGGCTGGGTGCGCTGATCGCTGAATTTCAGGTACTGGCCAGCGCTCCAGGTCGGCATATCCTAAGCTTAAACGATGCGGTGGTTTTCCGGGTCGTTGGAGGGGGATAATCCTTGCCAATCGCCTGCAACTTACGCGATAATATGAGTTTGCGCGCCTTAGGGCAGCTTTGCCTGCACGCGGCAGGCAGCTCTAGGCGGCGGCATTCGCTAGAAAGGAATAAATAGCTCAAGTGTTAATGATTCGACTGGCGCGCGTAGGCGCGCGTAAAAAGCCGTATTACCGTGTCGTGGTAATCGAAAAGGACCGTGCCCGCAACGGCCGCTCCATGGAAGTGGTCGGCACCTATAATCCCAGGACAAGCCCGGCCAGCGTCGAGCTGAAGCGGGACCGGATCGAGCATTGGGTCTCCAAGGGCGCCCAATTGTCCGAGACCGTCAGCAGGCTCTTCTCCAGGCCCCCTGCTTCCACGGAAAATGCGGCGTAAACGCCACGAATAGTGTAAAGTAGCAGTCCCAGGAAAAATCCCCCGTGTCCTCCTGAACTTGAGACAGATTTCATTGTCCGGGGGAGATACTCCATCTCGGGCAGGGACGTCCCCCAACGGACTCTCCCATTCACTGTGAGGAGTAGCTATGGCAAATGAACAAGGCGGGGATGTTCTGGAATTGATATTGCGGATTGCCAAAGCGCTGGTGGACGAGCCGGAGCAGGTAACGGTAAGCACAGCAGAAGGCGAAGAGGGCAGCACCGTTCTTGAGCTGCGCGTTGCCCAGAGAGATTTGGGCAAGGTAATTGGAAAGCAAGGACGCACGGCCCGCTCGTTGCGCACCATTCTTTCCGCCGCAGGGATGAAGCTGCATAAGCGCTACGCCCTGGAGATTATCGAAGAGGATCTTCCCGGCTCGGGACAGCAGGCATAGCCACGGGAATGCTCTACCAGCGGACCGGTAACATCGGTTGACCGAAGAAAACGATTTCGTCACCATCGCAAAGATCGCGAAACCGCAGGGCCGGCAGGGTGAGGTCATTGCGGAGATCCTTACGGATTTTCCCGAAAATTTTGCCCAGCGCAAGCGGCTCTTTCTGTTGAGCGCCATCTCTTCCACTCGCCGCGAGGTAGAGCTGGAAAACTTCTGGCTGCATAAAGGGCGGGTGGTGTTGAAATTTTCGGCGGTAAATTCGATCGCCGATGCCGCCCAGCTTGCGGAGCATGAAGTGCAGATCCTGAAAAGCGAGCGCGCCCCGCTTGAGGCAGGCACGTTTTACGTGAGCGAACTGGTGGGATGTACGGTGTGGGACCAGGCTTCGCAGCCACCGCGGGAGATCGGGACGGTGGAAGGCGTCGAAGCGGACGCCGGCGCGGCCCCATTGCTCAACGTGCGAAAAGGAAGCGCCACCTATCAGCTCCCTTTCGTGGAAGAATTTATCCGGCGAGTGGATACGGGGAAAAAGATTCTGGAGTTGGCGCTGCCCGTAGGGCTGCTTGAGATCAATCAGCCGCTGACCCCGGAAGAAAAGAAATTGTTCGATCGGAAGCGGCAGGATGAAGTTTGATATTGTCACCATCTTTCCTGACTTCTTTCGCGGTCCACTGGATTATGGAATTCTGCGCCGGGCGCGGGAAGCCGGGCTGGTGGAATTTGCGCTGCATGATTTGCGGGTGTTTACCCGCGACCGCCATAAGACGGTGGATGACCGTCCGTTTGGCGGAGGCGAAGGCATGGTGCTGAAGCCCGATCCGCTCTTTGAATGCGTAGAGTCCCTCGGGATTGCGCCTAAGGCGGAGCGCGCGGCGGACAAGGAGTCCGTGGTCCTGCTTTCGGCCACAGGCGAACGTTTCGCCCAAAGCGTCGCACAGGAGCTGGCGCAGCTGGAGCGCATCGTCTTCCTCTGTGGACGGTATGAGGGAGTGGACGAGCGGGTCTCGGAGCATCTGGCCGACCGCGAACTGTCGGTAGGGGATTTTGTGCTGAGCGGCGGCGAAATTGGGGCCGCGCTGATTATCGATGCGGTGACCCGGCTGCTGCCGGGAGCGCTGGGCAATGAAGCGTCGTCGCAGCAGGAAAGTTTCAGCTACAGCCGGATGTCTCCGGCAACGGCGACGGACGGAAAACCCATGCCGGTTTCCACCTGTGGCTCGGGCGGCCTGCTGGATTATCCGCATTACACTCGGCCGGCAGAGTATCGCGGCTGGCCGGTACCGGAGGTGCTCTCCTCAGGAAATCACGAGGAGATACGCCGCTGGCGCCGTCGCAAGGCGCTGGAGAAGACGGTAAAGAACCGTCCCGACCTGCTCGAGGACTCCGAGCTGAGCGAGGAAGACCGGGAGATCCTGGGGGAGATTCGGCGGGAGCAGCGGGGTATTTTTGGAAAGACATGATTCCGGCTCTGCCTACGCATCCGGAAAAAATTCACAGGCCGGCAATTTGGCCGCCGGCTAAAAGACTTGTAAAATGTAAGTACAGCGCTCCGGCGGCATGTCGGTGCTAAGTCCATCAAGAGGAAATCAAATGACCATATCACCGATCATGGCGAAAATTACGGGCAAACTCCAGCGCAAGGATTTGCCGCAGTTCAACACCGGCGACACCATCCGCGTACAGGTAAGGATTAAGGAAGGCGATAAAGAGCGCCTCCAGGCCTTTGAAGGCATTGTGATCGCCCAGAAAAAAGGGACTTCGGGCAGCTTCACCGTCCGCAAGGTCAGCTTTGGACAGGGAGTGGAGCGTATCTTCCCTATCAACTCAAAGGTGATCGACAAAATTGAGGTAGTGCGGTCGTCCAAAGTCCGTCGCGCCCGGCTCTTCTTCCTGCGTGGTCTTAAGGGCAAGGCAGCCCGGCTGAAGGAAGTGGATCGCGCTCCGGTAAGCTAAGAGCGGAATTTCTGCACAAAAAGCGCGGCATTCTCCGCGCTTTTTTCATTTCTACGGATTTTTCCTGGGGCGCATCCACACGAAGTGCTGCTAACATCTCTGCAATGCCCGTCCCACATCCCCCCTCCGGCCCAAGCAGCAAGAAAGCCCGCAGAGGCAAGCCGCGTCCTTTGGGAAGAAATGGAAAAGAGATCTCCGCTTCGGCGGCGAAACTTCGCCTGCTGAAATCCCTGCGCTGCACGCTTAAATACGAAAAGCAGCTCTGGATGCAGGGAGTGGAGCTGATCGCGGGGGTGGACGAGGTCGGGCGCGGCGCGCTCTTCGGCCCGGTAGTGGCCGCGGCGGTAATTCTCGATCCCAGCTTCCGGATTCGTGGTCTGCGAGACTCAAAATTGCTGGAACCAGAGGTGCGGGAGAAGCTGGCAAAAAAAATCCAGGAGCACTGCATCTGCTGGGCGATCGCTTCGGTGGACTCAACTCGCATCGACGAGATCAACATCTACCACGCCTCCAAAGAATGCCTGGCGGCGGCGGTGCGCAAGCTCTCCATCACACCCGGCCATGTGCTGGTGGACGCGTTCAAGATCGATGTAGAGTGCCCGCAAACTCCCATCATCCACGGCGACGCATTGAGCGCCTCGATTGCCGCGGCATCCATTCTGGCCAAGGTAGCGCGAGATAGCTGGCTGCGGGAATACGACCGCGAATATCCGCTGTATGGCCTGGCTTCCAACAAGGGCTACAGCACTCCCCGGCACAAGGCCCAGCTGCGCGAGCATGGGCCTTCTCCGCTGCACCGCCAGTCCTTCGCCCCGGTATGGATGTCCAATGCCGCCCTGCCCGATGTGCAGGAGATGCTCTCATTCACAGAACTCTCAGAAGCTGTCGCGGCAGAAGCGCAGCCGATCCAAGCCAACAGCGCAGTCGCTGCCGGGGACTAATTCAAAATTCCAAATTACCCAGCAACCGTTTTGCGGAATGGCAGGGGGTTTCGGGAGAAAGCCTGAAGCGGCGCTTGTTTGACGGGCATTCCCGGGGTCCTTCGGCTTGCGCTTGGGAAGACAGCCTTGAGAGATAATTACAGCAATTGAGAGATTTTGGGGGAGATGAA
>CAZONJ010000009.1:0-42864 GCA_964581225.1 uncultured Terriglobales bacterium | reverse complement strand
GGAAGACAGCCTTGAGAGATAATTACAGCAATTGAGAGATTTTGGGGGAGATGAAATCTCAACCCAGCATCGTCAAGACAGCAATTGAGAGGGCGCACCACATACTAAATCTTTCCTGTGGAAAGCTTGGTCCCAACCTGCCATTTAATCCTGTGAGCCACACCTTGGCGCCATCATTGACCTGTTTGGTGATTAAGTATAAGGTTTTCCTTCATTCCGGGCCCGGCGAATTGTTTTACGAACTTGTAGGAGGCAGGCTGCATGATTAAAGCGAGGGCGATTCTGGTGGGAGTGATAGTTTTCGCCACGGCAGTGGGAGCATACAAATGGTGGCGGTCTACAGAACCCAGTCAGGACTCTCATGGCGAAGCGGCCACCCAGCCGCTGGTGCAGCCGGATGCGCAAACTCAGCAGGCCACACAGGACCAGAAGCGCCGGGAAGAGGCGCAAGGGTGTTTAGATGAGGGTTTGAGACGCCTCCACCAGCAGGCGGCGGAGCAACCGGAGCAGCGCGAGAACATCGAATTGGAAGAGAATTGGCTCGAATACCTTCAGCGCATACAGGCGGAAGGAGATTTTCCAAACTGGTCCGGCGGACCGTGCGACCTTTATCTGCAAACCCATGCGGAAACAGTGGCCAGGGCTGTGGACATGGGATTTGCCACAATGGAAGTGCGGGGTGATGGGTTGCAAAAGGTCACGATCACAGTCACGAGCACACCTGGCCACCCCATCGTGAACCAATCGCTTCTTGTGCCTGTGGGCACATTGTTCACGAGCTCATCGGCCGGCACCCAGAGCATGATTGCCGCCTCCAGCATCCGTTTTCAGTTTTATCCAGCGGCAATAAATTCAACCGACAATAGCTCTTCGTCGCGCAATGAACGAGAAATGGATTTTACGAAGATACGGCCACAGCCTGCGGTCTTCCACCCAGACGCGCGCCCGGCGCTCCGCAATGCCGCACTGCATTTGAACGTGGCGCAATCGGTGACGCAGAACGTTCCGAGCTACTGCATCAATCGATGGCGCGAGGTTCCGGACACAGAAGCCCATTTTTCCGTTGCGGAGCTGGAGGAGAGCAATCCGCTGCGAAAGCTGGTGGCGTGTCTGGATCAAAATCCCGCCGAACATGGGATGAAGCAATTAGCTGTGTGGATGCTGTCGGACCATCTGTTGGACCTCACGCCCCAGGAGCTTGCCGATAAGTTCTTTGCGGAAAGCGATGCCCATGCCGTGCAAACACCCGCTGAATTTGCGGAAAGTCTTAAGAAAAACCGGCCTGATATCTCGGAGAACGACCTGGAAGAAATCAGAAGCATGCCGCCCGAACAATTCCAGCAGGCCCGTGTGCAGTTATTGAGAGCACAGGCCGAAAAAGAGGTTAAAAGCTACCTGGAAATCACCCGCCCGCTGCTGGAGGGCTGTGGCGTTGAGGTGTCGGGTAGCGCCTTCTTTCGCTAATAGGGCCCGCCCTAAACCTTTTCTCCGCTTAGAGCAAGATTGGCCCGCCACTTTGGCCTTGGCAAATCGCAGGCGCTTTAGCGATTTCCAGAGTCACTATCCAGTTCCGCCGCCATGGCATTGGCCAGCTCCTCCAGATCCACGCCTTGGGCCTTCAGGCCGCGCAAAAACGCAGCCGTCGCTCCGTAGGAAAAAGTCTGCTCAATGAGCTTTTCGCGACGGTAGTAAGACATGTTTTCCGCGATATGCCGCAGGTTCAGCTCCCATTCCCTGGGCACATTCCCGGCCATGATCGCGGCTTCATCGGGAAGCGATCCGCCATCGGCGGCAGCCTGGTCGGAAAGGGGAATGAACTGATCGTTAAAACCCTCCTGCGCGACCTTAAACTCCTGTTGCTCCACCTGAAATTGAAAGCCACTGAAACGAAAGAAGACGGCAGCGTGCATGGAGCCATTGAATTGTTGCGGCTCATATCCATTCGCAAAAATGTATCCAGCCGTCCAGTCCTTCCAGCCAAAGGCGATGCTTCCCAGGAAGTGGTCCGTCAGCATGAGATTGCGGGCCAACTGGGATTTTTTGGGCAGAGCTCCATAGGAGATTAGCACCGCACCCAGCGACACGCCAATCTGGTCTTTTTGCGCAAGCGCATGGCATAGCTCAACGACAATGCTGGGAGAGACCTTCAGAAAAAAAACTGCGCGATCATCCACGACGAAAGCATTGAATCGGCTGTCATAAGTGAGGTTTTCCAGCGGACCTATCTCGGCTTGGCCCTCGAGAACCACTCCTCCGGGAATGCTGACATAATCTTTAGAGATACTCGAGGATCCGGTGGGTCCCTGCACGGTCGTGGGTGCATAGTTGTATGCCCCCACGGGAACAGACTGGCTGGGAGCTGCCGGGGAACCCTGAAAAAGATGGGTCTGCTCACGGGGCACGATCTCGCCGTTACCGTTCAACACATGTGCGCCGTCAAAGTAGGAGCTCGCGTTTGGCGCTCCTATCCCGCCTCTGTCTTGAACACTTTTTAGGATCTGTTGCACCCGCTCCGGCCCGAACTTGTTTATCAGGACCTGGGTCGCTAAATCGGAGCCGCTTCCTTCGTGGACCTCGCGCTGCTGTTCCTGGGGAGCATTCGTGGGAATCGCCGATGCCGGCAGTTGAGGCGGCAATTGTTGCGAGTGCGTTTGCGGATTGCTCCTGTGAGTTGGCTGTTGCCGCGGGGTTGTTTCCCCGGCGGACTGCGCCGGCTGGGATGGAGGACCTTTAGATGGTTGGGACGGCGTCTCCTGGGATGGAGTGGGCTGAGACTGCGTGGGCGGGTTCTTTGGCCTTACGGTGATATGTATCTTTGGCGGCTTCGTTTGCTGAGGCTCATCGCTCCCTGCTCCCTGTAGCGCGCCCAAAACGCTACAGCAGCTAATGAAACAAACGATCACGAAACCCAAGATCAGCTTATGGCGCAACTCCATCCTTCACCTCCGGTCCAGTTAAGGACACCACCACCTCAGAACGCTCGGCCGTATGCCTATTCCATAAGGTAATCGTGCGCGGGGCCTTCTCTCACTGTTCACACCGAGGCGCCATGGGGACGCCGGTCTCCGCTTGCCATGCCTGGTTCGTCTGCACGAGATCATTGATGTGTCCCTTCAGCCTTGCTCCGAGTGGGACGAGCTTAGCGAGTTTGTCGTCGGTTTGCTGAGTGAGATCGTTCACTTGGCCGCTGACGTAGGAAAGGTAGGCGATGCTCTCGCCGAATTCCAGCCCGGTGATCAGCAGGCCGAACTCATAGTTGCCCTGCATGGTCTTCAGCGCTCCGGCCAGAAGCTGCAGTTGGGCGGTGTCGGGGTCCCGGGCCATGCCGCCTCCAGTGTTATAGCCTTCCACCGCGCTCTTCGCCAACTCTTCGAAATGGTGATAAGCCTCCGCCATCGCCGGTTTTCCGCGGACCCGAGCGATCTGCCGTAGCGCGGCGATGAGCTGCGCATTGCCAAAGCCCTTCTTTTCGAGAAGCTTGGCCGCCTTGTTTACATTCCAGGGGTTCAGCGACTTGCCGCTGTCCAGAAGAGTGCCGGTCGCGGTCAGGCTTTGATCGAACATCGCCGTGAATACCCTGCGTTTCAGTTCCGCTTCCTGATCATCGGCAACTTTTCCAAACAGCTCGTAGCGCTCGGTATCGACACTCCAACCCAGATTGCGGATGGCGTTCTGGTCCGCGGCTACTTTCTTCTTTGCCCCGCAATATTGCGAAGCCAGTTTCGGTCCCTGGGTACTTTCATAAGACTTGATGTCCAGGCAATACCAATTTTTTTCATCTTCCGCGACTAGAATCTCGCCCGCATTACATCCTGCTGTGGCTTTCATGGCGGCCAGCAGAATAAAGACCGTAAAAAGGGCTGCTTTGACTGGCATCGTGGCTAAAGCGCTTCGCATCTGCTCCTCTTTCTGGCCCGCGATTGTGCCCTGCGCCTGCACACTCCTCAGACCTCAACGCGGGAATGAGTACCGTGGAAGGAAAACGAAAATCATCTTTTAGATTTGTCGGGAAGGAATCTATAAGTGTTCAAGCTCAATGTCAAGATGTATGTTTCACCACGGACAGGGCGAATACCATGCGGAGGATTCTAGTAGAACGATCCTCGGGTGTGTTCTCATGAAATTATCCCGCTCATCAGCAAGGGCAGCCGACACAGGCTGTTGGCGCAGTCGCTGCCGGGGACTAATTCAAAATTCCAAATCGAGCCTTGGCCCGCCAGTAAGCTAATCTGGAAGGGCAGCTTGCGGATAGGAAGAGCGTGGAGGCGATCCATGCTTCCCTTCCCGCGAGAGGCGAATGACCATCGTGATTTGAGGAGTGAAATGCTGAGACTGCTTACAGTTACTGCCCATCCTGATGATGAAGCGGGCGGCTTTGGAGGTTCTTTGGCCCGCTATCACGAACAGGGAGTCGCGACGTATGTGATCTGCCTTACGCCGGGACAGGCAGCCAGCAACCGGGGCAGCGCGAAGTCGGAAGCGGAGTTGATTGCCATGCGCGCCCAGGAATTTGCCCGCGCCTGCAAAATTCTAAACGTCACCGGCAGCGAGATCCTGAGTTTTCCCGATGGCAGTCTTGATCGCTTCGACTTTTATACGATGGTTGAAAAGCTCACACAACGAGTGCGGGAGCTGCGTCCGCAGGTGATGCTCACATTCGGGCCGGAGGGGGCCATTACGGCGCATCCCGATCACTCCATGACCTCGCTGGCTGCGACTATGGCCTTTCACTGGGCGGGGCGCAGCAACCGTTTTACGGAGCAGCTTCGCAACGGCCTCAAACCTCATCGCGCACAAAAGCTTTATTACGCCACCTCGCCCATCACTCTGCCCGACCGCCAACCAGTGTCCCTGGCGCCAGCCTCTGCCGCGATAGACATAAGCCCTTATGTGGAAACAAAGCTCGCGGCCTTCAAGGCACATACCTCGCAAAACCCGCTCTATGAGCGCTTTGCCGGAACGGTGCGCCAGCGCGGGACAAAGGAATTGTTTCTGCTGGCGGCGGCAAGAGAGCCGCAAAAAGCGCGGGAAGAGACCGATCTGTTCGCCGATGTTACGGACGAGTAACCCAGGTCGTTTTCCATTTCCGCCAAGTCAGTGTGGGATTGACCAACCTTAATCCGGCAATGTTCATCTTCAGGGACATGGCGAGAAAAGTCACCAAGCCGACCGACCCCAAGCAGGTGATGGAGAGCATTAAACCCGCAGGCAGCGACATCGAAGAGCGCATCCGGCAACGGGCGTATGAACTATACGTGCAGCGCGGACGAAGGCCCGGTCACGCCGAAGAGGATTGGAGATTGGCGGAAGAAGAGATCCGCGGCATTACCGGTGGCGGATAGCACACGACATTCTCTTCGCACCTCAATGGCCTCCGAGCTTCAGCATCGTCTGCCGCAATTTATGGCGGGCGCAGCGGGCGTACGAAGCGAGTTTATAAAACTCTTGCAATATTCCCGCGTCGTACCGCCCTTTGTTTTTGCGTTGAACGAGTCTTCGATTGAACAGGTCTTTGATTAAGACCTTCGATTAACGAGTCAATGGTTTGGTGATCTCATCGAGCAGCGCCGGGGTGGATGGCGCCCGCTCCAGATGCGGATAGCGCGCTCCCTGACGATAGTCCACCTTCAGCACCTTGTAATACTCGGCATTCTCCACGATAAATTCGATTGGGCCGGAGGCGTTGGCCGAACTGCTGATCGCCTGTTTCAGGATGTCAATGGAGAACTGCCTGCCATTGACTGCCACAATATGCATGTCGGGAGCAAAGCCCGCCTTTGCCGCCGGGCTATTCAGGATCGTATCGACGACGCTTCCGTTGTCCCGCACCAGCAGGCCAATCGAGAATCGCTCATCCGCGTTCTTTTTGGATTCCTCCACCAGTTTGATCCATTCCGAGGGGGTGCTGTTATAGACCAGGCGATATCCTCCATTCTCAATCCCGCCGAGCGGCGCATGGGGCGCCTTCGAATGCAGCCGTTCCAGCCAGAAATTGCGCCAGTCATACGGGGCGATCTGGTTGAGCGCGCTTACAATGTCGTCAAAGTTGTAGGGACGGACCATGGGCGGGCCGCTCTGGCCTCCATGAAACAGGCGGCCGAAATCATTGAGCGACCTACGTCCCTGGGTCTGCTGGCGAATGATGGTGTCCGCCTCCAGCCAGAGCAGAAAACCTTCATCGTAGTAATCGGTGGAGCGCCGCCAATCCTGGTAGGCGGGGCTCGACTCATAGAGGAGCTGGGCAGCGGTGGCGGTATCCTGCAGGTCGCGCCATTTGCGTCCCTGGCGCTGGTCCAGGTAGGCGGCCTCCAGCGCCGCCTGCTCGCGGAATAATTCCGGAGTTAACAATCCGCTGCGCACCGCCAGAACCTCTCCCCAATATTGCGTGAGCCCCTCGTAAACCCAGAGCAGCTCGCCTTTCATCGGCTCCTGATAGCTGGGGGTAGCCAAGCCAGCCGGACGGCGATACTTTCCATTCCAGGAGTGCACGAATTCATGAGGAAGCAAGTCGGAGTCTAACTTGCGCTCATTCTCATATATGAAGGCGCGCTCCGGAATTCGGTCGTCGCTCGATTGATGATGCTCCAGGCCGAAGTGGGCGACGTAATCGCTCAACGTGACCAGAAAGTGGTAGCTGTTGTAATGACGCGCGCCGAAGAGCGCTCCGGTTTCAGTGACCAGCCGCTTGTAATGGCTGATGGTGTCATCGGTGAGGGCCAGGGCGGCGGCGCTGTCGGCGGCAAGATCGATAAAGTGCGGGAGCTCCGGCGCTGACGAGATGGGTATCTCGCGAAAGTATTCTCCGGCCAGCACCGGCGAATCCACCAGCGTCTCCAGGGAAACCGGCTTAAAGGTGATGGTCTCGCCGCTTTGCGACTGCCTTTCAAGCGCTGTGCCAAACTTCCAGCCTGCCGGAAGTTTCACGCTGGGAGCGAAGGTTATGTCGGCGGCGGCCTTTCCCGGCGGATACATCAGCACCTCATTCCAGCTCAACACTTCGAGCTTGTCGCTGGAGCTGGCGCCTGCGGAAAAGCCCTCCGCGGCAGCAGTGGCGAGAAAGTCGAGGGAGACCTCCACCGAGCTTGCCCCGGCGGGCGCATTCATGTGCAAGGCATACATATCGACATCGTCCCGCACCCACTGGAGCTGCTGGCCGTTGGCGGAGATGAATATTCCGGCGGTATCCACCACCGGGCCAGTCGGGCCATGCTCGCCGGGGATCCACTTGGGATAGACCAGGGTGAAGGGGCCGGGGGCGGCAGGAATCGTCATGCGGGCATGCAGGATGCGGCGAGGAGCGTCGGTGGCATCCACCGCAAGTTGGATGATGTTGGAATTTTGTTGCGCGTGAAGCAGGCTGGCAAAGGCGATGACAATGCTGACGCGAAGGAAATGGACGCTCTTATGCATGAAGTCTCCAGCAACGGAATAAGCAAACTAACTAGGCTATCGAGAATGCAGATGGAGAGCAATAAGAATGAACAGCGTCCCTGGGGCTAAATCAGTCACGCCGGTGGCGTTCGAAAGAAGAGAGCGGGAGCGGCGTGACGCTTCCTGTCGCCACAATGGCCAGCAGAAAACTCATCCATGCGGCGTTGGCGGGTATGTGAAGGTTGAAATCGAAGAGGCTGTGCAGAAGCAGTCCACAGCAGCCAACGGTGGCGCCCAGACGCATCCACGCCGCAATGTCGGCATCTCCGGATAGACGGGTTATGTTCCGGAAGGCGGCGGCCAGGAAAAAAAGCAGGGCCAGGGCCAGAGCGACTGCGCCCGCAATGCCAGTCTCGGCCAGAGCTTCAGCGTAGTCATTATGGGCATGGTCAATGCGGGAATCGGAGGCAAAGCTCTGGTATTGCGGATACACCGCCTCTAACGAGCCCAAACCCACTCCGGCGGCGAGGTGAGAGCGAAAAATTCTGATGCTGTCACGCGCCATGGCCGGACGATGGGCCATCTCCGCCTCAGGGGAATGCACCGCCGATTGCAGCCGGGCGGTGATTTCCGGCGGCAGCAGCCATACCACCAGCAGTCCAACGCATGCAATACCAAGAACGATGGCGCGAGCTGGATTTGTATGACGGCTGCGAAACCGCCGCTTGAGCACCATAATGGCGGCCAGCCCGACGATTTCAAGCAGCAGCGAGATTGTGCCCGCGCGTGAACCGGAGAGCGCGACCGAAGCGATGGCGATCAATGAGGTAAACCCAGCCAGCCAGTTCCATAATTCGTGGCGCGGACGGCCCATCCAGAAGACCACCACGAGCGGCGAAAGCATCTCCATAAGGCCGGCGTAATGGTTATGGTTTACATAGGGACCGAAGATAAAACCGCCCCAGCGCGGCGCGACTGTCCAATAGACGCGGTCTGGCGAGGTAAAAAATTGCAGGACCGCGAAGACCGAAAGCGCCAGGGTATACACGGTGACCGCCTTGGCTGCTCCCAGCCAATGTTGCGGGCCGGCTTTCGCGAAGAGCGTTCCCGCAATGGAAAAGATTATGAGATAGGCAACATACAGCAACAGCCCGTCGCGCGTGCCGATAGGGTCAACCGTGCTGCCGGAGAGGAGTTGGACGATTGCGACCGCGACAAAGATCAGCGCAGGAATGTAGAGTGGAGTGCGAAGCAGCGTGATTGTCCGCGCCTGAGCGCATCCCACTGCCCAGCAGATCATCAGCAGCACGGCGAAGACGATCAGCGCTCCCCAGGCCCAGGGCTCTACCGCTCCAAAGGCGAGTGGGGCGGCGAACAACAGACTGAAGAGGAGAAGCCTTGCAGCCAGCCACCAGCGTGGCTCCTGGAAAAATACGGGGACATTTCTTCTTAGCGACGAGGTCCGCACGTCATGCAGCGAAGCCGGAAACTGGGTTGGAATTTTCATGAAGCTGGGTGGGCGAGAGCGCCAGCCGGTTTGAGAGAAACAGAATCCAGCCAAAATTCCCCGCTGATCTCCATGGGAAATACCCGGCTGCGCGGACGCCAGACTGAAAGTCGCACTAAATGGGTTTGGGGCGGCACCGTAAAATTCAGCTCCACTTCATGCCAGGGGGTGGTCCCGATCGTGGATGCAGTGGAGAGCTGCAGGCAGTCAAGACAGTTGGGATCCATGACCCGGAGTCGCGGGCCACTGTCCGAACGAACCTCCTGGGAGCGAACCAAGGCGGTCAATGAATAGGCATGGTTCGGCATGACCGGAAGCAGCTGGAATACCGGCTCATATTCAAGGTTCTGCGGCACCGTAAAATCCAAATGGAGGCAACGATGCTCCCGGCAAGAGGACGCGCCGGCAAGATCGGATTCCATGTAGGGCTGCTGTTGCACATGCCAGTCAAAGCCACCGTTCAGCAGCTCCTGGTCGAAATGACCGTTGTAAACCAACTCATCATTCTGTTGCCGGCCGATGAGACCCAGCGCCTGCAAATCGGACCAAGCCGAGGCCGCCTCCTGATAACTGCGGGCGTCGATCAACCGATCGATATACGGAATAGCCGCTTTCGCGGGGAATGGCCGGTGTTGGGCAATCACTTCTTTCCACCATGCGGCGGTTGAGATTTGCGGCTGCTGCGCCTTCACATACTTCAGGTAAGTCAGTTCGATGAGTGGGTTTTCCGAGCTGCGAATCACCTTCTGCCAGACGATGCCGGGATCGTCGAAGGTCCGGTTGAGGATGGAGAGCGCCTGCACCCGCATGGGAGCGTCAAAGCGCAGATAGCGGGCGAAGTGTTCCAAGACCTGGTCCTCATCTCCGGCACGGACATAATAATTGGCCAGGTTCCATTCAAGCTCCGGACGCATGGGCGCCATCGCGGCCGCCTTTTCATAGGCGTCTCTGGCACAATCTATCTCTCCGGCGAATTCGCAGCCGTTGCCAAGGTCCCCCCAATAAGCGGCGACGTGGGGAGCGAGCTGGGCGGCCCGGCGCAGATGCTGCACAGCCAGCGAATAATCCGATCCTTCCCATTGATAGAGCAAACCAAGACGGCTATGGAGGGCCGCATTGTTGGGGTCCGACCGCAGCGCCCAATGGAGCTGCCTCATATTCCCTTCGGCGGCGAATTCGCTTGCTGCTGCCACCCGGGCACCCTGCAGGGCGAGAACCGCTCCACCCAGGATTACTCCCAGCAAAAAGAGAGTCGCTGCCAGCCGCGTCTTGAGAGAGACGGTGAACATCGGAACCGATTACTTTCCGGCCTTCGCCCCATAGGCGTAATAGCCCCGATAGTACGAGCCGGAATATCCATCGTGATGGATCTGCACTTTGTTCAGCGCAACGCCAAGCAGGCGGGCCCCCGCGGCGTCCAGCGCCTTGCGCGCCCTGCCTACCAGCTTCTTGGGCGTAACCCCACTCTCTACGACCAGGACCGTACCATCGGAAATGGTAGAAAGGATGGTGGCATCGGTGACTGCCAGCAGTGGCGGAGAATCGATGATGATGTGGGTGAAGCGGCCACGAAGTTCGCGGACCAATGCCTCCATCAGCGGAGACGAAACCAGCTCGGCAGGGTTCGGCGGCGTAGGACCGGAGGGAATGACCCACAGATTGGACTGATGCGGATACGGATGCATCACGTCTTCAATCTTGTCGTTGCCGGTAAGATAGGTGCTCATGCCATGGTGATTATCGGTTTCCAGCAGCCGGGCAATGGTGGGCTTACGCAGGTCGCAATCGATCAGGACCACCGAGCTGCCGCACTGCGCCAGGGCCAAAGCCAGATTCACCGCAGTGCTGGTCTTGCCCTCGCCGGCGCTTGCGCTCGTAACCAGCACAGCTTGAGGCGCGCGCGAGGCGAGCGAGAGCAGGACCGAGGTCCGCAAAGCGCGATAGGCTTCCGATAGCGCCGATGTGGAGCTCTGGAGCAAGGGAAAATTCAGCAGCACATTTCCCTTGTGATCTTCTTTTTCGCCGCTCCGGCTGACAAGCAATCGTTCGCGGAACTGGGTCCGGGACGGAATCATGGCAAGCGCGGGGGCGGCAATCAACATCTCCACCTCTTCCGGACTCTTGATCGAGCTGTCCAGCGCTTCCTGTATAAAGGCCAGCAGCACGCCCAGAACTATGCCCAGCAAAAAACCGATGGAGATGTTCAGCATCTTCTGGGGACGGACGGGGACGGTGGGCGAAAGCGCCGCATCGACAATATGGACGTTGGTGGAGCGCAGCCCTGCCGAAACTGTCGCATCCTTCAGGTGTTCCAGCAAACGCTGATACAACTGCTGGTTGGTCTGGTATTCGCCTTTCAAAAGATTATGCTGGATCAGCAGCCGGTTAAAATCGCCCAGCTGTACTTTCTGCTCGGTGACCGCCTGGGTAAGCAGTTGTTCGCGCCTCTTGGCCGCAAGGTAATCGTTCCGGATGTGCTCGACAACACGCTCCCGCTCAGCCTTGATCTGCGCCTCGCTGTCGGCAACTTCCTGCTGCAGGCGTCCGACTTTGGGGTAATTTGGCCCATATTGATGGAGGGCCTCCACGTACTGACCACGCAAGTCGGCATTCTTCTCCTGCAGCTTCTGCAAAAGATCGTTCTGCGCAATTGCGGAGACTTGCCCGGGATTCGACTGCACCTGGCGGAACTGGGCCTCCTTTTCGATCCGGTCATTCTGCGCCTGGCTGAGGTCCCCGCTCATCTGCGCGAGGCGCTGCTCGACCACGCTTTCCTTTTCACCTACATCGACAATTGCATGCTGCCGTTGATAATCGAGCAGGTCCCGCTGCGATTTCTCTACCTTGGCCTTCAGTTCGTCAAGCTGCTGCTCCATGCGCCCGGCGGCCTGGCGCGTGGCATCGTATTTCTCGCGAAAATTGTAATCGGTATAGTTGTCGACCAGGGCGTTGGAGACGCGCGCCGCGATATGCGGATCGGTGCTTTCAAAACCCACCAGTACCACGCGACTCCCGGGCACCAGATCCACGCTCAATTGCCCTTTGAACCTCCGGATCAACTGCATCTTCGCCGTTTCCGGATCTTCGGGCTTATTGGTTTTCGGATTGTTGAATGCCGGGTCCTGGCCCAGCCCAAGCTGCTCGATGGTCCGCCATGCAAGATTATCGGTTTGCAGAATCTGTATCTGTGTCCGCAAAAAATCCTGGTCGGTCTGAAGCTGCTGATAGGCGGTAGAGTCGTTCAGCATCTGGATCTGCGGCATCTCCGGCTCGACTTCCAGCCGGGCCACCGCTTTGTAGACGGGCTTCATCTTGAAGGAGGCGATGGCGGCAAGAATCGTGAACACGGTAATGACCGCCAAAATCGTCCAACGGCGGCGCAGCAGAATTTGCCAGTATCCAGCGAGCGATCCACTCCGCTCGTGGTGGCCGCCTTCCAGGAAATACTCTAGCGGCTGCAACCGGGGCCAGACCCGCGGGCCTCCGGGCTGCTCGTACGTGATCAGTTGCTGGTCTTTCGATGGTAATTGCTTGCTCATATTTTCCTTAGGGCCGATAGATCGCGGCCCCTGTGGCCGCCTGTATGATCGCTTCCGCTCCGCGATGGAGGACTTTCTTGCCGCTGCTTTCCGGAACGAAGAGGATGTCATTGACTTGCAGGGGAATGTCTGGACTCTTGCCCGCCATAATCGTCTTAAGATTTACCGCGATTTCCTGTCTTCCGTTAGGAAGCGCGGCATCGCGGCGAATGATCATGGCATGATCGCGCTTGGCTGTTCCTTTGATGTCTTCGGCGAGGGCAAGCGCCTGTAAAACCGTCATGTGCTCGCGGCTGGTGGTGAGGGGAAAGCCCCCGGCGCGATTCACCGCGCCCAGCACATACACCACCCCCGCCGGCGGCACTGTGATCCAATCTCCCGGATATATATCGACATTTAAATTGGGGTCCGCGCCGGCAAAGAGGTCATTCAGATTGATGGTGATGGTTGGCGAAGAGACTTCCGAGTTGCCGCCAGAAGGAGCAGCAGAGGTTTTCGCCAAAATATTGTTCGCCAGAGGACCTCTGGCAATCTTGACTACGCTTCCCGCCCCCTCGGCCAGACCGCCGGCCTGCGAGAGCACTGCCAGAAGCTTGGTCCGGCCAAGCACAGGATAGATTTGCGGGGACTTGACCGAACCGGTGATCGAGACCGAATGCAGCCGGGATTCCTTGACACTGATGTTGATATGAGGATTGCTTACATTGCCGCTCGAACGCAGCTGATCCGCAAGCGATTGGCTGAATTCATCCAGGGTGAGGCCGGCGGCCGTCAATGGCTTGGAAAGCAACGGGAAGGCCACCTGTCCTGACATGCTCACACGGTACTCTCGCGAGAGCTCCGGGACATCCAGGATGTAGACCTGAAGCAAATCATCGGGGGCAATCACGTATGCCTGCGAAACCTGGCCTGGCGACGAGTTGGGCGCAGCGCTTTTAGGTTCGGAAGAATTCGATGAATTTGGGGCGGCTGTAACCGCTTGGCCGGCCAAATTCGGTGTTGCAAATATCCACCAAAGAAAACTCAATTGAAGCAAAAAGATGGATAAGCTGCTGTTTCGAAAATTGCGCATAGTGACACAGTAAAAACCGCTCGGGTGAATTCCTGGAGGAGCAAGAACGCACACCAATGCAGGACTGACCGAGACTGATTGCGTTTTCAGAAGGTTCGATGTCGCTCAAAAACTCAGTAGCTGGAGACGCTATCAAGCTTGCAGGTCAGGCGAAACAAGTTCTTCATGCGTAACCGTTCCGATACTATTCTAGCCTGATTTGCACCTTTTAAACTGCAGATCACCTCTTAATTTCATGGCGAACTGGCCCGCTTCCTCCAGTCCAAAAACTCAGATTTTTCCGCCAGGCGCTTTCAAGGTATGTGCAACGGTATCTATGACTTACAGTGGAGCTAATGCAGGGGAGGCAGGGCATGTTCTAATGCGTGCGCAAGCTTCAGGACGGTCCCTTCATCAAAATGCCTGCCCAGGATTTGCAGCCCGATCGGCAATCCCGAGGAGGACTTCCCACAGGGCACCGAAATCCCGGGAATGCCGGTGAGATCGGCAGTAACTGTATAAATATCCGCCAGATACATGGCCAGCGGGTCTTCTGTTTTTTCGCCGAGGCGGAACGCTGGCGTCGGCGTGACCGGAGTTACGACCGCGTCAACCGTCGCGAAAACTTCTTGAAAGTCGCGCGCCAGCAAGGTGCGGACTTTCTGCGCCTTCAGGTAGTAGGCGTCGTAATATCCTGCGCTCAGCACATAAGTGCCCAGCATGATGCGGCGTTTTACCTCCGCGCCAAAACCTTCATCGCGGCTGCGGCGGTACATCTCGGAAAGCGTATTCGATTGAGCGGAGCGATATCCATAACGCACTCCATCATAACGCGCGAGGTTGGAGGAAGCCTCCGCGGTAGCCACCACGTAGTATGTGGGGACGGCATAGGCGGTATGCGGCAGAGAAACCGGAAGCACTTCACATCCCGCCCTGGCCAGCACCTGGACCGCATCTTCGACGGCCTTGCGGACCTCGGGATCGAGTCCTTCGCCAAAATATTCTTTGGGGATTCCCAACTTCACGCCGGCAACCGGCCTGCCGATCCCGGAGACAAAATCCGGGACTGGGACATCGGCGGTGGTGGCGTCGAGCGGGTCACGGCCGGAGATCTGTTGCAGGAGAATCGCGGCATCTTTTACCGAGCGGGTCAATGGCCCGATGTGGTCGAGAGAGGAGGCGAAGGCAATCAATCCATATCGTGAAACGCGGCCGTATGTGGGCATCAGTCCAACCACTCCGCAAAACGCCGCTGGCTGCCGGATCGATCCCCCGGTATCGCTTCCCAGCGACGCTACCGCTGTTCCCGCCGCGACACATGCCGCCGAGCCGCCACTTGAGCCGCCTGGGACACGCTCAGGGTCCCGAGGATTGCGCACCGGCCCGTACGCAGAATTCTCATTCGAAGAGCCCATGGCAAACTCATCGCAGTTGGTCTTGCCCAGGAGCACCGCTCCCGCCCGCTCCAGCCGCTCCACCGCCGTACAGTCATAAGGAGGAATATAGCTGCCAAGGATTTTGGAACCCGCAGTGGTGGGAACGCCGCGAGTATTCATCACATCTTTGATCGCGATGGGCACGCCACCCAGGACGGGCAGTGGATCTCCTTTGTCGGCGATGGCATCGACTTGCGCGGCTTTGGCGAAGGCCCGGTCTTTGGAAAGGGCGAGATAAGCATTGGTCTGGCCGCGATCTTCCGCCTCGATTTTTTTGTAAAAATCCTCAACCAAAGCGGTGGCAGTGGTCTGCCGCTCCTGGATGGCGGTGACGGTGGAGCTGATAGTAAGCCGATTGAGATCGATCATGGGCAAGGGATTTAAGAAGCTTCCAGAATTAGCGCTCTATCACTTTCGGCACGCGAAAAAAAATTTCGGTGCCCTGCGGAGCGTTGCGCAAGGCCTCCGTATGTGGCAAGGAAGGGCGGTTCTGGTCGTCACGCCAGTGCTCGCGATTATGCTCCTCGCCGCTCTCCGGCCCTAATTGCGCAACCTGGGCCATGGGCGGGGTGCTGGTTGTGTCCAGCTCGCCGAGGCGATCGATATATTCCAGAATCGAATTCAGATCGCGCTCCATGCGGGTGCGCTCTTCCGGCGTCAAATCCAGGTGCGCCAGGTCGGCGACATACTCTACATCTTTGGCAGTGACTTTCATCTATCTCTTTCCATCCGCCGCGGAATAACTCTCGCTGCGCATATACTCGATTCTCTTTAGCACCTTCTGCCTGACAATCGCATTGATAGAGGCTATGTATTGCCGGGAAAAATCCGACAATTGGCCGCACCATCCGGCGTCCGGCACCTGGACGCGCAAGATACCGGAACTGAAATCCAGCGCCTTTGTCCGCTGGGCCACGCCGCTTCCACAAACCAGGGGCCAAGCCAGGACCACCGCATCTTCCGGAGGGAAATTCTGCAAGAGATTCGCGGCGAATTTCTGAATATCTACGCGGACGCGTTCCACATCTTCTACCTGTAAAACCCTTCATCGCGATTATACATTCAGATTTTTACTCCTCTTTTTTTTGCGATGCCGATTGTTTGGCGTCGCCCCAGCCGCCGCCCCCCGGAGTCTCAATCCGAATCACGTCTCCGCGATGCGCGCTGATGCTGCATTTTCCCGGCAGCATTTGAGATTCGCCACCCGCCGGGAGCAGTGTGGTGATTCCAGCCGCGCCCGCTTCTCCTCCAGCCAGTCCATAGGGACGAAACTTGCGGCGGTCTGCGAGCAGCGTTATCTGGGCATCGGCGAGCAGCTCAATTTCACGGACCAGGCCATCTCCCCCGCGATAGCTTCCCTGCCCTCCGGAGTTGGGACGATAACTGTATTGCCGCAGCCGCATCGGGTAAGCATATTCCAGGGCCTCGACCGGCGTATTCAGGGAGTTCGTCATGTGGGTATGGACGCCCGAGATGCCGTCCGCGCCGGGCCGCGCGCCCATTCCGCCCGCAACGGTTTCATAGTAAGCAAAAGGCAGATTGGTGCGGGGATCGATTCCCCCAATGGTCAGGTTGTTCATGGTGCCCGAACTGGCGGCGGGAATACGCTTGGGCAGCGCGATCGCCAATGCCTTCAATAGAACATCCACAATTCGCTGGGACATTTCCACGTTGCCGCCGGCGACCGGCGCAGGTGGCCGGGCGTTGACCACAGTCCCTTCGGGAGCAAAGACTTCGATGGGACGCATCATGCCCGCAGTGGCCGGGGCCGCTTCAGAAAGCAGGCACCGAAAAACGTAATACACCGCTGAATAAGTGATGGCGTAGACGGCATTGATGCTGCTGTTCACTTGCGGGCCGGAGCCGGAAAAATCCACGCGCGCCGTCCGAGCCTGCGGATCGATGTGAATAGCCACGCGAACCTTTACCGGAGCATCGGAAAATCCGTCATCGTCCAGAAAGTCTTCTGCCGCGAACTCTCCGCCGGGCATGTCCGCAAGCTCGGCCCGCATCAGGCGCTCGGAGTAGTCCAGCAAAGCGCGGGTCAGACTGCGAAGGTCCTCGATGCCATATTTGGCGATGATCTCCCGCAGCCGCGCCTCGCCGACGCGGCACGCCCCGATCTGGGAGGTAAGATCGCCCTCGCGTTCGATCGGGGTACGAACGTTGTGCAGCAGCAAGTCGAGAATCTCGCGGTCGATCGTGCCGCCCTTCATGATCCTGAGCGGCGGGATCCGCAGTCCTTCCTGATAGATTTCGCGGCAGAGTCCCATGGATCCCGGATACATGCCGCCTACATCGGCGTGATGCGCCCGCGCCGCCACGTAGAATGCCGGAGCAGCATTGCCCTCATGAAATACGGGAAGCACCATGGTGATATCAGGCAGGTGGGTGCCGCCGGCATAAGGATCGTTCAGGACCGCCATATCTCCCGCCGCGAGATGAAGGCGGTCGATGGCTGCGCGAACCGACATGGGCATGGAGCCGAGGTGGACGGGCATGTGGTCCCCCATCGCGATCACCTGACCTTCGCCATCGAAGACGGCGCAGGAGTAGTCCCTGCGCTCCTTGATGTTGGGGGAAAACGAGGTGCGGCGAAGCGCGGCGCCCATCTCCTCCGCGACGGAGTGGACTGTGCTCTTGAAGATGGCCAGCGCGACCGGGTCGATCGGCGTCTTCGGCATCAGTTCACCTCGATCACAATGTTTTTGAATTCGTCCACGGTGGCCTGGCAGGCGGGAGGAAGCACGGTGGTTGCGCTGTACTCCGCGATCATGGCCGGTCCTTCGAATCGATCTCCGGCGCGCAAAAGCTCGCGATCGTAGACGGCGCTCTCGAAGCTCTGCCCTTCAAAAATCATAGGGCGGCGCTTCACAATGGCATGTTTGGCCAGCCCGGGTTTCAGCGGGTGACGCGGAAATTCGACCCGCTCTGCCGCCGAGCTGACACGCACCCGGATGTTCACCACTTCGACTATCCTGTTCTCGTCCGCATATCCGTATCTGCGCCGGTGCGCCTGATGAAATGACTGAAGCATCTCCGGCCCGGCGGGGACATTGAGCTCATATCCCTGGCCTGCGTACCGCATATCCACAGAACGGCCTACCATGCCGTTGACACCCTGATTGCGGGCTTCGTCCATTCCCCGCTGCTCAAGCTCCCTGAAATGTGCCTCCAGCATTTCCGCATTCGCCGGCAGCATGACAGTTTTGGAGTAGTCGCGGACGGTCTCCGCCAGCAGTATCCCCAGGGCCGAAAGCGCGCCGGGCATTTGCGGAACCAATACGCGAGGGATGCGAAGCGCCTGCGCCAGCGCGCAAGCATGCAAGGGGCCGGCCCCGCCGAAGCAGACCAGGGTGAACTCGCGGGGGTCATATCCGCGCTCGACAGAAATGAGGCGGATGGCCTTTTCCATTGCGCTCTCCGCGAGCAGTACGATTCCAGCCGCAAACTCTTCGATCGAGGCGATCGAATGGCGCGTCTTTTCCATGTAGCTGCGGGCGCGTTCGACATCAAGCCGCAGCTTTCCCCCAAGAAAAAGCTCCGGGTCAAGACGGCCAAGAACCAGGTTTGCATCGGTCACGGTCGGCTGCGTGCCCCGGCCATAGCAGATGGGGCCGGGATTGGCTCCGGCAGATTCGGGTCCAACGTGGAGAATGCCTCCATGATCGAAGCGCGCCAAAGAGCCGCCTCCCGCGCCGACGGTGTGAATGTCCAGCATGGGCACGCCGATAGGCAACTCGGAGATGAGGGACTCATTCGTGGTCCTGGGACCGCCTTCGTCCGCATCGATCAATGCAACGTCTGTGGAGGTGCCTCCCATATCGAAGCCGATGATTTTATGAAAGCCAGAGAGACGCGCGACCAGATATGCCCCAATGACTCCGCCCGCCGGACCGGAAAGAACGGTGCGGACCGGTTGCTCCGCCGCCAGACGCGCCGGGATAATGCCACCCGAGGACTGCATCACGTTTATCTTTCCTTGCCGGAAGCTGTGGTGAATCCCATCTTCTAATCCGCGCAAATAGCTGCCCACCTTGGGGGCAAGATATGCGTTCAAAACCACGGTAGAGGCCCGCTCATACTCGCGAAATTCAGGCAGCACCGTGTGCGAGATCGATAGAGGCAATCCCAGCCGTTGCAGCGCGCTGGCCGTGAGCCTTTCATTCTCCGGGTCCACAAAGGAAAAAAGCAGGGAGATGGCGATGGATTCGGCCCCGCTGCTACTGATCTGATCACATAAACGGTCAAGGTCGGCGGCGGTGGGCCGCTTGAGGACTGTGCCTTCCGGGGTGGTGCGTTCCTTCACGCCAAAGCAAAGCTGGGGTGGAACAATCGAAGGCCGGGGAACGGCAAACCAGTCGTAGAGGCGAGAACGCGCCTGGCGGCCGATGGCGATGGTGTCTTCAAATCCAGCCGTGGTGACGAATGCCACGCGCGCGCCCTTCCGCTCAAGAACAATATTGGTGCCGACCGTAGTGCCGTGCCGCACTACAGGAGTTGCGCCGCCTGAAATCGCGCGCACAGCGTTGAGCACGGCATCGCCCGGATCCTGCGGGGTAGAAAAGACCTTCAGGACCTTCAATGCGCCATCATCAACGTAGACACAGTCGGTGAAGGTCCCGCCGGTATCGATCGCAATATGCACTTGCTTCTGAACTGTCATGAATAAAAGCAGATGTTCTGGAGTTCATCATCCTGCGCCATCATGCGCGGCAATCCATTCAGTATATAAATAAAGCATGAGCGCAGGCAGAACAGCGCCGGTCCAGACAAGCGAGAGCATCGCGCAGCGCGCCTGGATTTTTCAACTCTCCGCTCCCGAGCGCTCCACGCTGTTTGCAACTTTTTCGGGATGGATGCTCGATGGCATGGACGTGATGGTCTATAGCTTCGTCCTTCCTACGCTGATCGCCGTATGGCATATCACCAGCGGCCAGGCCGGGCTGCTGGGGACCTCCACTCTTTTGATCTCCGCCATAGGCGGCTGGCTCGCCGGATTGATGGCCGACCGCTACGGGCGAGTGAAAATGCTGCAACTTACTATTTTGTGGTTTGCGCTTTTTACCTTCTTGAGCGGCTTCACCCATTCGTTCACACAACTGCTGGTCGCCAGAGGACTGCAAGGGCTAGGCTTTGGCGGCGAGTGGGCGGTCGGGTCGGTGCTGATGGGCGAAACCATCCGGACGCGGCATCGCGGCAAGGCGGTGGGCACAGTGCAGGCCGGATGGGCGATCGGATGGGGAGTGGCCGCATTATGTTACAGCGTGCTTTTCTCTCACCTTCCGCCGGAGCAGGCATGGCGGCCCATGTTCTGGATTGGATTGCTCCCCGCGCTGCTGGTTTTTTATATCCGAAAACATGTTCCAGAGCCGGAAGTATTCCGCAAAATACGGCAGATGAAAAGTCCGGAAACGCGCGTTCTGCAAATTTTTCGCGCGTCGCTGTTGCGGACCACACTGCTTGCCGCATTGCTTGCAGCCGGCGCACAGGGAGGCTATTACGCGGTCACCACATGGCTGCCGTTTTATCTGAGGGTGACACGCGGCCTCTCGGTGTTGAACACCGGCGGCTATCTCTCGGTTGTGATTGTGGGATCGTTTGCCGGGTATTTGACAAGCGCGTTTTTGACCGACTGGCTGGGACGCAGGCGAACGCTGGTCCTATTCGCCTTGTGCTCGTTGCTCACGGTGTGGGGCTACACCCTGGTGGCTATCCATGGCCCGATGATGCTCGCGTTCGGCTTTCCGCTGGGCTTTTTTGCTTCGGGCTCATTCAGCCCCATGGGCGCGTTTCTCACCGAGCTGTTTCCCACCCACCTGCGCGGCTCCGGACAAGGCTTTTCGTACAACTTTGGGCGTGGAATTGGGGCGTCGTTCCCCGCGCTGGTCGGTTGGTTAAGCGCCCATGTACCGCTCGGAAGGGCGATCACAATATTCGCGCTTACGGCCTATCTGGTGATGATCGGCGGAGCGCTGCTGCTGCCGGAGACGAAGGGACGCGAACTGGAGGCGGCATGACGAGATGCGGTGCTCTTGAATACGCACGGTATGACAAAGTGAACTACTTGTTCGCCAGTTGGTGCATTACCTGAGTGAGCGAATCCTGCCACATGGGTAATTGCATGCCTAAGTTGCGCACCATCTTATCATCGCATAATACGGAATATTTAGGCCTTACGGCGGGGGTGGGATACTCATCAGTTCGAATGGGGAGCACTTCGGCGACCTTTAATTGTTTACCAAGCCCCGTTTTTTGCGCCTCGGAGAAGATCGAACGCGCAAAGTCAAACCAGGAAGTTTCGCCCCGGCAGGTGGTATTGTAAATTCCAGCCAGATTCTTTGCATGTTCATACAAGCTAAGACGATCCTCGCCAAGGCGCTGCAATAAGTGGACGGTAAATTCCGCGACCGCAGCGGCTGAGGTCGGGGCGCCGAGCTGATCGTTGACAACGCGCAGCTGTTCTCTCTCCTGTCCCAGCCTCAGCATGGTCAAAAGAAAATTCGAGCCGAGGGCGGAATAGACCCAACTGGTCCGCAATATGAAATAGGCTTCCGCAGAAGCGGCCACTAACTTCTCGCCGCGCAGCTTGCTCCGTCCATACTCGTTTAAAGGCGCGGTTGGATCGGATTCAAGATAGGGCGAGCGCTTGGCGCCATCAAAAACATAATCGGTGGAATAATGGACCAGCACTGCCCGGCAAGCTCTCGCTTCTTCGGCGAAAATCCCGGGGGCAATGCCGTTTACCCGCATGGCCAGCTCAGGCTCGCTTTCGGCGCGGTCTACTGCGGTGTATGCGGCGGCATTGATGATGACGGTGGGCTTGAACGAACGCACGACGGCGCGGATCGATTCTTCCGATGACAGGTCTAATTGCGTACGGGTGGTCGCCAGGAGTTCTCCACACGATGCAAGGCGGGGAAGCAATTCGGAGCCAACTTGGCCATTGGATCCCACCAGCAAAATTCGATTTGGTTGAGAGCTGGACATGGAGGCGATGCTAAAACAGCTCCGCTTCGGAAAGGGTTTTCCCCAAAGCATCTTTTGGGGAAAGGACCGGCTGCGCCCCATGAAGCGGCCAGGGAATGGCTAAATTCGCGTCGTTCCAGATCAGCGTGCGCTCCAGCTCGGGGGCATAGTAATTTGTAACTTTGTAGGAGAAGTACGCCACTTCGGACAAAACCAGGAAGCCATGGGCCAGTCCTTCGGGGACCCAGAGCATTCGATTCGTCTCCGCTGAAAGCAACACTCCGACGTGCTTGCCAAAGGTAGGAGAGTTGCGCCGCAGGTCTACGGCCACATCATAAACCTCTCCAACAATCACAGAAACGAGCTTGCCTTGAGGCCGCTGCGCCTGGTAATGCAGGCCGCGCAATACATTTTTTCGCGACACCGATAAATTGTCCTGGACGAACTCGGCGGCAATTCCATGGGCCTGGAGCTTGGCCTTGTTGTAACTCTCCAGAAAATGACCGCGGTCATCGGCAAACTTTCGCGGCTCGAGTATGAGAACATCACGAATTGGAGTGGGTTGGACCGTGAAGCTCATAAGTTTCGATCAAAAGATGGGTAATTCGATCATCCGGCGCAGATATTCTCCGTAGCCATTTGTCAGCTTTGCCGCCATGGCAAGGACTTGCTCCGAGCTGATGTATCCTTCCCGGTATGCAATCTCTTCCGGGCAGGCCACTTTTAAGCCCTGGCGCTTTTCGATAGTTTGAATGAACGCGCTGGCTTCCAGCAGAGATTCGTGGGTGCCGGTATCGAGCCATGCCATTCCACGGCCGAAAATCTCCACTTGCAAATTCCCGCGCTCTAAATAGATGCGATTCAGATCTGTAATCTCAAGCTCGCCGCGCGCTGAAGGCTTCAACGAAGCCGCGCTCTCGACGACAGATTCATCGTAAAAATACAGTCCAGTTACCGCATAGCGGGACTTTGGGGCCTTCGGCTTTTCTTCCAGGCTCAACGCCTTTCCCGCAGCATCGAACTCCACTACGCCGTAGCGCTCCGGATCGCTGACAGGATAAGCAAACACCGTGGCCCCTTTGGGCCGGACACATGCTGCACGCAGCATCGTCCGCAAATCGTGACCATAAAAAATGTTGTCGCCAAGCACGAGAGCACAACGCTTGCCACCGATAAATTTTTTGCCGATCAAAAACGCCTGCGCCAGTCCTTCCGGGGCCGGCTGCACGGCATAGCTGATTTCAATTCCCCACTGCTCTCCCCCTCCCAGAAGCTGCTCAAATCTGGCAATGTCCTGAGGAGTGGAGATGATGAGGATCTCCCGTATGCCCGCCAACATCAGGACGGAGAGCGGGTAATAGATCATAGGCTTGTCGTAAACAGGAAGAAGCTGCTTGGAAAGCGCCTGTGTAATCGGATAGAGGCGAGTGCCCGATCCGCCGGCCAGAACAATGCCTTTAATGGATGATTTCATTTCCTTCAAATTTTTTATGCTACCTGGCTGCAGTCCCATACTGCACATTGATCCACTCGCGATAGGCGCCTGTGGTTACTCCCGAGACCCAATCCTGATGGGCAAGATACCATTCAATCGTCTTGCGAATGCCTGTGGTAAAGGTCTCACGAGGGGCCCAGCCCAGTTCCCGCTCGATTTTTTCGATGTTCATGGAATAGCGCCGATCGTGCCCGGGACGGTCTTTGACAAATTTAATTAATTCGCGATAGGCCTGCTTGCCGGGCCGCAACTCATCGAG
This sequence comes from uncultured Terriglobales bacterium, assembly GCA_964581225.1. Classification (GTDB taxonomy): domain Bacteria; phylum Acidobacteriota; class Terriglobia; order Terriglobales; family Acidobacteriaceae; genus CAYTQA01. The sequence continues at coordinate 19,237 of CAZONJ010000009.1, read as the reverse complement.
CAGACTGCAGATTGTCTCCACCACCTCGATATTGGACATTTCGTTGCGTCCGCCGATGTTATAGGTCTCCCCTGGCTTTCCATGAGACAAGACGGTGCGAATGGCGTCGCAATGATCTACAACATAGAGCCAGTCGCGCTGGTTTGCTCCATCTCCATAGATGGGAAGCGGGACGCCTTTCAAGGCATTTGCGATCATCAGCGGAATCAGCTTTTCGGGAAACTGGTACGGTCCATAATTGTTGGAGCAATTCGTAGTCAGAGCCGGCAAGCCATAAGTGTGGTGATAGGCCCGCACAAGGTGATCGGATGCCGCCTTGGAGGCGGAATAGGGACTATTGGGAGCATAAGGGGTCTGCTCGGTAAACGCAGGATCGTCTGGCTGAAGAGACCCGTATACCTCGTCGGTGGAGACGTGAAGAAAGCGAAAGCTCTCGCCATCGCCCGGCTTCAGCCCCGTCCAATATAAACGGGCCTCTTCCAGCAACCTGAAAGTCCCGTCGATATTTGTGCGAATGAACTCTCCCGGACCGGCGATGGAACGATCAACGTGGCTCTCTGCCGCAAAATGTACGACCGCTCGCGGCTTATAGCTTACGAGCAGATTGCGAACGAACTCCTGATCGCAGATGTCGCCGTGAACAAATGTGTATCTTCGGTCGCCCTGCACCGATGCAAGGTTGGAGAGATTGCCGGCATAAGTTAACTTGTCGAGATTAACGATGGAGGCTGAATCATCACTGGCCAGCCATCGATGGACAAAGTTTGACCCAATGAACCCGGCGCCGCCGGTCACAATAATGGTATTTGTCATGCGATTGAATTAACACAGATTATACCCCGAAATCACGCCTTGACCGCGTATTCAGGTGCGTCTGTCTCTTTTTCTTTGACAGCGGCAGAGAAATACTCCAGTGAAAGACTTAGACCATCGCGCAGATTAATCTTAGGTTCCCAGCCGAGCAGCCGCTTGGCTTTGCTGATGTCAGGGCGGCGTTGTTTAGGATCGTCCTGGGGAAGCGGCCTGAAGGTAATTCGGCTCTTCGATCCGGTCACCGCAAGAACTTCCCTGGCGCATTCTAAAATCGTGAACTCGCTGGGGTTGCCGATATTGGTCGGCTGCGTTTCATTGGACCAGGCAAGCTTGAGAATGCCTTCAATCTCATCGCTTACATAACAAAAGCTGCGCGTCTGGTTTCCATCACCATATACCGTAAGATCTTCGCCGCGAAGCGCCTGCTTCATGAAATTCGAGATTACACGTCCGTCGTTGAGTTGAAGGCGCGGCCCGTAGGTATTGAAAATCCGCACGATGCGGACATCTACCTTGTGATAACGGTGATAAGCCATGGTGGTGGCTTCCGCAAAGCGTTTCGACTCGTCATAGACTGAACGCGGCCCGATAGGATTCACGTTTCCCCAATAACTTTCTTTCTGCGGATGTTCATGGGGATCACCATAGCACTCGGAAGTGGAGGCAAGGAAAAACTTGGCATTGTGTCGGCGCGCGAGCTCCAGCGAATGAAAGACCCCAAGCGAGCCCACTTTCAGGGTCTCAATGCCATGGGTCATGTAATCTACCGGGCTGGCAGGGGAGGCAAAATCGAAGATGTAATCGACAGGGCCGGAGTCATAAGGAGCGGTGATGTCCAACTCGCGAAATTCAAAGCGGGGTTCGCTGCCCAGATGGGCGATGTTGCGCTTGCGTCCGGTAAGAAGGTTATCGACACAGAGGACGGAATGGCCTTCCGCCAATAGGGCGTCGCAGAGATGGGAGCCGAGAAAACCGGCGCCGCCGGTCACAAGAATGCGCATAGATTCAATCGCTCACGTAAAACGTCTTCGCGAAACAGCCCTGACCCATTTGCAAGCGCCCTCAGCTGAGTTGCTGCTCGGTTTTCGATGAAAGCTGCTCAAGCTTTGATGCCGGCCGGCCCACGCTGATATACATCAGTCCGTGCCGCTCCACTTCCTCGCGCTTGTAGAGATTGCGGCCGTCCACGACGATGGGATAGCGCAGAAGTTTGCGCAGGCGCGCAAGGTCCAGCCCGGCAAATTCCTCCCAGTCGGTCAGAATCAACAGCGCATCGGCATTTTGCGCGGCGCGGTACGGGTCCTCGGCATAAGTGATTTCGCCTTTCAGGACGGAGCGGGCCCGCTCCATGGCCGCTGGATCATAGGCGATCACGGAGCACTTTTCCGCAAGCAGCGACTGAATCAGAGATATCGCCGGGGATTCCCGGATATCGTCCGTCCCTCCCTTGAAAGAGAGCCCCAGAGCGGCGATTCGCTTCCCTTTTAGCGTCCACAGCGCGGTGCGAATCTTACGCAGCATTCTTTGCCGCTGTTCTTCATTGATGCGCATCACTCCATCGAGCAACGAGAACTCATAGCCACACTCGCGCGCCACCGAGCGGAATGCGGCAACATCTTTGGGAAAACAGGAGCCGCCATAGCCGATGCCTGCCTTCAAAAAACGAGGGCCGATGCGGGAATCGCTGCCCACCCCCTTCGCAACCTCTTCAATATCCGCATCCACTGCCTCGCAGATATTCGCCACCGCATTAATGAAAGAGATTTTCATGGCGAGAAACGCATTGGAAGCATGCTTGATCAGCTCAGCGCTTTTCGCGCTGGTAAGCAGCAGTGGCGGCGGGACTTTGGCCCCATCCGGCTCCGGAATGCTTTGCTTCTTTGCGTAATAAGATCCCGAGGTAAGGGGAGCATAAACCTCTATGAGGAGCTTTGCCGGGCGCTCCGCATCGGCGCCTACAACGATCCGGTCAGGATATAGAAAATCGGTCACCGCGGTGCCTTCCCGCAGGAATTCAGGATTGGAGACAACGTCGAATTCACAATCCGGGCTGCCTGTCAGCAGCATCACCTTCCGGATCCACTCGCTGGTGTAAACCGGGACCGTGCTCTTCTCCACGATGACTTTGTATCCGTCCAGCGACTGCGCGATTTCCCGGGCGACACACTCCACATAAGAAAGGTCCGCCTCGCCGGTCTCGCTTGCCGGGGTCCCCACAGCGATAAAGATGATCTGGCTGGCTTTTACCGCCTGAGAAAGAGAGCCGGTGAATTTGAGCGAAGACCCGCTGTGATGGGCAATCAGCTCGGGAAGGAACTTCTCGTGGATCGGGATCTCTCCCTTTTGCAGCGCCGCGACTTTTTCAGGATCGTTATCGACGCAGAAGACACTGTGCCCGAGTTCGGCGAAACAGGCGGCAGCCACCAGACCGACATACCCGGAACCGACCACGGCAATGTGCAATCGAAATCTCCTGAACAGCCCAATTTCACTATACTACCGCCGCTTCGGTCTCCTCGGCGACGGTGAAGTAGACGCAATCCGGATGATGAAAGACCAGCGCGCTGACGCTCGCCTCCGGCTCCATCATCATGCCTTCGGTGAGATGGACGCCAATTTCATCAGGATGCAGCAGCTTCCAAATCCCCTGCTGGTCGTCCAGATTGGGACAGGCCCCATACCCGAAGCTATAGCGCTTTCCATGATAGCGCGAGGTGAAGCGCTCCTGCATAGTCATGGTGGGAAGATCGGGGAAACCCCAATCCTCGCGAATGCGCCGGTGCAGCCACTCCGCCGTTCCCTCTGCGGTCTCTATGGCCAGGGCCTGCAGGGCATGAGCTTTGAAGTACTCTCCTGCGTGCTTGGCTTTTTCCGAACGCTCCCGGATGCCCTCGCCGGCAGTGACGACGAACATGGCAATGTGGTCCCGCTGCCGCTCGCCCGCATCGAGCACATAATCGCTCAGGCAAAGACCGTCGGTACGCCGCTGCCGCCCAAAGCGGAAGCTATGAAGCGGGCGCTGCTCGCCGGGAGCAAACAAATGGACCGTATTCCCTTCCCTCTCGGCCTCGAAGAATTGCCAAACCGCGCGCGGCTTCATGAATTGCGAGGCTTCCTGCTTAACCTCTTCGACCTGATGGAAGAGCTCCAGCGCCTTGGCATCGCGCTCATGCAGCAGCTTCTCAAAATTCCCCTTGAAGCCCAGGTGGCGGCCATAAAGCATGTAAGGATTGATGTAGCTCCACACCTCGGCCAAATTCCTTATCTCCCGAACTTTCCGGTCTAGGTAAGGGGCGGTCGGAATGGGAATCTCAGTACGGACCTTTCGACTGCGCGCCTCGGTGATAGGCCCTTCCACTTCGGGCCGCTGCTCCGGAAGCGCAGGCGCCTCGGCGATCGTGCGACTGGCCAGCACCTGCTCGCGCAACTCCGGGTCCATGATTTCATTCATCAGATGCAGGCCGGTCATTGCGTCCTTGGCATAGAAGGTAGGAGCTTTGTAGCTGGGCGCGATTTTCCCCGAGGTAAACTTTTCCGAGAGCGCAGCGCCACCCACCAGCAACGGCACTTCAATGCCTGCATCCTTCAGGTCCCCGGCGGTAATCACCATCTGCTGCGTGCTCTTTACCAAGAGGCCGGAGAGACCAATGGCGTCAGGCTGGTGCTCCTGATAGGCCTTTATAAGCTGCTCCGGCGGGACCTTGATTCCCAGGTTCACAACTTCATAGCCATTGTTGCTGAGAATGATTTCGACCAGGTTTTTGCCGATGTCGTGCACGTCCCCTTTTACGGTAGCAAGAATGATCTTGCCCCGGGCCGAGCTCTCGCTCTTCTCCATGAACTGCTCGAGATGATTGACGGCGGCCTTCATGGCTTCCGCGGATTGCAGCACTTCGGCGACAATCAGCTCATTGTTGTTGAAGAGCCGGCCTACCTCGCTCATTCCGGCCATGAGCTGGCCATTGATAATGTCGAGGGGCTTAGCGCCTCCGGCCAGCTTTGCATTCAGGTCCGCAATCAGGCCGTCTTTCGTGCCTTCAATGATGTAATTCGCAAGCCGCTCGTCGAGCGAAAGCTCCGCCGCCTTTTTCTTCTGCCGGCCTGAGACTCCGCGAAAATGCTCGGTAATGGCAGCGATATGGAACTGGTTGACGGCGATTTTTTGCTCCCTGGATTGCTCCCGCCAGTCTTCCGGAACGGCGGTCAGCTCGTCGGCCAAAGCATGTCCGGCGGGAACATTTACCGGAGGAGTGTTGAACAGCAGGTTTTCCGCCAGCCGGCGCTCTTCTTCCGGAATGGAGGCAAAGCGTTCCAGCTTTTCCGCATTGACGATGGCAAGGTCCAGTCCCGCCTTGGTGCAGTAATAAAGAAAGACCGAATTCACGACCTCACGCGCCGAGGCCGGTAGTCCAAAAGAGACATTCGAGATTCCCAGGACGGTCTTCACGAAGGGGATCTTTTCTTTGATCAGGCGGATGGCCTCGATCGTCTCCACCGCGCCGCCGATATAATTTGCGTCGCCGGTGGCGCAGGGAAAGACCAGCGGATCGATTACGATGTCCTCAGCGGCCATTCCGTATTTTTCGGTCAACAGCTTTACCGAGCGTTCCGCCACCTGCAGCTTGCGCTCGCGCGTAAAAGCCTGGGCCTGCAGCTTGTCCTCGTCGATGCAGCCCACCACCACCGCAGCGCCATAGGCCCTGGCGATGGGACAAACCTTCTCGAATTTCTCTTCCCCATCCTCCAGGTTGATCGAGTTGATAATGCTCTTGCCCTGGCAATAGGTAAGCGCCAGCTCGATGCCGGCGGGATCGGTAGTGTCCACCATGATTGGGGCTTTGATCTTGCGTATCAGCTTCTCGTAAAACCATGGGGTGTCCTTGATTTCGTCCCGATCGCTGGATTGCAGACATACATCCACGATATGGGCGCCGTTACGGATCTGGCGGCGGGCGATTTCGGTGGCCTCTTCCCACTTCTCCTCCGCGATCATCTGCTTGAAAAGCCGCGAGCCGATCACGTTGGTACGCTCGCCAACGATCAATGGACGGTTGCTCTCCTCTGCCTCGACCAGCTCGATGCCGGAATAGTAGGCGCGGTGCGGGCTACCTTTAACCTGCCTCGGCTTCTTGCCTTCGACCATCTGGGCAAGGGCCTTGATGTGGGCGGGGGTGGTCCCGCAACAGCCTCCGAGGATGTTGAGCCAGCCGAGGTCCGCGAACTTCTCCAACTGCGCCGCCAGCGATTGCGGCGTCTCCAGATATTTGCCTTCCTCATTGGGCAGGCCGGCATTGGGATAACACGAGATGCGGGTAGTAGCCATCTCGTGCAGAGTGCGGATGTGGTCGGTCATGAATTCCGGACCGGTCGCGCAATTCAGCCCTATGGAGAGCAGCTCGGCATGCTCCAGAGAGGAGTACAACGCATCCGCAGTCTGGCCGGCAAGCATAGTGCCAGTGGCTTCAATCGTGCCGGAAACCATGACCGGGATGCGGTAGCCCAGCTCATGGCTCAAACGCGATATCCCCAGCAGCGCAGCCTTGATATTACGGGTGTCCTGGCAGGTTTCGACCAGCAGGATGTCCACTCCGCCTGCGACCAGGCCTTTCGCCTGATCATAAAAATTCTGCTGCAACTCCGGGAAGGTGACTCCACCGGTGACCGTGATCGCCTTGGTGGTCGGCCCTATCGAACCGGCAACAAAACGCAATCGTCCAGGGGTGGAAAACTCATCCGCCGCCTGCCGGGCCAGCTTGGCGGCTGCAAAATTGAGCTCATAGACACGGTCCTCCAGGCCATATTCGGCAAGGACGATCCGGGTAGCCCCAAAGGTGTCGGTTTCTACGATATCCGAGCCGGCTTCGAAATAAGCCCGGTGGACATCAAGAATCACGTCCGGACGGGTAATGACGAGGTTCTCGTTACATCCTTCAAGCTCCGCTCCACCAAAATCCGCCGCCGTAAGATGGCGTTGTTGCAGCATCGTGCCCATTGCGCCATCCAGCACGAGAATGCGGGAATTTAAGGCGTCCAATAGGCCTTGCCTGCGGATTTCAAAATCGTTCATAAATGTATTTAGCGGAAGGCGAGAGCTGTAGAACTATTTTAAACTACCGCGGCTTGACTGCCGCCCAGCGCTTCCAGGACATCGACCGCCGATGAGTACCTGCCCAGGGGAGCGCTGATCTGTGCGCCCTGCACGGCCTTGCGCACCGCCATCAGCATCTCGCGCGCGATATTTACACCCTCGCTGCGGGCGCTTTCCGCATTGGCGCACTTCGTCATCCGGGTGAGGATTTCGTCCGGCACGGAGACGCGCAGCTCATTTTTCATGAACTCGGCGTTGCGCAGGCTGACCAAAGGCCAGATCCCCGCCACCACCGGGATGCGGCAATGCTCAATGCGGCGCAGAAAGGTCTCCAGCAGCCGCAGATCGAAGACCGGTTGGGTGACCGCATATTCCGCTCCGGCTTCCACCTTAAACTCGAAGCGCCGGACCTCTTCCTCCATGTTGGCGGCTCCGGGATTGGCGCCTACGCCGATCACGAAGGAAGTGGCGGTACCGATCAGGTTCCCGCCGATATCCAGTCCCTGATTCAGATTATGGACGATATTCACCAGCCCAATCGCATCGACATCGAATACGGCGGTCGCGTCGGGGTAATTGCCCATCTTGGGCGGATCGCCAGTGATACAGATCAGGTTGCGGATGCCGATCGCTGAGGCGCCGAGCAGGTCCGACTGAATGCCCAGCACATTGCGGTCCCGGCAGGTGTAGTGGAGGACGGTCTCAATCCCCGCCTGCTGCTGAGTAAGCAGACAGAGCGCCTGATTGCTCATGCGCGCGGAGGCGCGCGGACTATCGGGAATATTGATCGCGTCGATGCCAAACGACTTCAGGAACCGGCAGCCCTCCAGCTCTTTGCTGGCATCCGTGCCTTTGGGGGGGACGACCTCCACCATGGTGACAAACTCGCCGGCCGCGAGCTTCGCCCCGATCCGCGAACGCTTCCCGAGCGCAACCTGAGGGACGGATTTCTCCGTCTTTTCCGGGCTGCTTACTTGAAAATGGCCGGACTTCTTCACCTCGCCGACCCGAATCGCCGACTTCATGGCATGGATGTGCTCGGGCGTCGTCCCACAACATCCACCGACAAAGCGCACCCCGGCGGCGACAAATTTACGGGCATAGCTGGCCATGTATTCCGGCGAGCACAGATAGATGTTTCGACCTTCCACCGAGCGCGGCATTCCTGCATTCGGCATTGCGGAAAGAGGAGCTTTTACCAAAGGACGCAGGCGCTCAATCGCCTCCAGCAGCGCCACCGGACCCACGCTGCAATTGATGCCGATCACATCGGCCCCAAAGTCCTCAATGCGCGGCCCGAAGTTTTCCGGGGTAGAGCCATCGAGGGCATTGCCTTCTTCGTCAATTGTTACCTCGGCAACCACCGGGAGCGCGGGATCGACCTCACGCGCCGCCAGGACCGCCTGATGCAGCTCGTCAATGCTGCCAAATGTCTCCAGGATAAGGAGGTCTACGCCGCCTTCAACCAGCGCTTCGATCTGCTCGCGAAAGGCCTGGCGAGCCTCTTCGCGGGCGATCTTGCCCAGGGGCTCGATTCGCACTCCCAAAGGACCGACCGCCCCAGCCACCATCGCGGCAAAGCTTTTGGCTGCCTGACGGGCAAGCTGTACTCCGGATAAATTGATTTCCCTTAGTTTCTCGCTGTAACCATGCCGCCCAAGACGGAAGGAGTTTGCCCCAAAGGTATTGGTCTCAATCACCTCGGCGCCGGCCTGCAGATATTCCTGATGGATGCCGCGAATCAGCTCCGGCTGCGACAGATTCAGCTCGTCATAACAGCGATTGATGAACACCCCTTTGGCGTACAAAAGGGTACCCATGGCGCCGTCACAAAGGACAGGCCCGCCCTGCAAGCGAGTTGTGAAAGGAGAAGGCATTCTGAATACATTACCATTATAAATGGATAGGAACCCCAGGCGAAACGTTAGCTTTATGGAGCCTTATAAGCGTTCTTATTTATTGCCGGGGGAAGGCCTCTTAATTCGATAATTTTGAAATTGAATTTGAGTTAGCCTACATTCACGTGCACCATACCGATTTTTAACAAAATTGTAATGAATCTTTGTCCTTCGAGGGGCTTAATTCCTATCCCTGTTGTTTTTCTTTGTCCCCCTGATTCCACTGGGGCTTTTTCGATAGTTCCCTTAGTAACTTCTGAGGTATTTCCAACCTTGACATAGCTTCTTGACAGGAACATACTCGCTTCTTTGGCTGGTCGCATTTTGTTATCAGGCATTCATATCTATTTTGCAGGGAGTAGCAGTTGTTACGGACTTTTCATCGAATAATCGGTTGGCTATTCACAATTCCGATGCGTCGAATTTTCTTTCTTTTTCTTGTCGTCTGCAGTTGCTTTGAATTTTTATATGGCCATGAAAAACGTCCCGTAAGGGACCGCCTGCTTAACACTAATTTTGTAGCAATGATCTCTTTCGTTCGTGGGGCCTGCTGTAAATTGGACTGTATGGCGCCTCGTACCTTAACCCTTCAAGATACTCTGAAAAGTAAGGCCCTCGCTGTATTCCCGATCTCGGAATATTTTAATTTAGGAGTGCAAACGTGCTTCGCCGTTTAAATCTTCGTCGCTGGAAATTTAAGATTGCCATGTTCGCCGTCCCCTCCATGGCTTTTCTCCTCTCTGCGGAGATTGAGCTGTATCGTGCGCGCCTGGACCTGCATTCATCCAATTCGTATTTAGGTCTTTATCTGCTGACGACGGCCCTTTGGATCGGTATGGTGGGGCATTGCCAGTTGTCTCGTTTCCGGCCATTGCGCTCCGCACTCCACCACACATTGAAGGCCAATGCATATACGGACCTTTTAGTCCTGGCCTTCGCTTTTTTTATCAAGGGAAACTTCTCCAGGCAGGTCATGGCAATGACGGTGGCGCTGCAACTGCTATTCTCTTTTTCTCTTCAATTCATATTCCAGGGAAGGCGGCGTTGGGTATTTTTTCAGGATACAAAAGTCCCTAGGATCGCGATCCTTGGGGCGGACAGGTTTGCCTCGCGCCTGGCCACTCGAATCCGCCGGAACCAGTTTTTCGATTGCGATATCGCCGGCTTTGTCGCTTTACCCGGACAGAGCGCCTCGGTGGGCGAGAAACCGACCATCGAGTGGAGCGCATTGCACGAAGTGGTCGACCAGTGGAAATGCCAGGAAGTGGTGCTGGCGCTGCCGCCGCGGGAGCTCTATAAGCTTGAGAGCCTGCGTCCAAAGCTGGAGGACCTTTATTTGCCGGTCCGGCTTGCCCTTGACTTCGGGCGCGATTCCTTCTCCCGCGAACGGGTCCATGACATAGGAGGGCTTTCGTTCGTGGATGTCCAGACCGATCCCACAGACTCGATCAGCTATGCGGTAGCCAAGCGGGCCTTCGATCTTGCCTTTTCCACCATTGCCCTTCTTGCAGCATCCCCGTTAATGATTTTGATCGCTGCTTTGATTAAAGTCTCCTCGCCGGGACCGGTGCTGTTCCGGCAGTCGAGGGTGGGACAGGATGGCCGCGAATTCAACATGCTGAAATTCCGGACCATGCGCGTCAGCAGCCCACAGAATGGCGACACTGTCTGGACCACGCAGAATGACCCCCGCCGGACCTTGATTGGCAGCCTGCTGCGCAAGAGCAGCCTGGATGAATTGCCTCAATTTTTCAATGTGCTGATGGGAGATATGAGCGTAGTCGGGCCGCGTCCGGAAAGACCGTTCTTTGTCTCACAATTCAGCGAGAAATACAGCAATTACGGCCGGCGGCACACCGGAAAAGTGGGCATCACAGGCTGGGCCCAGATCAATGGCCTGCGTGGGGACACCTGCATCGCCAGCCGCCTGCAAATGGACCTGCATTACCTCAAGAACTGGAGCTTCATTCTCGACATTCAGATCATCGCCCTCACTGTTGTACGAGGGGTATTCGCCAAGAACGCCTATTAAAGGATGGCCGGTATCCTGGTAGCGGGTGAGGGTCTAAATCTGATCAGTTGACTGATCATGATGCTTCGACAACTTTTCATAAACACGACTTACATTCGCAAGCATTCTGCTTTCTGAAAAGCAGCTTCGATAACGCTGCTCCGCTTTATCTGCAAAATCAGCTGGTAAGGCCGCCCCACTCATCACATTTCGAATTGCACTCTTTAGATCAGCAACTGAAGCCGGCGGGACTAAAACACCCGTCTGTCCATTTAGAACAATCTCACATAGGCCCCCAACTCGTGTTGCAATTACCGGCTTGCGTAATGCCATAGCTTCGACGGCGACATATCCAAACGATTCGAAGAGGGAAGGAATCACCACCAGATCCATGCAAGCCATGTGCAGTTCCGGATCGGCTATGTCTCCGTAAAACAACACATGCGCCTCCAAGCTCAGATCCTGCACGAGGCTTATAAGTCGAGCACGATCTCCGCCCTCACCAAAGATGTGCAGTGTCACTTTATACCCTTCGCGCACTAGCTCCCACACAGCACGGATTGCAAACTCTTGGCCCTTCTCGCGACGCAGGGCCCCAAAGACACCTATGCGGAAACCTACAAACTGCGACCCTGCATAGGATAACAATCGTGACTTTTCTTCAATAACCGAGCGTTGCATTTCCGGAATACCGTTATAGTTAAGAAGAAATCGCCCGGATCGACTCCGGACCATATCCGAAAATTTTTCCCGTGTGTATTTCGACTCAAAGAGAACACAGTCCGTAAATGGCAAAAGAACTCTTTCGACTACAGAGTAGAGTTGGTATTCGAATCGCGAAAACATCTGGTGAGTAGCCCCGCCGTGAGGAGTATAGACGCTTTTTATATTTGTAAAGTATGAGGCTATCCGGGCATAAACCCCAGCCTTCGCACCATGGCCGTGTAGCATTGCGACATCGTACTGTTTGACTGCGCGGCAGATGCGCCAAATATTTGTTATGTCGGAATGATGGGGCTTCTTTCTAATATTAATAGTTATCTCTGCCAAGAGATGAGGCCGCAAACTCGAGATATCATCATAATACTTTGCGTCACAAGCTGGTGAATGCACATATATTTGCTCAAACTGATTTGCATCTAGTCCCACAAGAATCGCGTGCACATGTTTACGTATACCGCCAACAGCTTCATTAATGATCTGCATCACGCGCACTTTGCGGTATGAATTGTCCACTCGCATAATATTCCAGTTCACCAATAATTCCCATGACGCGTTTCTAATGCCCCCAGATAAGCGACAACATCCACGCCGCCCACCCAGCGATAATCGTCGAGCGCTCCGGGCGGAACGGCAAGGTTTTTCGCCACTTAACCCGGGGCCTCGACATCAGCATAACTCACCATAGAAAGAACAAATGCTATCTTCTTACTCACACCGTAAAGGATCGTGAGCAAAGCGCACATTAAAATGAAATTGAAAATACCGTACATGAGATCCCCATTTAGCACATACGCCTGCATAATAAAAAGGCCAAAAGCATACATAGCCGTTGCATATGGTCCCCGAGAGTTCTTCGACCTCAAGTACAAGTATGAATAACCCATACCAACCAGCAGCATAATAATTACAGACGCTGCAATCCCAAGATTTACCAATAACTCCGGAAATGCTCCTACCGTTACGGGTACTAAAAAGGAATCATCGCTGAGCGGTGTTTGCGACAGACCAGCAGAAACGATCTTCTCAAAACTAAATGAAGTAGCGGGACCCGCTCCGAGGAATGCAAAGTACTTATGAAGAAAGTATGAAGCATCGTTTATGAATTGTTGAGCATAAGTACCGGATATCCCAAATTCCCTGATTGCAAAGTGTCCTGGCTCCGCAGCGATCACTGTCAATCGCAAAGCAAGGTAAGAGAATCCTTGGGAAACACTGCTGACCCCGACTGTTCCGTATTTAAATGAAATACCTATACCAAACAAAATGGCTCCAATCAGGACCAACAACCTTCTCGTAAATAGCATTGACCTTAATGATATTGGCGATCCATTGAGGCTTGCCACCACAAGTCCCATCACGAGTAAGTTCGTGACTCCTCCTTTAAAGCCTCCGATAAGATTTACGCAAATATAAGCAGCCCAGCAAGCTATTAATAGGAGTCGATAACCTCCTACAAATGGCCCTCTCAGGCCATTGGAAATGAGAAACACACAGAAAGGAAGCCCAAAAAGGTACATGCGTCCAGGAATACCTGCTAACCCAGATCCACTGAAGTTGAACCGGTCCACTTCAACATCAGAGGAAAATAACGGCACGCCTACCTGAGAAAAGTGATACAGGACAAAACTAACTACGATCAAAAAAACAAATGAAGCGACAGATATATTTCTAGGACCTATATCCCGCACGACGCAAGGTACGCGAGCAGCGTTGTAGTGCAGACGATCATACACATTATAGCCGACAAGGAAAGCAATCTCGCCACTCAAATATAGCCATGCCAGATTTGAGCCGTTCACGGCATCTAAAGCAATGTAGCCAATTAATATCGGCAGCATGAAAAACGACGTAATTACAATGGGGGTGAGCATTAGATGCTCTCGTAATAGCACGCCTCCAAAAACGAGTATTCCTAGAATGCCGATTACTGCCGCCATAAGCCTTCCCTGGCGTTTCCTGTCTTCACAAAGTAATCCCGGTAGGCTGCAAGAAGAGAGCCCAATCCGGCAGACTCCCGTCGCCACAAAAGAAATCCGACTTTCAACATTAGTCGGGTTAAAGCGGCGGCAAAAAACGACCCGCCGTAAAACTTGCGTTGAAAAATCAGACAGCTTAAATTGCTGTGATACTCTGCAAGTCTCGATTTATTTTGATTTTTTCCAGACCTGCTCCCCGCACTTCTACCATGTGTATGATAAACCACGCTTTTCGGACACCAACTTATAGTGTATCCGGCCCGCTTCACACGACATGTGTAATCCAGTTCCTCAAAGAACAAAAAATACTCTTCGGCGAGAAGTCCTACCTTCTCTATCATCTTTCTACTGAGTAACATTGCCGCGCCGCTTATATAATCCAACTTGGGATTAGCGCTTCCTTTTTGTGTCGCCTTTATAATTACCCGTTTACTGATGGTTAATAGTGGATAATAACGGGCGCCGCCAGCAATTCTGAGCGATCCTGCCTCTTCGATCAAGGTGCTTCCCCAAATCCCGACTTGGGGATTACTGTCTGCACACCTAATAAGAGCCTCGACCGATCCAGGCTCAACAGTAGTATCATTATTAAGGACCCAAATATATTCCAAGTCCACAATCTTCAAGGAGAGCCGGATTCCCAGATTATTCCCTGCGGCATATCCGCCATTTCGCTTGGCCGTCAGGAGGACCATTGCGGGAATCTCGACCCTCAATAAATCGTCGATTTCTTCCTCATCAATTTGTAGAAACGGGATTCCTGACCGCTTGAGATAGTCTCGAATTTTATTTACTGATTCATCGGTCGATGAATTGTCGACTACTATCAACCTAGCTAGTCCGCGCAGTACAGGATCGAGTAATGATTCCACACATTGGATGGTGTCGCGCCACCCGTTCCAGTTCAGCACGACGACAGAAAGCCTTGGGTTGACCATCATTTTACTCACTCAGATCTAAGAATACAGGCTCTAATTCTTCAGCTCGACTCGTCCAGCTGTTCTTTGACAAAAAACGAACTGTTTTTTCGTGCACATTTTTGCGCGGGAGAATTCCGTTAATCACCCCATGAAGCACTCTGGAAAGATCAGGACCTTCGTCGTAGAAATGCACCATCTCTGTGAAGCGTTCAATTTCTTCGTACCGAATAGAGATGACTTCCTTCCCGAAGGCCAAATATTCGTATAACTTCACAGGATCCACGCTTTCTATCAAGGGAGTTACCCGGAATGGCATTACAAATGCATCAAATTGTTGAACATATTGCGCCAGTCCATCGTGATCGACCGGGCCGTGATATCTCAAGCGAGGGTGCCGCGGAGCGGATTTGACAGCGACAGGGCCGATCAGATGAAACTCTATAGACTCGTTATTTTTTAAGCAATTCATCACTGCTTCAAAGTCAAACCAGTCGGCTATTGTTCCTATATAGGCCACTCGCGCGCGGACCTCGGGACTACGCCGAGCAATGTGCGAAGCCATTGGATATTCAGTTTTGCTCTTCAGGAGTTCCGCTGAAAGCCCGTTTCTCACAAGTGTAAGCTTGTCAATAACTCCAGCGCCATAGCGAGCAATAAGCAAACGACACAGATGTTCACTAGAACAAAGCACTTTAGCTGCAGAATTGACAAGATCGGCTTCTAGTCTCGCCAAGTCTTCGCGTTGCAAGAGAGAGTGATTGAATCCTAAAGCGTCATCCATGCAGTCATAAACAATTGAGCAGCGCCGCCGAGCATCGGCAGGAAGATAGTCGACGAGAGTTGGATGGGTGACCCAGATAATGTTCGGCTGTAGCTGTTTGAGAAAACGAGAAATCCATAGCTTCTGAAGCCATGCTGCGATCCTTCTGGTGCTCTTAAATCGCCACGGAAGTGGCAATAACGGCGAGATGTCGAGCGAGGTCTTGCTTTTAGTAAGTTGCTTTTTGCAAAACAACATTGGCTTGTAGAGCACCCTTATACAATGATGGCGGGAAAGTTCTTCAGCCAGAAAATGGGGTCTCTGTTTTATCCAACCCCAGTCGACATGCATGATATAAATGATGCGATTTTCATTCATGAGAATATTCGATTGCAAGAAAGCGGCCTATCAACTTGAATCTCAAAGGATTTCATCATTGTCATTACAATGAGCCAGCCGCTCTGGGAAGTACTGCTCGGGCTTCTACCATATTCGCAACAGCATCTGCTTCTTTTATGAAGCGATAGGCAAAAGCCACGGTCCACAAGGAATGTACGCAATAGGCTATCAATCTAGCGCTTGCCAATCCGAGTGCGCCTTTACTAAGTAACAGTTTAGTAGAAATGAGCATTGTTACGGCCCAACCCAAATTCATCCAGAACCCTGTCCACATTCGGCGAGACGCAGTGACGAGTTGGCCGACTGGGGTTTCGATCGCGAAAACCCCAGCTGTCAGCAGCACAATAATAAGTGTCCCCCAAGCATTTGCAAATCCTTTCCCATAGAGGCGTACGATCATTGGGCTTGCCATGCTGCCAAACAGGACCAGGGGCACAATAATCAGAGCATTCACCTTGATGGAAATAATCAATAATTTGCGAGAATGAAACCGGTCATTGATACCCAGCCTCTCGGAAATCATTGGCAAGGTCACCTGTTCAAGTACCATGGGCAAAAACAGCAGAGCGGAAAACCATTGATTGACCGCGTTAAAAATACCCATCTGGGCATAGCCTCCGGGCTGACGGACAAGCATTGCACTGCATGCCCAATTGACTGGCACAACCACGATCCCAGCCAGGATAGCCGGTAAGCTAAACGCCAGTAAGACTCCCCTTTCAGATTTGCAATTGCGGAAATCAAGAGACACCCCAGCATTGCGTAATTCGCGTCTTAAAACAATGTGGGTAATCAACCAGGTTATGGCAGACCCAATCGCCAATCCCCAGACAGCCCCGTCTAACCCTCCCAAGTAGGCACTTCCAATGAGCGCGACAAACGACAGCAGTCCCGACCAGAAATTGACCTTTGCTATCGCCTTAAAGCTTTCCAGCCCGGAAAGCGTACCAGTCTGAGAGCCGTTTAATGCTGAAAAGAACAAGAGCAGCGCACTAACTCGCAGAACTCCAGTCAACTCCGGCGCATGCAGGGTATGGGCACATAGCCAATGCGCAAAAACTATAAGGCTTGCGCTCGCCGATGCTCCTGTCCCCAGAGCAACAACCCCGGAAAGAGCTATAACCCGCCCAGCCTTCGATGGGTCAGTCTTTCGAAATTCAGAAACATACTTGGTGGCCGTCAGTCCCAGGCCGAAGCCGGCAAATATCTGAAACATCATCACCGTGATCTGGATAATGCCCAGCTTCCCAAACTGCTCCTTTCCAAGAAGCCGGGCGATGATTATGAAAGAGATCAGGATCAGGGCCTTGGATATCACAGCCCCGCCGAACGACCAGAAGGCGCCTCGGACAAATCGGACACCCATTGGGGATGCACGGAGGCGTTCCAGTTGAGTGCGAAGCCGATAGGGCAATCGAGGGACAAGAAAATTAATCAATGGTTTGTCCGCTAAACCGCCTGCAAAATCTTCGAGCAAATGCGCACGATTTTGGCACAGGCATTTCCATCCCCGTAGGGGTTTATAGTCTTCGACATTGACTCGTACGCCATTTGGTCCTCAAGAAGAGCCGAGGTATTTCTCACAATGGTGTCGCAATCTGTTCCGACCAGTTTTGCCGTGCCCGCTTCTACTCCTTCAGGCCTCTCCGTTGTGTTCCTCATGACAAGGACAGGCTTGCCTAAACTGGGAGCTTCCTCTTGCACTCCTCCAGAATCTGTAAGAACCAAATAACAACGGTCCATCAATCGGACGAATGGCAAGTAGTCCAGAGGATCAATAAGATGAATATTTTCCTTATTTCCAAGCAACCGATAGACGGGCTCCATCACATTTGGATTCATGTGCACCGGATAAACGAAGGACACATCGGCAAACCGGCATGAAAGTTTTAGAATGGCCCGGCAAATAGACTCGAATCCAGGGCCAAAGTTTTCTCTTCGATGGCCTGTGATCAGGACCATTCGCTTGCCTGAATGGCCATTCAGAAGTGCCTTGGGCAATCCTGGTATGGGCAGAGCTTTCTCCCTGACATTCTTGACTGCCCAGAGTAACGCATCGATCACTGTATTCCCGGAAACAAAAATTCGCTCCTCGGCGACATTTTCGTTTATCAAGTTGTCGCGGGCAAGCAGGGTAGGCACGAAATGATAATCGGAGAGATGGGTCGTCAAGACGCGATTCAACTCTTCCGGAAAGGGAGAGGATTTGTCACCTGTGCGAAGCCCCGCTTCAACGTGGGCAACAGGAATCCGGCTATAAAAAGCGGCCAAACTCGCACAGAAAGTAGTTGTAGTATCTCCCTGTACCACAACAAGATCTGGCTTATAGTCCACCAGATAGTTATCAATGGCTTTTATAGCCCGTGCTGTAAAAGAGCCCAGCGACTGTCTCGGCTGCATTAGATTCAAATCAACATCGGGCGAAATATCAAAGACCGATAAGATCTGATCGAGCATCTGCCGGTGCTGCCCGGTCACACACACATTAATTTCAAAGAGCTTCTCCTCTCGAAACCTTCGTATCAGCGGACATAGCTTAATGGCTTCCGGACGAGTGCCAAAGATCAAAGATATTTTCATTGGAAGGCTCAGTTCTGCCGTATGGACTTACTTGACCATGCCTCTTTTAAGGCTCTCATTTTCAGCTTCTGCTCTGGCATTGAATTCACATTCCGAAGTCCGGCTAAACCCCATACGTAAAAACAACAGAGCATCGCCCCGAGAAATGTGGCAATGATCACGATCAAGCTGCGCATGGGACCGGTTTTTTTATCTGGAACCACGGCCTGGTCCACTACCTGTATCAGGGACGCGCTCTTTCCTTCGTCAATCCTGGCGGCCTCGTATTGTCGCGCCAGAATCTCAAAGAGCTGCTCGTGGTACTTCACTTCTCTGAGCTTACGCATATACTCCAAGCCGACCTCAGGCACCTTGCCGGTTGGGACCTGGATATTGCCGCCGCCAAGCTTTTCGCTATCTTTATTTTCCAGCTTGGACATTTGCGCGCGCAGCGCGGACAACTCCTGCTCCGCTCGCTCCAGTTGTGGATTTTGCTCGGTGGCCGACAACCTCATTGCCTGCAGTTGGACTTCTTTGGTCGTGATTTGTGCCCGCAGCGAGGCCACGGCGCGGATAATCGCCTCCGCCTGGCTGTTCAACTGGATCAGTCCGGTCGCCTCCTGGGTCTTCTTCAGGTCCACTTCGGCAGAAGCCAAGGCATCCTTCTCGGCTTCGAGCTGCTTCTCGTAAAAGAGCCGGCGCTGCGATGCCTCGCTGATGGCCAGCCGCTGGTTGGCCAGATAGAGCTGGTCAACGTAGGCATTGGCGATTGCAGCCGCCCGCTTAGGGTCAGTGTCCTCGAAGGCGATGGATATCATCCCATCTTTGCCGGAGTCGATGGTTGCATGCTTCGCCAGATCCTCCCGCGCATCGGTCATTCTTTTGTCTTTATAAACCCGCTCAAGGCTGAATTGGGCGATGAGGGCATCGGCAATCGTCCGGCTCTTAAGAATGCCCACGTATAAATCGGAAGGATTCTTCAGCCCCAGTTCCTTCCCCCCCGTCAATCCCGCTAGCGCTCCAAGCTGGCCCAGCTGCCCCAGCATGGCGGAGGCGCTGGACTGCGACTGCTGCGGAGGCATGATTTTTG